>JBBQEX010000002.1:0-250598 GCA_038321315.1 Haliangiales bacterium | reverse complement strand
TCGGCTCCGAGCGTGACGGTCGCGGTCTCGATCGTCAGCTTGCCGCCGGTCGGCATCGCGTCGCGCGCGTTGACGACCAGGTTCATCACGAGCTGCTCGATGCTGCTCGGGTCGACCTTCACCTTGCCGAGCTCCGCCCCGTAACGCGTCACGAGCTCGATGTCCGCCGCATCCACCCCGAGATGCTATCGACACCCACCACATCCATGCTCAATCCATCCCACAGTCCGCTAGCGTCACGACGCTGTGAAGCGTAGCTCGACCGAGCCTTGGTGAGCGAGCTTCCCAGCTTGTAACGAGGCGCGCACGATGCGCGACACAAGAGTGCAGGACTTCGCGGCCTCGGCATCGCATCGTTCCGACATGAAGACTCTGACAACATTCACGCTGGTCCTCGCGCTCTCGCTGTTCGGTTGCAAGAAGAAGCCAGCCGACGGTGCGGGCTCCGGTTCCGATGGTTCTGGCTCCGGCTCGAGCTCGGCCGTCACGATGGTCGGCTCGGGTTCCGGCTCGGGCTCGGCCGTGACGATGGCCGGCTCGGGCTCGGGCTCGGGCTCGGGCTCGGGCTCGGCTGTCGAGGCCGCGCCGGCCAAGCCGGCGAGCGTGACCGACGCGATCGCCGCGAGCACCGACAAGGCGATCGCCGCGATCGACAAGCTCGGCACCGAGCTCGGTGCCGCGGGCAAAGACTGCAAGGCGGCGGGCGCTGCGATCAAGGCGACCGACGCCGCGATGAAGGACGTCGTCGTCGATCTCGACAAGTGGACCACGCTCGCGAAGACCGACAAGGCCGCGGGCGAGTACTGGAGCAAGGTCTACGAGCCCAAGCTGATGGCCGGCGCCGGCAAGGGCAAGGAGACCTACATGACGTGCGCGAGCGACAAGGACTTCGCGGCGGCCACGAAGGACAACGCGCTCGTGAAGTACCTCAACGCGAAGATGTAGCGCGCCGTCGCATCGCCCACGTCTGCCACGCCCAGACGCCGACGATCGCGGCAAGACACGCGGTCGCGAGCAGCATGTAGCGCGCCACGATCTGCGTCGGGTTCCAGCCCGCCTCGGCGAGCTTCGACGGATCGGAGAGCCCGACACCCTCGATCTCGCCGAACGGGATCAACTCGTGATCGCCGCGCGCGCGACACCACGTCATCGCGGTGTCGACGTACGCGGCCGCGCCGATCACGAGCAGCCCCCAGCGCAGGCCGCCGGCACGCAGCTTGCTATCCGCCGGCGCGAAGAACGTCATCACGAGCAGCGTCCCGATCACCATCGCGCCACCATCGCCGCCGAACGTGATCGCGGTGTGCGCGGTCTCGAGTCTGCAGGTCGAGCCGACGAGCTGGAGGCCGCCGAGCACGAGCGCGGCGATCACGAACCGCGTGCGCTCGGTGCGCCAGCCGACGTAGGCGAGCCCGATCGCGAGCCCGGCGACGACGATCGGCGCGAGCACGCCGCGGGTCTCGGGGATCAAGGTCTTCCACAATCCGGGCACGGCGGTGATCCCGCACCACCAGCCGGTGAGCGCGTGGCCGACCTCGTGCGGGATCATCGTGAGAAACGTGCGCTGCAACATGTGACCGGTCGGCCAGCAGTTGAATGCGAGCGCGAGCGCGAGCGCGGCGGGGATCGCCCAGGCCCGCAACTTCCACTCGATCGCGGGATCGAAGTCGTCGGCGGGCTCGTCGTCGATCATGCTACGAGTCTGCCATTTCTTCCGGAATTATCGCCGCGCCCAGGGATACTCGAACTGGATCCGCGCGCCGAACCGGCGGCGGAGGCGATCGCGGGTCGCCTTGTCGAACAGCGCACCACCGAGCTCGACGTGCGTCAGGGCGTCGGCGTACGGCGACTCGGCGAGCGCCTGGCCGCTCGCATCGGTGAGGTCGTTGTTGCCGAGGTCGAGGTAGCGGATCGTCGCCAGCGCCGGCGACTGGAACAGCGCGATCGCGCCGTCGTCGAGGATCCGGTTGCCGTAGAGCTCGACGCGCTGCAGGTTCGGCCACACGCGCGAGGCGATCGCGTGCGCGCCGCGCGGGCCGAGCCGGCCGAGCCCGAATGCCAGCGCGGCGATCGATTCGGCGATCGCGCCGCGCGCGAGCTCCTCGACGAACGGGCCGGTCGGCTTGGTCTGGTCGTCGAGCCCGCCGACCCCGAGCGTCGCGAGGTTGCCGAGGTACGGCGAGCGCGCGAGCGCGACGAGGCCATCCTCGCCGAGCGGGTTGCCGCCGAGGTCGAGCGCGGTCAGCTCCGCGATCACCGGCGACGCGGCGAGCACGCGCATCGCGGCCGCGTCGATCCCGCACCGTTGCAGCGAGAGTCCGGTGAAGCGATGCGGCAGCGCGGCCAGCGCGACGATGCCGGGCTCGCCGAGGTCACTGGCCTCGAGATCGACCACACGCAGCGCGGGCAGCCGCGCGATCACGTCGGGCACGACGTCGGCGTCGAAGTAGCGCTTCGCGATCCCGAGGTACTCGAGACGCGACGCGAACCGCGCGTTCGCGATCGGCCGCAGCCCGTCGAGCGTGTAGTTCTGGTCCTCGCGCGGGTTGCCGAGCTCGAGCTCGCGCAGGTTGCCGAGGTGCGGCGCCGCCAGGATCGGTTGCAGATCGTCGTCGTACAGGTTCGTGCCGTAGAGCCCGAGCTTCTCGAGGTTGCCGATGAAGCGCGAGGTCGCGAGCTGTGCGGCGCCGCCGCCGAACAGGTAGGTGTCGACCAGGGAAAGCCCGGTGTAACGCGCGAGCGCCGCGCACGCCGCGATCCGCGCCATCACGCCCGACGCGTACATCAGCGTGAGCTCGGTCGCGCGCGGCCAGATCCGGAACGCGTCGTCGACGTGCGCGAGGAACGCCTCGGCGCTCACCCCGCAAGGGCCGTCGACGAACCCGGCCTCGAGGATCGCGTCGTCGTAGATCGACTCGCGCAACGCCTTGGGGATCGAGCGCTTGAGCTGCGCGACATCGGCCTTCGTCGGGGCACGACCCGCGGCGTACGCGCGCAACAGCCGCGCCCGCGGCTTGACGGCAAGTGCGGTCGAGCCGCGTGCGACCTCGATCGCGTCGGCGAGCGCGCCCGCGGCACCGCGCGGATCGGAGCGGAGCGCGAGCAGCGCGCGCAGCTCGCCGGCCGCGATGCCATCGTCGAGCGCCGCGGCCTCGTCGTCGCGATCGAGCGCGCGCAGACACTGCACGCGCACCGCCGACGGCGTGCCGCGAAACAGCGCCGCGACCTCGAGGAAGTCGAGCGCGGCGTGCGGGCGTCCGTGCTCGAACAGCCACGCGCCTCCGTCCTCGAGCACCTCGCTCCACGGCGTGCCCCAGCGCGCCGCCGCGAGCCGCGCGCCGAGCGTGCCACCACGCAGCGGCGTCGGTTCGCCGTCGTGCCAGTACGTGAAGCTGTGTGCGACCCACGACCACCGCTCGGCGCGGCACGGGATCCGCGTCAGCGGCGCGATGTCAGCGAGCCGCGCGGCCATGCGGATCCACGCGCACACCGAGGCCGCGTCGGCGGCGTCGCCGACCAGATCGGCGAGCTCCTCGGCCGAGACCGTGGCCTCGCGCATCGCCGGGATCGCGAGCAGCTCGGCGTCGGGATACGCGCGGCCGAGCTCGATCGTCGCGATCGCGCGATCGGTCTCGTCGCACACGCGCCAGGTGTCGACCTCGACATCGTCGCGGCCGAGCTGCGAGATCGCGCCGTCGCGCCGCAGACCGTGCTGGAACCACGCGCGCGCGACCTCGTCGCCCATCTCGTAGCGCGACTCGCGATGGACGTCACCGTCAGGCGAGCCAAACACCCAGATCCCGTGACGGACCTGGCGCTTGCCACCCTCGGCCTCGGCGTACTCGCCGCGCGAGGCGAGCCGGCCCTTGATGTCGAACCGGGTCTCGAGTCGGCCGACCTGGTGCTCGAACAGGCGGCCGTCCTTATCCCACTGCCGCGTCTCGTCGTCGGTGCGCAGCAGCCAGCGACCGCCGTACGGCGCGGCCTCGATCGGCACACCGGCCGGGCGATCGGAGCGCCGCTTGGCCATCAGTTCGACGGCTCGAGCTCGTCGAAGATCTTGCCGAGCTCGGCGAGCATCTGGGTCACGAGCGACACAACGAACCGCTGCCCGTCCGGCCACCGCTTGGCGACGATGCTCTGCGGCACGACGACGATGTGCCCGACCGAGCGATACAGGGCGATCGCGGTGCCATAGTCGTCGGTCACGACCTTCCAGGTCAGCTTCGAGCCCCGACGGATGTGCTCGCCGACCGCGACCGCGATCACGTCGATCGCGATCGCCGCGTTCTCGGGCTCGGCCATTCGCCGCTCGGCAAGGTCGTCGAGCTGCTCGAGCGACGGCAGGTCGTCGGTCCCCGCCCAGTCCATCGCGGCCTTGCAACAGGTCACGATCCAGCGCTGCTCGGTCTCGGACAGGTCCACGACGGTCGGCGCGGTCACCGATGGATAGTAGCTGGTACGGTGTCGCGTGCGTCTGGTTGTCATCGCGGTCCTCTGCCTCGGCTGCAAGGCCGCGCCGGTCGCCGACCCGAGGGTCGCCGCGCTCGATCAGCTCCGCGAGAAGATCGGCACGACCGCCCGGAAGCGTTCGCCCATCGAGGCCCCGCTCGAATACACCAACGCCTACGTCGCGCTCGAGCTCGCCTACGGCTACGCGCGCCTCGGTCGACCGGAGGTCGCGCGCCGGCTGATCGCGAACGCCAAGGCCGCGCTGCCGATCGCATCCGACGAGGTCCACGCGGTCCTCGTCGAGGCGTACGTCGCGCGCATCGAGCAGGCGATCTCCGGCGATCCACCCGAGACCCCGTTGCCCGAACCGGTGCGCGCACGGCTCGCAACGCTCGACCGCGTCGCGGGCTACAAGGTCGACCGGCTTCGCGAGGTGTCCGCGGTCCTCGCACGCACCGAGAAGCTCGACGCGATCGACGATTTCTCGAAGCGTCGCGGCCGTGGCGAGCACGTGACCTTCACCGCGGCGAACCGCGAGGTCGAGCTGACGCGCCTGATCGCACGCGCGCACGACCTCGACCCCGAACGTGCCCGGCTCCTCGAGGGCGCGCTCGACGAGATGCTCGCGCTGCCGGCGAAGGCGGCCGCGCCGCTCCTCGATCGCGCGATCGAGGCGATCGCGACGACCGACATCATGGAACGCGGGGCGCTGTACACCCGGGCGCTGATCGTCGCCTCGCACTTCGACCGCACCGAGCTGTTCCCCGATCTGCTCGGCAGCATCCGCGCCGGGCTCGCTGCGGCCTGCGACGTCGGGTGGGCGACCGAGCAGACCGTCCGCGTGCTGCGCCTCCACGACCGGCGCGACGAGCTCGCCGAGCTCGCCACCGACCTCGAGCGCACCGAGACCGGGTGCACCGCAATCCGGGGTCGTGTGGCCCGTGCCGGCGCCCTCGCCTACCTCGACCAGGCCGCGCGCGCCCGGTCGATCTTCGACGAGGCCACGATCGAGCTCGGCAAGCCGTTGACGATGCCGGCGCGGCTCGAGCTCACGGTCGCCATCGCGCATGCGTACGCGAACGCGCCGGTCGCCTACGACCTCGGTGGGATCGCGAAACTCGAGACTCAGCTGCCGATGATCACCGACAGCTTCGGCACCAACAGCCACTTCGCGCTCTCCGTCGTCGAGATCGTCGACGCGTTCGTCGTCGGAATCGTTCGCGACTAGAGCTTGGTCATCGAGAAGTTGTCGTAGACGTACGGACCGCCGGTCGAGCCGGTGTGGCCGTCGAAGCCCCAGACTCCTGGATCGACGAGCGCGTCGGGATCGTTGTCGTCGGCGGTGAGCGTGATCGACGAGCTCCACGCGCTGCCGTCGAAGATCTCGTACCAGGCCTGCAGGTGGACCGGGTGTGCTCCGGTCGCGCGCAGACGCAGGCGATAACGCGAGCCGACGGTGGCGGTCGGGACCATTGTGGTCGCGAGCGGCGTCCACCAGCTCTGGTCGTCGGGCTTGCGCGCGAGATCGAGCGGTCGCAGATCGGTCGCCGATGGGCCGGTGTCGACCCACAGATAGTAGCCGTCGAAGTTCGCCGGGATGCCGCGCACGAAGATCTGCGGCCAGTCGGGTGTCGCGGTGTCGGTCACGACGAACTCCATCGCGATCTCGAGATCGAGTGTGCCGTCGGGCGGCTGCGACACCATGTTGGTCGTCCAGTCGCCCTGGACCACGCGGTGGACCTCGTGGTTCGCGATCGAGAACACGCCGGGATCGTGCTCGACCCAGTTGTTGCCGACACCTGCCTGATCGGGCCGGTCGAACGTGTCGAGGAAGCTCGGGCCGCTCGCGCTGTCGACCGCGATCGGCGTCGCGTCGCTCGCGCCTGCCGCGATGTCGTCGAAGCCGAGCCGGCCGCAGCCGGCGAACGCGAGGATGACGAGCCAACGCACGCCCCCAGGGTATCATGCGTCGTGGCCAAGCTCAGACTCGACATCTGGTCCGACATCGCGTGTCCATGGTGCTACATCGGCAAGCGTCACCTCGAGGAGGCGCTGACGAAGTTCCCGCACGCCGCCGACGTCGAGATCGTCTGGCGCGCGTTCGAGCTCGATCCGAAGGCACCGCGCGTGCGCGACGACAGCCAGAGCTACGCGCAGCGACTGTCCGCGAAGTACGGCATGTCGGTCGCCGAGGGTCAGAAGCGGATCGATCAGGTGATCGCGACCGGCGCGAAGGCCGGCCTCGAGTTTCGCTACGACCGGATCAAGAGCGGCAACACGTTCGACGCGCACCGCCTCCTTCACTGGGCGCACGAGCACGGCAAGCAGGGTGCGCTCAAGGAGCGGATCCTGCGCGCGTACATGACCGAGGGCCTCGCGGTCGGCGAGCCCGAGGTGCTGGCCCAGCTCTGCGGCGAGGTCGGGCTCGCGACCGACGAGGCCCTCGCGATCCTCGCCGGCGATCGCTACGCGAGCGACGTGCGGGCCGACGAGAGCCTCGCGCGCGAGCTCGGGATCAGCGGCGTGCCGTTCTTCGTGATGGCCGGTCGCATCGGCGTGTCGGGTGCGCAGCCCGCCGCGGTGCTCGCCGACGCGCTCGCCAAGGCGTGGTCGGAGCACGCCGGCGCTGTCGAGGTCGCCGAAGGCGCCGCGTGCGGTCCCGACGGCTGCGCCTGAGTGTTATCGTGGGCGGATGCGCATCTTTGCTGCGGCTCTGATCCTGGTCTCGGCGACCGCGCTCGCCGATGCCCCGAAGTTCGAGATCAAGGACAACCGGCTCGTCGTGCCGCACGAGGTCACGTTCGAGACCGGCAAGGCGACGCTGAAGCCGGCGTCGAGCGACGCGATCGACTACGTGAAGGCGTACCTGACCGACAAGACCTACATCACCGCGATGCGCGTCGAGGTCCACACCGACACCCAGGGCAAGGCCGACGACAACCAGAAGCTCAGCGAGGCGCGCGCGCTCGCGGTCGCCAAGGCGATCGTCGCCAAGGGCATCGACTGCAAGCGGCTCGTCCCGGTCGGGTTCGGCGGGCAGAAGCCGATCGCGACCAACGACACGATCGAGGGCCGTGCGCAGAACCGGCGCGTCGAGTTCGCGAACGCGGCGCTCCGCGATCGCCCGATCGGCGGCCAGCCGCTCGACGGTGGTGGCAAGCTCGCCGGCGATCCGTGCAAGTAGCCTACGAACGCTGCAGGACGAGCGAGCCGAGCGAGTAGCCGGCGCCGAACGCGGCCATCACGCCGATGCTGCCAGCCGGCAGGTCGTCGTTGTGGAGCGCGAACGCGATCAGCGAGCCGGCCGACGCGGTGTTGCCGTACTCGGCGAGCGTGAGCGGCGCCTCGGTCGGCGTGGCGTCACGGCCGAGGATGCGCTTCGCGATCAGGTCGTTCATGTTCTGGTTCGCCTGGTGCAGCCAGTAGCGCGAGATCTGGTGCGGGGTGAGGCCGTGCGTGGCGATCGAGTCGAGCACGAACTTCTCGGCGAGTGGCACGACGTCCTTGAACACGCGCCGGCCCTGCTGGTGAAACAGCTTGTCGGCGTTGCCCTCGGTGCTCGGATCGCAGCGGTTCGTGTAGCCGAAGTTGTTGCGGATGTTGTTCGACCACTTCGACGCCATGCGCGTCGAGCGGATCTCCCACGACCCGGGGCGCGCGCGATCGGTCGCCTCGATCACCATCGCGACCGACGCGTCGCCAAGGATGAAGTGGGCGTCGCGATCGCGCCAGTTGAGGTGCGGGCTGGTGAGCTCGGGCAGGCAGACGAGGGCGCACCGCGAGCGGCCGAGCTGGACGGCCTGCGACGCGAGCTCGAGCGCGGCGGCGCCGGTCGAGCAGCCGAGCGAGATATCGAAGCCGTGGCCGTGCGCGCCGAGCGCGTTCTGCACCTCGATCGCGAGCGCGGGATAGCTGCGCTGGATGCACGACGCGCCGAGGATCACGAGATCGACGTCCTCGCCGGCGCGCCCGGCGACCGCGAGCGCGTCGCGCGCCGCGTTGACCGCGTACTCGGCCTGGATGCTGATCTGCTCCTCGGGGCGATCGGCGATGTTCGGACACATCCGCTCGGGATCGACGAGCCCGCGCTTGTCCTCGACGTAGCGGTTGACGATGCCCGATGCCTTGACGATGAACTCGGGCGACGACTCGCGGAGTGCCTCGCGCGTGCCGGCTGCGATCGCGTCCGCGTGCTTCGCGTTGTCGCGCCGCACGTACTCGTTGAACGCCACGCAGAGCTCGGTGTTGTCGAGCACCGTGGGTGGGTGCCAGACGCCGTATCCAGAGATCGACGTGTTCGTGGTGATGCGGTCGCCCATGACGCGGAGCGTAACGAGGGAAGCCCGCTCACCACGTCACGGAACGGTCACAACTGAGGGTAGCCTTGTTCGATGGCTGGTTACCGATGGTGGGTGATCGTCCTCACCGGATGCGGCTTCACGCAGTCGGTCTCGCAGGGCACGCCGGCCGACGGCCGCGCGATCGATGCCCCACCCGCGACCGGCGATGGATCGGTGCTCGACGCGCCGGTCGCGATCGACGCGCCGGCGATCGCCCCGTTCTGCGACCCGACCGACGCCACGCTCGTCGCGTGCTACCCGTTCGACGGCAACCTGCTCGATGCGTCGGGCCACGGTCACGATCCGACGACGATATCGAGCGTCGGCTTCGCGTCCGGCAAGGTCGGCAATGCGCTCGTGCTCGGCACGACGACCGAGATCGACGTCGCCGACAGCAGCGCGTTCGACGTCCCGGCGCTCACGATCGAGGCGTGGGTCAACCCGACGCTCGCGAGCTTCACCGGCGGGCGCGGCGGCATCCTCGACTGCGAGGGTCAGTTCGGGTTCTTCGTGCAGGCGAGCGGCGCGCTGACCTGCACCGCCGGAGCCTCGGTGACGACCTCGGCCGTCATCCCGAGCGGCACCTGGACGCACGTCGCGTGCACCAGCGACGGCGGCACCGCGGTCACGATCTACATCTCCGGTGTGCTGTCGAAGTCGGTCGGCGGCGCAGCGATCTCGACCGCGACGACCACGGGCATCACGCTCGGCGGCAACAATCCGGCGGGCGGCGGCAATCCGCTCGTCGGTATGCTCGACCAGCTGCGGCTGTTCAAGGCGGCGCGCACCGCGACCCAGATCTGTCGCGACGCCGGCCTCTCGAACTGTCCGTGACGCTCATCATGCGGCCGCGGTGATCGGCAGGCGCACGAAGAACGTCGTCCCGATGCCGACCACCGACTCGAACGTGAGCGAGCCACGATGGCGGTCGATCACCGAGTGGGCGATCGCGAGTCCCTGCCCGGTGCCCTTGCCGACCGGCTTGGTCGTGAAGAACGGCTCGAACACGTGGTCGCGGATCGCCTCGGGGATCCCGGCACCACTGTCGGCGATCGCGATCACCACCGAGTCACCGTCGCGGCGCGTCGTGGCCGCGATCCGTCCGCGCGTCCCCGCCGGATGGGCGTCGCCGATCGCGTGCGCCGCGTTGACCACCAGGTTCAGGAACACCTGGTTGATCTGGCCCGCATGGCAACACACCGAGGGGAGATCGCTCGCGAGTGCGAGGTCGACGTCGGCGACATATTTGTACTCGTTGCGCGCGACGTCGAACGTGCTCGCGAGCGCCTCGTTGAGGTCGACCGCGGTCATCTCCGGCTGGTCGGGGTGCGCGAACACCTTCATCGAGCGCACGATGCGAGCGACGCGGGCGATCCCATCGAGGCCACGCGTGAGGGCGATCGGGATCTGCGCGTCGAGGTAGTCGCGCTCTTCGGGATCGGCGGTCGGCAGATCGCCGATCGCCTCGCGCACGAAGGCGAGGCTGTCCCCGATGTACTGGATCGGCGTGTTGATCTCGTGCGCGATGCCGGCCGCGAGCCGACCGACCGACTCCAGCTTCTGCGCCTGGCGGAGCTCGACCTCGAGCTGCTTCTCGGTCGCCGCGAGCTGCTTGACGTGGGCGAGGCTCGCCTCGAGCTCGCGGGTGCGGAGCTGTACCTCGGTCTCGACGCTCGCCTGGCGCGACGCGCTGACCCGCATCTCGCGCATGGACTGCCGGCACATGACCACCAGCACGGTGTCTTCGAACACGACCCAGGCGGCATGCTCGAGGAATCGCCACCACTCGGGATTTGAGGCGCCGTATACGCTGTCGGGCCACATCAGCCCACGCGCCAGGTGATCCGCGACGACGACCCCCGTGGCCGTGACGAGCACGCGCCAGTCGCGATAGAACGCGAGGAACGCGAGCGAGCCGAAGATGTGGAAGTGCGTCTCGATCCGCCCGCCCGTGATCATGATCAGCAGCGCCGACCACAGCATCTGCGAAGCCGCGACCATGTGCCGCGTCTCCCATTGTCCCGGACGCATCACGGTCAGGGTGATCGGCAGGCCGGTCAGCAGGCCGCCGATGCAGACCGCAGCCTTGAGGTGAAAGTGTACGCCGCCGCTGGCGCTGTACGGCGAGAGCATGAACGCGAGCACGATCGCGAAGAACCACTGCGCCGCGAGCAACCACGCGAACATCCGGTCGGTCTTCACGCGATGGACGAGGAGACTCTCGGCGAGGTGTCGCTCGGGCGTCATGGGGCGTTGTCCAGCGCACAGCCGTAGACCCGATGAGGAGTCGGCGAGGCCGCGGCGACCAGCGCGCGTCGCGAGACGTTGTCACCGATATGCCCGCGCTCGCCGGTGACGCCCCCGGTGAACGCGAGGGCACCGCCGGCGTCGTAGAGCGCGACGTGACCCGACGTCCGCGCGCCAAACCGCGCCATCTCGGTCCCGTCGTCGCTGACGATGGCCGTGACCTCGATCGGCGGCCGATAGCTCGCATCACCGTGCTCGACCACGACGACCACCGCCGGGCGTGGTCGCATCTGATCGATCGCGGCGCCGAGCTCGGTGAATGTCGCGCGCGTGCACGGGCACCCGGGAGTCACGAACACCAGCAGCGTCGGAGCGGTCGCGGCGCGGGCGATCCGCGATGCGTCGGGCCAGCGTGCCGGCGTCGGGCCGTCCGCCCCGGGCGTGGTCGCGTGATCGAACACGACGACCGCGGCGATGGCGACCCCGACGAGCCAGGCTCCGACCACGGTGAAGACCACGGCTCGACGCACGCAGGATCAATCGGCCGGATCGTGCGGCCGTGTACTACCAGCCGATGCCGGCTTCGATCGACGCGAACGACTGGAGCTCGGACTTGGTCGTCGCCAGCTCCGGCGCGTGCGCGAAGTACGCGAGTCCGCCGGTGCCGGTGATCACGAAGTCGAGGCCCTTGTAGAGCGGCAGCAGCCACTGCGCCGAGACCGCCGCCTCGGGGCCCGACACCGAACCGCGATCGGCGTCGGGCGCACCGAACACGAAGCCCGGGTTGTCCTTGCCGACCTGCATCTCGGCGAACCCGACGCCGGTGCGCGCGTGAAGCGTGCCTTTCCAGAGCGAGCGTTCGACGACCGTGTAGTTGATCCGGTAGTGCGAGATCTCCTGACCGAAGTCGTTGTGGAGGAGCTGCTCGCCGGTGCCGCACGACTCGACGCCGAACCCGAACGCGATGTTGACGTCGAGGCAGATCGTCGGGTGGCCCTTGCCGTTCAGATCGGCGTCGGCCGAGGCCATGCCCACCCGGAAGTTGATCCGGTTGTGGATCGGCGGGTGATCGCTCGGATCGGTGGGCCCGCCCTCGACCGGCTCGTCGGCGCGCGCGACCGCCGGAGTGAGCACGAGCGCGAGGATCGCGAGGCGATGCACGCCGATAGCATAGCTCACTGCGCGCCGGCGGCGATCCACGCGAGCGCCTGGAGCAGCAGCTCGGGCAACCGGGCGAGCGATGGGACCTTGGTCACCTGTCCGCCGAGGCGATCGCCGAACAGCGCAGCGACCTCGCGATCGACGTGGCCGTGGCCGACGCCGACGAAGTGCACGCCGAGCGCGCTCAGGCTGTCGAGCACGGGGCGCAGCACCGACTCGTCCTCGAAGAAGCAGAAGTCGGACAGCAGGAACAAGACCCGCCGCTCCTGTTCGGCTTGCGAGGCGAACTCGTCGCGCACGAACTTCAACGCCGCATCGACGCACGTGCCGCCGGTCGCGCGCAGATCGAGCAGATCGGTCGCGACGTCGTCGAGCTCGCGGCTCGACGCGAACGTCTTCACGACGTGCGTGTTGCTCTCGAACACCGCGAGCGCGAGCTCCTCGGGCTGCAGCCGGCCCATCAGCATGACGACCGCGATCGCGCACACCGCGAGATCCTTGCCGCTCATGCTGCCGGAGATGTCGATCAAGACGCCGAACCCGGCGCGCCCGCTCGAGGTGTCCTGCACGAGCAGGTCGTCGTGCGACATCTGATCGACGGTCTTGCCCGAGCTCGCGAGCGCCTCGAGCGTGCCGTCGATGTCGAGGTGATCGAGATCGTCGCCGGGGCGATACGGCCGCGTGCGCGACTGCGGCAGGAGGCCGCGCTCGGCGCCGCCGACGCCCTTGTGCATCCACACGAGCGCGGCGTCGAGCAGCGCGGCCTTCGCGAGCGCGCGCACCCGGGACTTGAACTCCGACGGCAGCGCGTCGCGGTAGGTGAACCACTGCAGCAACAGGTTCTCGCCGCCGCCGATGCCGCGATAGCCGAGGCTGTCGTCGACCAGCGTCTGCGGCAGGCCGCGCGCGAGCACCGGCCCGAGGGCGATCGCGAGCAGGAGCGCGAGGCCCATACGGTTGGTGTCGCGCACGCAGCACGCGATCAGCTCGGACAGCAGCTCGGTCGGGATGTGCGTGATCTTGTCGACCAGATCGAGGTGCCGCTGGAGATCCTGGCTGTTGCTCTCGATCAGGAACCGCAGCTGCTCGAGCGGCTCGGACAGCCGCGCATAGATCTCGTCCTCCGAGATGCCGAGCACGGTGCCGGCCGCGAGCACGCGCGCGGTGTCGTGCGGGACGAGGCCGACGTCGATGATCGCGTCGAGCAGCGGCAAGAAGCGCGTGCGCGACGCGACGAGCTCGAGCGCGACGGTCGTGATCTCGGCGCCGCCACGCTTGCCGACGCTGCTGCCGGTCTCGCGCAGGAGGCGCGCGACGCGCAGGGCCTCGCCGAGCGGCGCCATGCGATCGTCGACCGGGCGCGCGGTGACCGCGGTCGCGAGCTCGGTCGTGAACGTCGTGGTGGCCTCCTCGGTGAGCTTGGCCCAGCGCGGCGTCGGCACCGCGACGTCGACCAGGACCTCGAGCGGTGCCGGCTCGGTCAGCGCGTCGGCCCACACGTCGAACACGCGGTGGCGCACCTCGACGCGCTCGGGATCTTGCTCGGCATCGTCGGCGGCGCGAAACGCGGTGTCGAGCGTGCCGGCGGCGAACAGCGCCTGGCGCACGTTGTCGCGCGCCGAGCGCTCGACCAGCTCGTCGGGCGGCTCGACGAAGCCGCCGAGCCCGTCGACGATCTCGGCCCAGTCGGCGAGGTGGCGAGCGGACGCCAGCGCGCGGCTCTGGAACCGCGGCGCGGTCGCCGGGCTCGCGACGCGCACGAACGCCAGCGCGCGGCCGAGGTCGCGCGCCGTGTTGGTCGCGAGGATCTGGTCGAGCAGCGCGGTGAGCGCCGGCTGATCGTCGGTCGCCGCGAGGATCCCGGCGCGCTCCCACGGGGCCGCACCATCGACGATCGCGGGCGCGAAGCCGGCGCGCGCCGCGCTCGCGATCGTCTCGGGTGCGAGCTCGCCGAGCCCGCCGAGCAACCGCTCGAGCACGAACCGCCGCATCTGCGGCTCGTCGCGGATGTTGTCGGCCTCGAGCTCGGCGACGCCGCCGAACGTGGTCGCGAGCTGCGCGAGGTCCTGCTGCGCCGGATCGTCCGACGTCGCGAGCTCGGTGATGAGATCGAGCGCGCGCATCTCGGTCGCCTCGGCGATCTGCGCGTCCATCAGCGAATCGAGCGCCGAGAGATCGAGGTTGTCGAGATCGAGGTTCATGCCGGCGAGCGTGTCGAGCACGGACGGGCCGGCGTCGAGCGGATCGGGCGCGGTCAGGACCTCGCCGTCGAGCGCCGGGCCGGTCGCCGGGGCCGCGGCCGCATGCTTTGGCACCGCGTCCTTGGGGAACAGCAGCTCGCGAGCGACCTCGAACGCGGCGCCCTGATCCTCGGGGACCGTGAGCAGCACCGCGGCCTCGACGTAGTCCTTCGCCGACAGCGTGCCGATCCGGAAGTACCGCGCGGTCAGGAACTGCGGCACCGCGAGCGACGTCCGCATGCTCGGCACGTGCGAGATGCCGTCGCGCTCGCGCATCGCGCGGACGAACGCGAGACCGAACGTGATCGGCGTGAACCGGGTGACGTGATCGCCCGTAAAGGCCGCCTCACTCATCCGGGCGTGCCGAGGATCTCGGTGAACAGCGCATCGAGGTACGGGCCGACCTCGCGCCCCGGCTTCATCTGGATCGCCTCGGCGAGCACGAGCTTGCCGGCCTGCGCGAGCAGCTGGTTGTCGAGCGGTCGGCCGCTGCGCTTGGCGCGCTCCGCGGCGAGCCGCGCCATCGCGATCGACGATCGGATCGACGCCGGCTGCGCGACCGCCGCGTCGTCGCGCGTCTTGTGCACGATCTCGAGGACGAGCTCGATCTGCTTCGGCAGGAGTGAATACTCGCTGCAGTGCTGCTCGACGATCTTCTGCTCGGTCGCCTTCTTGGGATAGCCGAGCTGGATCCACACCTTGATGCGATCCTTGACCGCCGAGGGCAACCGCCGGGTGCCGCGCGCCTCCGCCGGGTTCATCGCGGCGATGAAGTAGAACTTCTTGTCGACGCCGAACCACTTCTTGAGGCTCGGGATGTAGAGCTTCCGCTCCTCGAGGGTGTCGAGCAGCGAGTTGAGGACGTACTCGTCACCGCGGTTGAGCTCGTTGGCGAGGAACACGCCACCCGACAGCGCCGCCATCGTGAACGGGCCCGGCACGAACGCCTCGATCGCGTAGCCGTACTTGAACACCAGCGTCGGATCGAAGCTGCCGATCAGGTTCGCCGGGCGCACGAGATCGGAGAACGTGACCCACTCGAACGGCCGCTTCAGGTCCTCGGCGAACCGGCGGCACAGCGCGGTCTTGCCCGAGCCGACCGGCCCGATCAGCCCGACGTAGAGCCCGGCGTTGTAGGCGTCGAGCATCGCGTCGTAGGCCTCGCGGTACTGGCCCTCGAGGATGATCGGGGTCTCCTGCGCGAGGTCCTTGACCTCCATCCTCGCCATCAGCTCGTGCGGATCGATCATGCCTTGGCCTGCTTCGGTTTCTTGGGCGGCGGTTTCACCGGCCGCGCGATGGTCTCGTCGAAGAACATCTCGGTGATCGTGGGCTCGATGGACTCGGGGAGCGTCAGCTTGACCTTGGCGCACGCCGCGGTGAGCTTCTCGAGCTCGTCGCCGTCGAGCACCTTCTGGCGCGCGAGCCCGGCCTCGGTCAGGAGCGCCTTGCCGAAGAACGTCTTCGCGAGGTCGGCGACGTCGTAGCGCAGCTGCTTTCGGCCGCCTTTCTTGACGATGTGCGCGCGCGACAGCTCCTTGATCCGCGCCGCGGCGAGCAGCTGGTTCCACAGCGGCACCTTGGTGGTCGCGAGGAAGCGCTGGTTGATCGACGGATCGGCGTCGAGCTTCTGCTTCAGGAGGATCACGAGCGCCTTCTGGACCTGACCGTCGAGGATCGCGGGCGATGGCGCCTCGGCCGGCACCGCGTGGTCGAGCTCGTAGCGCGTGATGACCTCCGGCCGCTTGTCGACCAGGGCGGCGACGAAGCTGTCCCAGTGCTTCGAGATGACCTCGCCGCGGTTCACGCCGCCACCGTGCCGATCGAGATCCGACGATCGGGCGTACCCATCTCCTGGTGCGTGATCAAGAGGATCTGCTCGCACAGGTTCAGCCCGGCGATCCGCTGGAGCAGCGCGTGGCGGTGGTACTCGTCGAGCCCGTAGGTCGGCTCGTCGAGCAACATGAACGGGAACGGCCCGAGCCGCTGGACGAGCGCGAGGCGAAACGCGAGCCCGAGCAACAGGCGGTGACCGCCGCCCTGCGCGAGCGAGGCCGGCATCGCGACGTCGGTGTCCTTCGACGTCACCATCACCTGATAGCGCGCCGGATCGACCTCGACTCCGACGACCTCGCGATCGACCGCGATCGCCTCGTAGATCGCGAACGTGCTGACGGCGAGCTCGGCGGCCGCGCGCGTGCGCAGCTGCTCCTGGAGCTCCTTGAACGCCGACGCCAGGACGCGCAGATCGTCGGCGCGACGCTTGCGAGCGCGCAGCCGATCGACCTCGGCGCTCGTCCGAGCGTGCTCGCGATCGAGCTCGCCGCCGCGGCGCGCCTGGGTCTCGGCGCGGGTCTCGATCTCGTCGATCGACGCGGTGACCGCCTCGAGCCGGGCCTCGTTGCGCGCGTTGGTCGTCGCGCGCTCGAGCTTGCCGCGCTCGGCGGCCCCGCGGCGCTCCTCGAGGATCTCCTCGAGCGACCGCGGATCGCCGGGCTCGTGGGCGCGGGCCGCGGTCTCGGCGGCAGTCGCCGCGGTGCGCGCGCGGGCGAGCGCGGCGGTCGCGGCGGTCAGCGCGGCCTGCTCGCGCATCGCGTCGCGCAGCTTCGCGCGCAGCGCCGGCTCGTCGACCGCGTCGGCCTCGAGCGCGGCGGCCTCGGTCGTCCACGCCGCGAGCTCGGCGGCCCCGCGCGCGCGATCCATCGTCGAGCCGCAGTACTCGCAGGTCGCGCCGTGCGTCGCCGCCAGGTGCTTGGTGCGGCGCGCGATCTGCGATCGGAGATCGGCGAGGCGCGCGGTCTCGTCGCGGCGGGCCTCGGCATCCGCGATCGCGGCCTCGAGCTCGTCGCGCTCGCGCTCGATCGCATCGGCATCGCCGGCGCCTTCGAGCGCATCCTCGGCGCGCTCGACGTCGCCGCGGGCGTCGCGCCAGGTCTCGACCGCGTCGGCGAGCGCCTCGAACGCCGCGTCATCGGCGACCTCCTCGGCGTGCTCGATCGCCTCGGTCAGCGTCGCCGACTCGGTGCGCAGCCCAGCGAGGCGGGTCTCGAGCGCCGAGGTGTCGGTGGTCGCCGCGGCGCGCTCGCGCTCCAGGTGGGCGAGCGTGGCCTCGAGCCCCGGCAGCGCGTCGGCTGCCTGCTCGTCCTCGAGCGCGAGCGAGCGCATCTCCTCGTTCGCGGTGGTCGCCGCGGTGATCCCGAGCGCGATGTCGAGCCGCGCATCACCGTCGAGGATCTGCGCGATCTCGCCCTGGCGCACGTGCACCGCGAGGTGCAGCACGCGTCGCGAGATGCCCGTGATCTCGGCGAGCTTCTTGGCGAGCGCATCCTCGTGATCCTGGAAGTCCGACGACAACAAGTACCGCTCGTCGCCCTCGCCGACGACCTCCTTGAGCGTGAACGCGCCGACCAGCTTGGACTTCGCGCGCGGCGGCAGCTGGTGGAGCCGCTGCAGCTTGTAGGTCTTGCCGTCGCGGCCGGTGAACACCAGCTCGACGCCGAGGCCCTTGGCGTTCGGGTTGAGCAGCACGGCCTGGCTGCGCGCGCCGCTCACCGTGCCGGTCAGCGCGTACTCGATCGCGAGGAACAGCGTGGTCTTGCCCGCGTTGTTGCGGCCGTTGATGAACGTGACGCCGGGCCCGAGCTCGAACGTCTCGTCGACGTAGCGGCGAAAGCCCTTGAGGCGCAGGCGGGTGATCACTCGGCGTCCTCGGCCTCGACGTCGGGCGCCGGACCGCCGAGCGTCTCGAGCGCGCGCGCGCGCAGCTGATCGCGGCCGACGCCGTCGAGCGCGCCGGTCTTGGTGAGGCGCTCGTCGTCGTCGAGCAGGTACTGGGCGTGATCGAAGATCGCGCCGGCCGCCGCGATCAGATCCGAGCGATCGCCGAGGATCGTCTCCAGGATCTGCTTGGGATTGTCGCTCGCCATGCGAGCGCGATACTACGCCGATCGCCCGAACACCTCTGTATGATCGGGGGATGAGGTTCGCCCTGATCGTGATGCTCGCGGCGTGCTCGAAGTCGCCAGCTGCCCCCGCGGTCGATGGCAACCCGGGAGCCGGCGATGCGCGTGCCGACGCGCCGGTCGACGAGGCCGGCCCGGGTCCGACGCAGGCCTGCCCGTTCACCGCCGACGCCGACGGGTTCTTCACGCGGACGACCGCGGCCTCCGACTACGTCATCCGGCTCCCGGTCGGCTACGACGTCGCCGCCCCGCGACCGACCGCGCTGCTCGTCGCGATCCACGGCTGCGGCGACTCGGCGATGAACTTCGCGACCTGGGGTGCGGTGCCGTATGCGTTGCGCGCGACACAGGATTACCTCGCGATCTCGATCGGTGGTCGCGACGGCATGTGCTGGGACCTCGGCACCGACGTGCCGACCGTGCAGGCCGCGATCGCCGACGTGCGCTCGTGCTTCTACGTCCACCAGAAGCGCATCGTCGTCGCCGGCTACTCCTCGGGCGGCATGATGGCGTACAAGATGGGCATGACCGACGCCGCGCACTTCGCCGGCATCCTGATCGAGAACTCGGGGCTCTATGCCGCCGGGCTCGGCAACGAAGACACCGCGCTCGACGCCGTCGCCTGGAAGCTCAACGTCGCGCACACCGCGCACCTCGACGACCAGAGCTTCCTCATCGATCAGGTGCGCGGCGACAAGACCAAGATGCTCGCCCACGGCATCCCGCTGGTCTATCGCGAGCAGCCCGGCACGCACGACGGCACGAGCGATGACTGGGCGCAGTACCTGATCCCGGCGATGGCGACGTGGCACGCGCCCTGATCGCGCTCGCGCTGGCGGGATGCGCGTCGAGCCCACCACCGGATTGCGCCGAGGATCCCGACGTCTGCCGCGCGAGCTGCGGCTACGGCAGCGGCGATCTCGCGTCGCTGACGCTGCGCGACTTCCCGGACCACATCCCGATCGATCACGTCGTCCTCGTGATGCAGGAGAACCGGACGTTCGATCAATACTTCTCGTCGCTCACCGTGCCGGGCCAGACCGTCGATGGCGCGGCCGCGGACGCCACGAACCCCGACCCGACGACGCCGGGAGGCACGATCGCGCGCTTCCACGAGACCCGCTACTGCATCGACAACCCGGCGGAGAGCTGGGACCAGGTGCACCACGAGCTCGACGGCGGCGCGCTCGACGCGTTCACCACGGTCAACGCAGCCGACGATCCGACGAACGATCCGACCGGCGCGCGCTCGATGGGCTACTACGACGAGACCGACCTGCCGTACTACTACGCGCTCGCCCGCGCGTTCGCGCTCTCGGATCGCCACTTCTCGTCGGTGCTCGCGAACAGCTGGACCAACCGCGCGTTCTACATGGCCGGCACGGCGTACGGCATCACGTCGAACGTGTTCCCGGTCCAGAAGGACGCAGCCGGCGCGATCTATCCCAACCTGTTCACCCGGCTGACCGACGCCCACGTGAGCTACGCGTTCTACGTCCAGGATCTGCCGTCGTTCGCGATCCTCAGCGACACCTGGGCGCGCAACCTCGCGCACGTGCTGCCGTACGCGCAGTACTTCGACGACGCCGCGGCCGGCACCCTGCCGCAGGTCACGTTCGTCGAGGGCTCGGACATGATGGGTGGCGTGTCGCCCGACGAGGATCCACCCGGCGATCCCCAGGTCGGCGAGGCGATGGTGGCGAGCATCATCGACGCGCTCGAGAAGTCGCCGCACTGGCCGACCGCGGCGCTGTTCCTCAGCTACGACGAGCAGGGTGGCTTCTACGATCACGTCGTGCCGCCCAAGGCCTGCATCCCCGACGACATCGCGCCGATCCTCGACGGCAGCACCGTCGACGTGCCGTACGATCAGTACGGGCTACGCGTGCCGCTGATCGTGGTGTCGCCGTACGCGAAGCGAGGCTACGTCTCGCACGAGGTCACCGATCACACGAGCATCCTGCGGTTCGTCGAGGCGCGCTTCGGCCTGCCCGCGCTCACCCACCGCGACGCCAACGCGGTCCCGCCGTTCGACATGTTCGACTTCGCGCATCCCGACCTCTCGGTACCCGCCCTGCCCGCCGCGACGATCGACGCGACGCGACAGGCGGCGTGCGCGATGAAGTATCCGCACTAAGGCGCCCAGTACCAATCGCCGGCGAAGCGGTCGCCCGCGAACCGCAGCGACGTGACCGAACCTTGCGAGCAGCGCACCGGCGCGAACCACGGTGGCATGCGCGACGCCAGCGCGCGGCGCGCGATCCAGATCGGCGCCTGGTGCGTCACGAGCAACACGCCGGGCTGGCCGCGCAGCTCGTCGATCACCGCGTGCACGCGCTGCGCGACGTCGCGAAACGGCTCGGCCCACGACGGCCGAAACGGGTTCCACAGCTTCGGCCAGTGATGCGGCCCGAGCACCGCGGTGCGGACCAGGCCGTCGAACGCGTTCGCCGGCTCGATCAGCCGTTCGTCGGTCTCGATCGCCGGCAGGCCGAGCGCGCGCTGCACGATCGTCGCGGTCTCGACCGCGCGCTCGAGCGGGCTCGCGACGATGCGCGCGATCGGCACGTGGAACCCGCGCAGGTGCGCCGCGGCCGCCGCGGCCTGCGCGCGCCCGCGCTCCGACAGCTGATAACCCGGCAGCTGGCCGTAGCGGATGTCGTGCGGGTTCTCGACCAGCCCGTGCCGCATCAGGTGGATCGCGGCGATCATCACCGGGCGGCGAGCTGGGCTTCGAGCTCGGCGATCCGGCGGCGCGCCCCGGCGAGCTCGCCGCGCAGCCGGAGGATGACCTCGATGCCGGCCCAGTCGATCGCGAGATCGCGATACAGCGTGCGTGCGGTCAGCACGATGTCGACGTCGACGATCGCGTGATCCTCGGCATTGATCTCGATGACGCCGATCTCGACGAGCTGCGTGATCAGCTCGCGGTCACCGTCGACCAGCGCGATGAGCGATTCGTACGTGTAGGTCATAGCGCGAGCCCCTGGCGAACCGGCGTGGAGTAGGCGGCCTTGCTGCCGCGGGCGGCCTCGGCGAGCGCGGGATCCTCGATGTCGGGCAAGCGGACCGCGAGCTCGACGATGAGATCGCCCCGCGTGTCCTTGCGCGGCATGCCCTTGCCGCGCAGCCGCAGCTTGGCACCGCTCTGCGAGCGCGGCGGGATCTTCAACATCACGGGTCCCTCGAACGTCGGCACCTCGACGGAGCCGCCGTTGATCGCCTCGTCGAGATCGATCGGCAACACGAGCGCGAGGTCGAGCCCATCGCGCTTGACCAGCGGATGCGGCGCGACCTCGGTCTCGATCACGAGATCGCCGGTCGGGCCGCCGCGGATCCCGGGCGAGCCCTTGCCGGCGAGCCGGATCACCGAGCCGGTGTCGGCGCCGGGCGGGACGCGCACGCGCACCGTGCCCTGCCCCGGCACGTCGAGAGAGATCTCGGCGCCCTCGAACGCCTGACGCAGCTCCATCTGGAGGCGCGCGTGCAGATCGGGCCCGCGCGACGGACCGCGCTGGCGACCGCGCCCGAACATGTCGGCGAAGTCGAACTCGATCGGGCCGTCGTCGTAGCTGTCGGCGCGTTGCCGCCGGGTGTTCTGCCACCGCGCGTACTCGCGCGCCTTGGTCGGATCGAAGCCGCCGGCGAGCGAAGCGTCGCCGAACTCGTCGTACGCCGCGCGCTTCTTGTCGTCGGACAGGACCTCGTAAGCTGCCGCGATCTTCTTGAAGCGGTCCTCGGCGGCCTTGTCACCCGGGTTGACGTCGGGGTGGTGCTTGCGCGCGAGCTTGCGATACGAGGTCCGGATCGCATCCGACGTCGCATCCTTCGCGACGCCGATCATGTCGTACAGAGACTCCGCCATCCGGGGCATTCAAGCACGTTCAGGGCCGCCAGCCGACCCCGACGCGGACGAACGGTGCGATGCCGCCCTTGCCGAGCGTGTCGCCGACGACGAAGCCGTCGACCAGGGCGACCGCGGCGCCGATCACGAAGTCGACCGAGGCGACGTCCGTCGCGTCGAGCCGGAAGCCGAACGCGACCTGGGCGGCGTACGGCACGGCGCGCGCATCGCGATCGGCGAACACGCGCTCGGTCGTGAGGCCGAGGTCGAGGTGATACTGCTTCGCCATCCCGTAGCCGCCGGCATCCCAGTGCGACAGCTCGACGAGCGGCGTCGCAACGAGCGCGACGTGGTTGCCGGTCGCGTCATCGTGACCGACGCGCACGCCGAGATCACCGACACCGAGCGATAGCCACGCGGTGATCGCCACGCGCACCGCGGCGCCCCACAGGAAGTACGACTGATCGGCGCCATCGGCGCGCGTCGCGCCGCCGCCGAAGCCGAAGTCGAGCGCGACCCGGCGATCGCGGAGCTGCTTGTCGGGACACCGCTCCTCGGCGCCGCCGGTTTGATTGCCCCAGCCGTTGCAGCGCGGCACGAAGCCGTACTCGGGCTGGATCATCGCGAGCTCGGTGCGCGTGAAGCCCTGCGCGGTCGCCCACGCGTCGAGCCGCGGATCGGTCATCTCGGCGATCCGCGCGTACTCGTAGCGCGCCGCGATCAGCTCGGCGAGCGCGGGATCGGTCGACGCGACCAGGCCACCGACCGCGCACCAGGTGCCCTCGCGATCGCGGAACCGCGGCACGCGATGGGCGCGCGGTGCGTCGAGGATCGGGAACGCTCCGGCATCGGCGTACGCGACCAGCTCGGCGAGCCGGGCTCGGCGGTTCGCGCGGGCCGCGAGCGTCAGCGCGGCGGGCTCGTGGGCGGTCAGCGTCGCGGCGGCCCACCGGAGGTGCGTACGCACGCGGTCGATCTCGTCGGTGGACCCGGTCGGAGCCTCGCCGTGCGCGGCGATCCAGCTGGCGTCACCGACGACCGTGTTGACCGGATCGGGTCCGGGTTGCGACGTGCACGCCGCGAGCGCGACACCGAGGATCAGGACGACCTTGGGAGACATGTCGTTGCGTTAACGCCCGGGTCGACACGACGATCTACACTGCCGGCGTGCTCGACCTCGCGACCGCGGCGTTCGATCGAGGCGACCTCCCGGCGACGCTCGCCGCGTTGCTCGACGCGTGGCGGGTGCGGCCCGACACCGAGCTCGCCGAGCTGATCGAAGAGCTCGGTGCTCGCCTGCCCGGACCACCCATCACCGGCAAGACGCTCGCGCTGCAGGACGCCGAGTTCGCCCGCCGGCTCGCCGCGCGCGATCCGCGCGATCTGCCGATCCTCGTCGCGCACGCGCTCGGCCGCCGGCAGTCCGCGCTGGTGCCGGGTCGCCTGATCGCCGAGCTCGCGACCTGGCCGTGCGATCCGCGCACGACCCGCCCGCTGATCGCGGCGCTCGCGAGCCCGACGTGGGACAGCGCCACCGCGCACGGCGTGTGGGACGGGATCTTCGCGCTGCTCCGGCACACCGCCGATCCGCGGGCGGTCGCCGCGCTCGCCGAGCTCGACTTCGCCGCGATCTGGGCGCGCCGGATGTTCGGCGAGCCGCACGTGCGCGCGATCCGCGGCATGGAGAAGCGCCGCGAGAAGCTGGCGATCGCCGCAGCGCCACCGGGCTCGCCCACCGAGGTGAGCGCGATCGCCGCGCTCGCCACCCAGCTGCGAGCGCCGCGCTCGCACGAGGCGCTGATCGAGGCGGTGCTCGAGCACCCCGATCGGCTCTCGGCCCGCGATGTCCTTCGCGACGCGCTCCTCGAGGCTGGCGATCCGCGCGGCGAGCACATGGCGCTCGACGCGCTCGCCCGCACCCGCTCGCTGACGCCGGCCGAGCGCCTCCGCCGTCGCGAGCTCGTGCGCGATGCCCGCTGGTGGCCCGAGCTCGCGGAGGTCGCGGCGTGGCCGGACGTGCGCGACGGATTCCTCGTCGCCTGCACGCTGGTCAGCGAGACCGCGCACCTGATCCCCGCGGTGATCGGCCATCCGCGCTGGAGCACCGTCGAGCGCATCGGGCTCGCGTACTGGACCCTGCCGCCACCGATCGCGCTGCTCGCGCACCCGACGATGCGTGCGCTGTCCGCGCTCGGCGGGTTCGGCATGCATCACGCGCCGACGCTGTGGACGCCGGAGACCACGTGGCTGTGGACGGTCGAGATCCAGCACCTGACCCGCGACTGGGCCGCGCTGATGCAGCGCGCCGATGCGGTCCCCGCGCTCCGTCGGATCGAGAGCTCGCAGTACTACGACAAGATCGAGGACTACGCGTGGCTGTGGCCGACGCCGGTGTTCGGTCGCCTCCGCGAATTCGCCGTGCACCTCGGCCGCGACTCGCTCGGCCGCTGGCAGGCGGCGGTATCCGGCGAGGCGCACGCCCACCTCGCGCGGATCGAGCTCGGACGCTACCGGCTCGAGCGCGACGCCGGCGGCAGGCTCGCGCAGCTCACCGTCACCCTGCCGGACACGCCGCGCGAGACGCCGCACACCAAGACGATCGCGACCTCGCTCGCCGGGCTGGCGGATCGCACGATCGCGCGCGTGCGCTTCGTCGGCCGCGCGATCGACCGCAAGCAGCGCGGCGTGCTCGAGGCCGCGCTCGCGAACCAGTCACTCGAGGAGCTCGCGGCCGAAGCCGTGTAGGCTCGGGCCATGGTGATCGTGATCATCCGCACCAGGACCCGCGAGGGGATCGATCAGGCGGCGTACGAGCTGCTCAACGCGCGCATGGAGGAGATCGTGACGGCGATGCCGGGCTTCGTCGGCATGAACGGCTACGCGTCGGCCGACGGCGACGAGCTGTCGATGATCAAGTTCGAGTCGCTCGACGCGCTGCGCGTCTGGCGCGATCACCCGGAGCACCTCGTCGCGCAGGCGCGCGGCCGATCCGAGTTCTACGCGTCGTACCGCGTCGAGGTGTGCGACGTCGTGCGCGCCTACGACTTCGCCGCGCCTTGATCAGCGCCCGACGGCGTTCTTGGCTTCGTTGCGATACGCCTTGAACATCGAGTCGTTGTCGACGACCTGGCCGATCTGGCTCGCGGCGCCGAACTTCGGGTTGGCGTCGAGCGCGGCGAGCCGCTTGAGCATCGCGAGCGCACAGCCCTTGCGATACATCCGATCGTACGCGAGCGCGAGCTTGAGCGTGGTCTCGGCGTCGTAGGGATCCTTGCGGAGCGCGTTGCCGTACTTGTCGATCGCGTCGCGCACGCTGTTGTAGGCCTTGGTGTCTTTGCCCTTGGCGCCGTCCATCGTGGCGTCGGCCTCGACGGTGAGGGCGTGCCCGACGGCGTGATCGGCACGCACCGTCATCTTGTTGGCGTGGAAGTCGAACGTGCAGGTGTCGACGTACTTGAAGTCGACCTGCGCGACCGCCTCGAGCTTCGGCGGGTTCTTGATCGGGGGCTTCGCGAGGCGCTCGGCCTTGTCGGCATACATCGACGAACATCCCGCCAGGACGAGACACGCGAGGACTCGGCTCATGTCGCCGATCCTACGCGAGGAGCGCGGCGCGCAGGGAAGCGATATCGACCGGCTTGACCATGTGCAGATCGAAGCCGGCCTCGCGCGCGCGGGCGCGATCGTCGGCCTGGCCGTAGCCGGTCAGCGCGACGAGGCGGACGGTCCCGAGGTGCTCGCGGAGTCGGCGCGCGAGCTCGTAGCCGTCCATCACCGGGAGCCCGATATCGAGCACGGCGACCTCGGCGCGAAACGTCTGCGCGGCGAGGAGCGCCGCCGGGCCGTCGTGTGCGGTGACGACCTCGTGGCCGTCGCGGCGCAACACCTCGGCCATCAACTCCGCCGCATCGACGTTGTCGTCGACGACGAGCACGCGCCGCAGCGACTCGTTCGCGCGCGCCTGCGAGCCCGCCGCGATCGGCGCCGCCACGTCGCGATCCACCGCCGCCGGCAGCTCGAGCGTGAACGTGCTGCCGCACCCGTGCCCATCGCTGACCGCCTCGATCGTGCCGTCGTGCATCGCGACGAGGCTCTTGACGATCGCGAGGCCGAGGCCGAGGCCGCCCTGCGAGCGCTCGAGGCTCTGTCGCTCCTGGGCGAACAGGTCGAAGATGTGCGGCATCATCGCCGGCGCGATGCCGGCGCCGTCGTCGCGCACGGTCAAGACGACGCGCGAATCGAGCCGACGCGCGGAGATCTCGATGTGGCCCCCGGCGTTCGTGTACTTCGCGGCGTTGGTCAGGAGGTTCGTGACGACCTGGGCGAGCCGCGTGATGTCGCCGAACACCGGCAGGCCGGTCGCCGGCACGTCGAGCGCGAGGTGGTGCTTGCGCTCGTCGAGGATCGGGTTGCACAGCTCGAGCGCGCGATCGACGATCTCGGCGAGCTCGACGCGCTCGCGCTTGAGCTGCACCTTCTTCTGCGTGATCCGCGAGACGTCGAGCAGATCGTCGACCAGCCGGACGAGGTGCTTCACCTGGCGTTCGATCACCGTGCGCTCGCGCTGGAACGCACCGTCGCCGCGGAGGTCGAGCAGGCTGAGCGCGGTGACGATCGGCGCGAGCGGATTGCGCAGCTCGTGGCCGAGCATCGCGAGGAACTCGTCCTTGCTGCGGTTGGCCGCCTCGGCGGCGGCGCGGGCCGCGGACTCGGCGGCGAACAGACGCGCGCGATCGAGGGCCTGCGCGCACAGCTCGCCGACCGTGAGCAACAGCGAGCGCTCGCTCGGTACGAACGGGCGCGCGGTCTCGAACCGGATGGCGAGCGCGCCGAGCAAGCGGTCGTGGGTCATCACCGGCAACACCGCCGACGCCTCGAAGTCCGCGTCGGCGAGGTTGGGGTCGAGCTCGGGATATTCGGCGATGATCTGGGCCCGCGTCTCGAAGAACGCCGGCGTGCGCGCGCGCGCGGCGTCGGTCAGCGGCGTGCGCGCGTCGCTGGCGATCCGCGCATAGCGGCGTGCGCGCTCCAGGTTCAGGCCGCGCTGATCGAGGAGCTCGAACGTGGCGCCGTCGTCGCTCAGCGTGTACAGGACGCCGGAGTGCGCGTCGATCGCCTGGAGGCTCTCCGCGAGCACGACCGAGGCGACCTCTTCCGGAGTCACCGCCTTCGACAGCGCCGCGGTCAGCAACTGCAGGCGGCGCAGGCGCTCGAACTCCTCGAGCTGGAGGCGATCGGTGAGGTCGCGCGTGATCTTCGCGAAGCCGTAGTGCTCGCCAGTCGACGTCCGCAGCGCCGACAGCGATGCGTTGGCGCGGAATCGCGTGCCATCCTTGCGGAAGCGCCACCCGATCACCTCGATGTGGCCCTCGGCGACCGCGCGCGCGAGCAGCTGTTGCGGGACGCCCGCCTCGCGCTCCTCGGGCGAGAAGAACACGGCATACGACTGGCCGATGATCTCGCTGGCGGCCCAGCCCTTGTTGCGCTCGGCGCCGCGGTTCCAGCTCGACACGAGCCCGTTGGCGTCGAGCATGTAGATCGCGTAGTCGTGCACGCCTTCGACGAGCAGCCGAAACCGCTCCTCGCTCGCGCGCAGCGCCTCGACGGCGCGCTCGGTCGCCGCGTGATCGCGAACGACCATCACGAAGACCGGGCCGCTGGAGGTGTCGACCGAGGCGAACACCCACTCCATCGCGAGCTCGGAGCCATCGCGGCGCACCGCCGGTAGCTCGACGCGCATGACGTCCGCCAGCGGCACCATCGGCGGGGCGTTGGGCTGTCGCATGCGCGCCGGGATCAGATCATCGGTCGTCAGGGTGGCGAGCCCACCACGGCCAACGCCGAACAGCGCCTCGGCGTGCGCGTTCGCCGCGAGGATCCGGCGATTCGCGTCGAACGCGATCAGCGCGTCGCTCGACGTCTCGAGGGTCGCTGCGAGCTCGGCTGGGTTCGCCGCCACCCGGGTCAACAGCGAGGCCAGGAGACCATCGACCCGCTCGAGCGCGGCGGTAGCGGGTGCGGGCGCCTCCGACATCTGGCGAGTCTACGCTAACGCCGGTACCAGCGGACGATCAGGAATCCGGCCAGGAGCCCGACGCCGACCCGGAACCAGGGGTTGTCGAGGTACGTCCGCGGCGACATCATCGTGCGGGCGTGGCGAGCGCGATCGCGAAGCTCGGTGAGGTTGGTCTCGAGACGCGCGCGCGTCTCCGCGATCTGGACGTCGAGCTGGGCATGTTCGGCCACGGTCAGGGCCCCTTCGCGGGTTCGGTGGTGGACGTCGCGGCACTCGCGATCCGGCGCGCGCGCTGGATCAGGCCGTAGCCGAGCACGGCGGTGGCCGCGCCGACGATCCAGAACGCGGCCCAGGTCGGCAGCCCGAGGGCGACGATCGTCTCGGCGAGCGCGAACCCGACGAGCAACGCGGTGACGATCGTGATGCTGAACGCGAGCAGCGTCGAGGTCAGCGCGGAGCCGAGCGCGGAGAACCGCTCGCCCATGTCGGCGCGGAGCGTCTCGACCTGGGCACCGACCAACGAGCGCGTGTCGTCGACGATCGCCTCGACCAGCTCGAGGGTTCCGCGATCGTCGGCCTTGGACACGCCCCGGCCTGGTGCAGTCCACGTGCCGCGCGACACCAGCGCACGCCGGGCAATTCCCGACGCTGGCGTGCGCCGGCGCACGATCTGCCGATCTGTTCGCGCGCACCTGAGCGTCGGGGCACGGTAGCCTCCCCACCATGAAAGCCGTTCTCCTCGCGATGATCGGGCTGATGGCCTGCGGCGACAACGATCATCCGAGCGACACGCCCGCGACCTGCCTGCCGAACTGTCCCGCCGTCCGGACCTACGACGCGGTGTCCTACGATCTCCACGCCGCGTTCGACTGGGACACCCAGCGGCTGACCGCGGTCGAGGACGTCACGCTGGATCTCGCGATGTCCGGCCCGATCGTCGAGCTCGACGCGGCGGTCGCGGTCGACAAGGTCTACGCCGGCGATCAGCCGCTCGCGTTCGTGGTCGACGAGACCAACCAGAAGCTCGACGTTGACCTGACGCCGCTCTCGGGCGCGACCGCCGCGTTCTCGATCGCCTACACCGCGGCCCCATCGACCTCGCTGCTGCCGACCCGATCGCGAGATGACGATCCGGTGACCTCGCGCGTCGTGTTCACCGACTCCGAGCCCGACCGCGGACTCCACTGGCTGGTCTCGAAGCTCGATCCGTCTGATCGCGCGCTGTGGAGCGTCGACCTCGCGGTCGATCCCGACGAGGACGTGATCGCGAACGGCAAGCGAATGTCCGATGCGATGGTCGGTGGCAAGCGCGTGGTCGGCTATGCGCTCGACAAGCCGATCCCGGCGTACCTGATGGCGTTCGCCGCCGGCCAGCTCGAGCACGCCGAGCGCACGACCGGCCGCGTCCCGCTCGCCGTCTGGTACCGCCGCGGCCTGGCGGTCGATCCCGACAAGACGTTCGACGCGGTCGCCGTGGCGATGACGACCTTCGAAGCCACGCTGCAGCCCTACCCGTGGGACTCGTACACCGTCGTGCTGCTGCCGTACGGCGGCGGCATGGAGAACGCGACGATCACGTTCGACAACGAGACGTCGGGTCAGGGCCCGATCGGCTTCACGCTGGTCGCGCACGAGCTCGCGCATCACTGGTTCGGCGACTGGGTCACGATGCACGGCTTCGACGACGTCTGGTTCAAGGAGGGGATGGCCACGCTGCTCGAGTCCGAGGCCGATCACGCGCGCCGCGATCGCGAGAGCAAGGGACGCCTGTGGGGCCTCGACAAGACGTTCTCGCCCGACGATGCGATCGTCGACGACTCGCTACATGGCATCGCGAAGTACACGAGTGGCCCCTACGATCGCGCCGGCTGGATGATCTCGCAGATCCGCTCGAAGATCGGCGAGCCGGCGTTCTGGGCCGGCCTGCGCGGGTTCCTCACCGCGCACGCGTTCGACAGCGCGACCGGCGAGCAGTTCCTGCGCAGCTTCGGACTCGACGAGCCGACCGTGCAGCAGCTGCTCGCGATGCTGCCGCAGAAGACGCCGCCCCACGTCGCGCTCACGGTGATGCCGATCGGGCTCGGCAACGCGGTGAAGTTCGTCCTCACCGATCCGGGCAAGCAGCTGATCGTGCCGCTCTCGGTCACCACGATCGACGCCGCTGGCACGCCCGAGACGACGACGTTCCCGGCTGATCAGACGTCGGTCTTCCTCACCGTGCAGCAGGGTGGCTACATCGCGCCCGACGAGCAAGACGTGATGCCGTCGTTCGTCACCGATCTCGGCATCGATCGGCCGACGTTCAACCAGCTGCGCGCCTTGTTCGTCCCGGCGCCGACCGCCGCGCCCGCGGTGCTCGCGGCCTACGCGAGCCGCTCGGCCGCCCAGCAGGAGCGCGGCCTCGCGTTGCCGATCGCGCTGCCCGCACAGCTCGGCGGCTACATCGCGACGCTCGACTCCGACACCGCGCGGCAGACCGCCGCGATCATCGCGTGCAGCACCGCGGTCGGCGATCCGACGTGGACGACCGCGGTCGCAACCGTGCTCGAGACGCCGCCGCGCCAGGTGTTCGACACCCGGTTCGCGGGATGTGGGCCGCAGCCGAGCCTCGCGGCCGAGGTCGGCCCCGCGCTCGCGACCGCGACCCCGGCGTCGCTCGCGCGCCTCGAGTATCTCGTGTCGTTCGACTTCGGCACCGCGACGCTCGCCACGATCGCGCCGGTCGTGAAGACCGCGCCCTCGCTGCGGCTGCGGGAGACCGCGATGTACCGGTTGATCGATCAGGCGGAGGGCTTCGCGTATCCCGCGATCCCGTCGGGCCAGCTCGCGCAGTGGGGAACGTTCTTCGAAGGCCTGTTCGCGCCGACCAACTCCGACGATCGGTTCCGGACCGTCGCCGACGTCGTCGTCGCGCTCGGCGATGTCGGTGCCCTGCCCGTCCTCGCCGCGACGCTCCACGCCGCGGCGCTCCAGCCGACGACGCAGGTCTACGGCGTGTGCGACGCGTTCGCGATCGTCGGCCAGGATGCCAGCAGCTCCACCTGGGCGGCGTTCAAGACCGCGGCGATGCCGTTCGACACGCTCGCGCCGGCCGCCGCCGCGGCGATCGCGAATCCGACGGTGTGCAACCAGAAACCACATCGCCTCGCGCCGACGACGAAGCCGCGCTAAGGAGCCGTCGTCCGGGTCTCGATCGTGATGTGCGCGGCGGTCAGCGCGGCGCGCAGGTCGTCCCAGTCGCCCTGGCGCGCATCGCCGGTCACGACGACGTCGGCGCCGGTCGTCGCCTTGCACGCGGCGACCGCCTGGTCGCGCGACCTCGGCTTGCCATCGACCGTGATGCCGCCGGCGGCGACCCGGATCGCACACCGGTGAGGCCCGGCGTCGGTCGCGATCGCGGCGACCGGATGCAGGCCGGCACCACCGCCGCCACCTTTGCCGAAGCCCCAGCCATGGCCGCAGGTGCCATAGAGGATCGCGGCCGCGATCGCGGCGGCGAGCACGGCGAACATCACGAGCCGGCGGCGAAGCCGACGGCGATCGAGGGAGGTTGCGACGTCCTTGGCGAATTGACGCCTCGGACCAGGTTCGAGGTGTCGCGAGCTTTCGCGAGCTCCGGACGGTTGTTTGTCGGTCATGGTTTGATGGTCACCGCGGGATCGACGAGCGTCGCCAGGCCGCGCTGATCGGCGAGGCAGCGATCGAGATCGCGGTGGAGGCCATCGTAGAGTGCATGCGGGAGATCCGCGAGGGGTCGGGCCGGCGCGACGATCACGAGGTGGTGCGCGAGACCGGCCAGCCCGAGGTGGAGCGCCGCGACCCGGCACAGCCGCAGCTCGCTCGAGCGATCGCCGAGATAGGCGACCGCGACGTCGGGATCCGCGCTGTGCTCGAGCAGCGGGACGTCGAGCGCGATCCGCTTGCCGTCGACCTCGAGCGCCTCGATCGTGCCGGTCGCGGCGACGCGGATCACGAGCGGCGTGCGCTGCGCGAGCTCGGCGTCGAGGTTCGCGAGTGCGGTCTGCTGCAGCGCCGCGACGTCGGCGGGCGGCTGCGGCGCCGTGGGCTTCGGCGGCGGTGGCCTGGTGGTCTCGGCGAGCGCTTGCTGCGCCGCGGCCGCGCGGATCAGCGCGACGAACACGACGATGAACATGACGTCGAACAGCGAGGTCAGATCGGGCGGCTTGCGGACCCGCTTCGCCCGCGCCTTCACGGGGCGGCCTTCTTCTGCCGCCGCGCATCCCACGCCTCGAGGTTCTTCTCGCAGGCGTCGACCCACGCGGGCAGCTTCATGCCGAAGCTCGCCGACAGGAGGATGCTGCACGACAGCCCCGCGACGGTGGTCCACACCTTGACCGCGAGTGGCCCGAGCAGCTTGGTGACGTCGCTGCCGGTGTAGGCGAGCGCGAGGCCGATGCCGAGCACGGTGCCGAGCAGGCCGAGCTGGCGCAGGAGATCGGTCCAGAACGCGAGGACCGGCTCGAGGCGCTGCGCGCGCATCTGCCAGCTCCGTACCTGCTTCTGCGCCCACGCCGGATCGGTCGCGCCGATGATCGCGTGCGCCTCGTCGCGGATCGTGTGCAGCACGAGCGACGCCGACGGCTTCGCGGCCGCCTCGTCGGAGATCAGCTCGTTACCGAGGTGATCGGTCAGCGCGCGCACCCACGCGAGCTCGCGCTGGACGTGCCAGAAGCCGCCCACGAACACGAGCACGATGAAGCCACACAAGAAGATCGTGAGGCCCCAGCCGGAGACGAACGAATCCATCGCGACCACATCATGCCTGATATGTTCGGCGCGTGAGCTGCCCGGTCTGCGCCCTGCCCCTCGCCGACACCGATCCGGGCCAGCGCGGCTGCGCGAAGTGCCGCGGCGCCTGGATCACGAACGAGGCGTTCGAGAAGTTCGTCCACACCGCGGGCTACGACCCGAAGCGCGATCTGGTGATGGCCGCGGTCACCTCGCGGGACTCGCGGGCGTGCCCCGAATGCGCGCAGCCGATGCAGCCCGGCACCGTGCTCGACGTCCTCGTCGACCACTGCCCGGCGCACGGCCTGTGGACCGACGCCGGCGAGCTGTCGCGGATCGTGCTCGCGATCCGCAGGCGCTAGGCTATCGTCGGGCATGCGCGCTCTCCTCGTCGCCGCGGTGGTCCTCGGGCTCACCACGGTCGCCTTCGCTGACTCGCCACCGCCGATCACGTTCCGGATCAAGGGCGAGGTGCTGCTCGGCGCGCGTCCGATCCTCGAGCTCACCGCCGCGGTGTCGGTCACGGACGTCCGCATCGAGCTCGATCGCGACAACGGCAAGCACCTCGCGCTGCGCGAGGCCAAGCTCGCCAAGGGCCAGGTCGTCTCGCTGCCGATCGGCGACGGCGCCGCCGGCAAGGCCTCGTACAGGGGCACGATCGCGGCGACCGTTGGCGGCAGCGCGTGGACCAACCCGCTCGTGTTCGACACGCTCGTGCTCGCGCCGATCAAGGTGACGTACGACGCCGAGCACCTCGATCTCGACAAGCGCGAGCTCCAGTTCCAGGTCTCGCGCGCGATCGCGACGGCCGACGTGATCGTGTTCGGCGAGGACGGCACCGAGCTCGGCAAGGGCACGGCGGCGTATGCCGACGAGGCCAAGCCGACGACCTGGCTCGCGATCACGTGGACCCAGCCGAAGAGCTCGCGGGTCGCGACGATGAAGCTGCGCGTCGCCGCGGCCGACGGCATGGCGACCAACGTCGAGCTCGTACCGTGGTCGGTCGCGATCGAACACGAGGACGTCAACTTCGGGACCGACAGCGCGGTGATCGACCCGAAGGAGGCGGTGAAGCTCGACACCTCGTTCGCCAAGATCGCCGAGATCGCCAAGCGCGTCAGCTTCGTGAAGATGCAGCTCTACGTCGCCGGCCACACCGACACCGTCGGGCCGAACGACAAGAACCTCCGGCTGTCGAACCTGCGCGCGCTCGCGATCGCGAAGTACTTTCGCAAGAAGGGGCTGACGATGCCGATCGCGTTCGCCGGCTATGGCGAGGAGGTTCTGAAGGTCCAGACGCCGCAAGACACCGACGAGCGCGCCAATCGCCGCGCCGACTACGTACTCGCGCCGGCGGGAAGTCCGCCTCCGTTCAAGGGGCCGTATGCCAAGGTCCGAGTCTCGTGGGCGCAGATCAAGTAGCGCTCGACGCGACCGCGACCGCACCGGGTCGCCCGGCGGGGGAGGCTGGCGCGCTCGCGAGCGGCCAGCAACTCGGCCACTTTCGCGTCGAGCGCAAGCTCGGGGCCGGCGGCATGGGCGAGGTCTACCTCGCGACCGACCTCGCCCTCGATCGCCCGGTCGCGCTCAAGGTCCTACCCGACGAGCTCGCGCGCGATCCGAGCCGGCGCGAGCGGCTGATCCGCGAGGCGCGCGCCCAGGCGCGGATCACGCACCCGAACGTCGGCCACATCTACTTCGTCGGCGAGGATGCCGGCCGGCTGTTCTTCGCGATGGAGTACGTCGCCGGAGTGACGCTCGGCGAGCGCGTCGCCGGTGGCCCGCTGCCGGCCGACGAGGCGCTGTCGCTGATCCGCGCCGCGGCCCTCGGACTTCGCGAAGCGCAACGCTCCGGCTTCACGCACCGCGACGTCAAGCCGTCGAACCTGATGCTCGACGGTCACGGGGTCGTGAAGGTGCTCGACTTCGGCCTCGTCGCCGGTGCGGGCGCGACCGGCGACGCCGCGACGACTGGAGCGATGTCGCCGCAGACCTCGCTCGCCGGCACGCCGCTCTACATGGCGCCCGAGCAGGCGCGCGGCGAGCCCGTCGACTTTCGCGCGGACATCTACGCGCTCGGCGCGACGCTGTATCACCTGCTGTCCGGTCAGCCGCCGTTCGTCGCCGAGACCGCGGGCGAGCTGCGGTCGCTGCACGCGAGCGCCAAGCGCCCCAACCTGCCGCGCGGAACGCTGCCGCGGGGCACGCGCGCGTCGATCGATCGGCTGTGCGCGCGCATGATGTCGCCCGAGGCGGCCGCGCGGTTCGCGAGCTACGACGAGCTGATCCGCGCGCTCGAGCTCGCGTCCGTCGAGCACACCCGCCCCGCCGGGTTCTGGGTACGCCTGATGGCGGTCGGCATCGACATCTCGCTGGCCTCGCTGTTCGCCATCGTCGTCACGCTGACCGGCGAGTACACGATCGGCTACACGACCTACTCCGGCAACGTCGTCGCGTTCCCGGTGCTCGCGCTGTTCCAGATCTTCGACATCGCGCGCCGCGGCAAGACGCCCGGCAAGACGCTGTTCGAGGTCGAGGTCGTGTCGCTCGAGACCGGCGCGCCACCGACGCGGCGGCAGGCGGCGCTGCGCGCGCTCGTGATGCTCGGGTTCCCGACGATCGGCAGCCTCGCCGCCGCGGTGCTGCATGCGATGGACCTCGCGCGCGCCGCCGAGCTGGTCGACTCGCTCGTCAACCTGTCGATGCCGGTGCTCGTGATCGTGTTGCTATCGTCCGCGATCGCGGCACCGAACAAGCGCGCGCCGTGGGATCGCGTCGCCGGGACGATCGTGCGCTATCGCGGCGCGCGCGGCTAGTCTGCGAGACGCCGGTACAGCGAGCGCCGATCGATGCCGAGGATCTTCGCGGCGTGGGTCTTGTTGCCGTCGGTCGACACCAGGATCTGGCGGACGTAGCGCTGCGACAGCTCGTCGAGCGTGACCAGCTCCTCGGGCGAGGTCGTCACGACCACCATCGTCGACTTGCTGTGCTCGGTGAGCGCGATCGGGAGATCATCGATCGTGATCTCCGTGAGGCGGCACAAGGCGACCGCGCGCTCCATGCAGTTCTCGAGCTCGCGCACGTTGCCCGGCCAGTCGTAGGCCAGGAGTCGCAGCGCCGCGGTCTGCGACATGCACTCGACCGCCTTGTTCGCGAGCTTCGCGCTGCGCTCGAGGAAGAACTGCGCGAGCAGCAAGATGTCGGTGCTTCGCTCGCGCAGCGGCGGCACCGCGATCGGGACGACGTTGATCCGGTAGTACAGGTCCTCGCGAAACCGCTTCTCGGCGACCTCGACCTCGAGATCGCGGTTGGTCGCCGCGACCACTCGCGCCCGGATCGGCAGCTCCTCGTCACCGCCGACCGGGCGGATGACGCGCTCCTGGAGCACGCGGAGCAGCTTGACCTGCATGTCCATCGGCATCTCGCCGATCTCGTCGAGGAAGATCGTCCCGCTGCCGGCCTGGACGAACAGCCCGCGCCTCGCCGCCTTCGCGTCGGTGAACGCGCCGACGACGTGACCGAACAGCTCGCTCTCGAGCAGCGGCGCCGGCATCGCGGCACAGTTGATCGCGACGAATGGCTGGCGCCGGCGATCCGAGAGCTCGTGCAGCGCGCGCGCGACGAGCTCCTTGCCGGTCCCCGACTCGCCGGTGATCAGCACGGTACTGTCGCTGCCGGCCACGCGCTCGACCATCTCGATCGTGGCGCGGATCGCCGGGCTCGTCCCGGCGATGCCGTGGTGCGGGAGCGCGGTGGCCGCGCGCAACGCCTTGAGCTCCCGCTTGAGGCTCAGGCAACCGAACGCGCGGTTGATCGCGATCGAGATCGCCTCGGACCGGATCGGCTTGGTCAGGTAGTCGTACGCCCCGGCCCGCATCGCCGCGATGGCGGTCTCGACCTCGACTCCACCGGTGACCACGATCGTCATCGTCTCCGGATACTCGCGTGCGATGTGTGCGCAGAGCTCGATTCCGGTCATCCGCGCCATGTTGACGTCGGTCACGACGAGGTCGACGACGTGATCGCGCAGGTACGAGACCGCGTCCTCGGCCGAAGGCAGCACGTGAGCCGTGAAGCCGTGCGCTCGGAGGACATCGCCAACGAGCATGGAGGTGTCGGCGTCGTCGTCGACGACCAGGATGGTACCGCGCATGATGCAGGTCACGCGCTGCACCGAACGTGCCGTCACGATCTGCGTTTCGACGTCGGGGGCGGCGCTCGATCCGCACGGCGTGCGCCCGTGCACGCACAAGATACGTAGAACTACGCATGCCGGTTGTCGAACCGATGGGCTAGCGTCGCCCCGAGCGCGCGTGACCGCATTGATCTGGATCGTCGACGACAGCCGGACCCAGGCCGCGATCACCCAGCACGCGCTCGGCGATGGATATCGTTACGCGGCGTTCGGCGATGGCACGTCGGCGCTCGAGGCCCTGAAGTCGAGCCGTCCCGCCCTGATGTTGCTCGACTGGGTGATGCCCGGAATTTCGGGAGACGAGGTGTGCCGGACCGTGCGCGCCGATCCGAGGACCCACGAGCTCCCGATCATCCTCATGACCGCGTCGCGGCTCGAGACCGTCGACATCGTGTGCGCGATCGAGAGCGGTGCCAATGACTACGTCGCCAAGCCGTTCATCACCGCGGAGCTTCGTGCACGCGTCGCGGCCGTGCTGCGCGAGCACCGCCGCGCGGAGACCGAGCGCGCGACCACGCGCTACCACGAGGAGATGCTCGGCATCGTCGGCCACGACCTGCGCAATCCGCTGTCGGCGATGTCGATGGGGCTCGAGCTGCTCGCCGACGAGCCCGGCCTGTCGCCGACCGGCCACCACACGCTTCGGCGGATCGTGAACAGCACGCGCCGGATGGCGACGATCATCGAGCAGCTGCTCGACGTCACGCGCGCACGCCTCGGCGCCGGCATGCCGCACGCGCCGCGCCCGAGCGCGTTGAAGGCGATCGTCGCGAACGTGCTCGACGAGCTGACCCTCAGCCGCCGCGACACGAAGTTCGAGCTGTTCGGCGACGACGTCCACGGGGACTGGGACGTCGATCGGCTCGAGCAGGTCATCTCGAACCTCGGGAGCAACGCCGCGCAGTACGGGCGCCAGGGTGGGCCGGTGCGCGTCGAGCTCTCGCACACCGAGACCCACGCGGTGATCGCGGTCCACAACGAGCTCCGCGATCGTCCGATCCCGCCCGAGGTGCTCGAGACGCTGTTCGATCCGTTCAAGCGCGCCGACGCGGGCAGCGATCACGCGGGCGGCCTCGGGCTCGGGCTCTACATCGTCGGCGAGATCGTCCGCGCCCACCACGGGACGATCGACGTCGCCTCGGGTCTCGACGGCACGGTGTTCCGGGTTGCATTGCCACGCGACGGTCGGTAGCTCGTGGCACAGTGGTGACGATGGGCGACACGGCGCGGGTGACACGGGAGGCGCAGATCGCGGTGATCGACGATCATCCGTTGTTCCGCCAGGGGCTCGCCGCCGCGATCGCCAATGAACCCGGGCTCGCGATCGCGATCGAAGCCGGCACGGCCGACGAAGCGCGTCGGCTCGCGCGAAGCCTGCGCTTCGATCTCGCGATCGTCGACGTGCTGATGCCGACGACCTCGGGGATCAGCCTGTGCAGCGAGCTGTTCGAGATCCAGCCGGAGTGCAAGGTGCTCGGCTTGTCGGTGATCGATGACCCCGGGCTGGTCGCCGACATGCTGCGGGCCCATGCCTGCGGCTTCGCGAGCAAGACCCAGCCGGTCGTCGAGATCATCGACGCGATCCGCCAGGTCCTCGGCGGGATTCGCTATCTGGCCCCGCACATCTCGCGGGCGGCGGTCGACAACGCGCTCGCACGAACCGGCCCGAACCCGGTCGAGCGGCTGACCCGACGCGAGCGCGAGATCTTCGAGCTGCTGATCCGCGGCCACTCGAACGACGAGATCGCGACGCGACTGACCATCTCGCGTCGGACCGTCGAGACCCACCGGCAGCGCGTCATGAAGAAGCTGTCGGCCCACTCGATCGTCGAGATGCAACGCGTCGCTGCCACGCACGGCGGCCTCGCTTGATCGATCGGCTGCTCCGGGCCGGAACATCGGAGCATCGCCTCGAGATCACGTCGAAGCTCGCGGTCGTGCTGCTCGAGCACGGTGTGGGGTTGCTCGACGAGCTCGCGAGCGCCATCGCCGTGATCGACCGCTCGACCGGCTCGCTCGGATTCGTCAACGCGGCGTGGAAGCAGCTTCTCGGCGACGCTGACCCGACTCGCCTGCGCGCGCTCGTCGACGCGAATCGGGCCGAGCTCACCCACCTCCCGGACGTCGCGCTCGGCACCGCGCCGTGTGCGGTCTCGCTCCGGTGCACCGCGACGTCGGTCATCGTCGTCGCCGAGGCGATCGCCGGCGCGGCGGACGACCGCCAGGCGCTCGACGAGGTCCGTCGCGCCAACCGCATGAAGGATCAGTTCATCGCGACGGTCTCCCACGAGCTCCGCGGACCGGTCACGACCCTGCTCTTGTGGGAGAAGGTCCTGCGAAATGCCAAGCTCGGCGACGAGCTCCACGCGCGGGCGCTCGCGGCGATCCACGCGAGCGCGATCGCCCAGGCGCGCGTGGTCGGGGACCTGCTCGATGTCGCGCGTGCGATCGGCGGCAAGCTCGCGATCGATCTGCGCCCGGTCGATCTCGAGCGCTCGATCGGGGACGCCATCGATGCCATCGGACCCGACGCCCGCCTGCGCGAGGTCACGATCGAGCGCACCCCGGCGGTCGGCATGATGCTGATCGAAGGTGACGCCCAGAGGCTCCGCCAGATCCTCGACAACCTGCTGTCGAACGCGGTCAACGGCTCGCGCATCGGGGGTCGCGTCACGATCTCGGTCACGCGGCACCCCACCACGATCGCGATCGAGATCTCCGACAACGGTCACGGCATCGATCCCGAGTTTCTCCCGCATGTCTTCGAGCCGTTCAGCCAGCCCACCGATGCCGCCGACCGACCGGTCGGTGGGCTCGGCCTCGGCCTCGCGATCGCGAGCCAGCTCGCCGCGCTGCACCACGGCTCCTTGACCGCGGCGAGTCCCGGACGCGGTCGCGGCGCCACCTTCGTGCTCGGGTTGCCGCTCGCGTCGACCTCGCACGAGCAGGCGCGAACCGCCTCGCGCAACCAGACTCTCGAGCGCGTCCGCATCCTCGTCGTCGACGATGATCTGCGGGTGCTCGACGCGCTGGCGCTCCTGTTCGGTCAGCTCGGTGCGATCGTCGAGACCGCCGAATCGACCGCCGCCGCGCGAGCGAAGCTCGCCGCGGCGAGGCCCGATGTCATCGTGAGCGACATCGCGATGCCCGGCGAGGACGGCTACGCGATGATCCGGACCGCGCGCGAGATGCCCGGCGCGCGCATCCCGGCGATCGCGCTCACCGCGTACGCCACCGCGACCGACGCCGCACGCGCGATCGAAGCCGGGTTCGACGTCCACCTCGCGAAGCCGATCGACTTCGAGGTCCTCGTCGCCTCCATCGTCGACGTGCTCGACCGCCCATGACGAAGCGCGCTTCGGTGCCAGCGCCGCTTCGGGTCGTCGGGATCGGCGCGTCTGCGGGTGGACTCGAGGCCCTTCGCGAGCTGGTCGCGCGACTGCCGGTCGACAGCGGCCTCGCGTTCGTGGTCCTCCAGCACCTGCCGCCGTCGCAGCTCGGCCGGCTCGCCGGGTTGCTCGGGCAGGTCGCGACGCTGCCGGTGCTCGACGTCGAGTCCGGTCATCGCATCCGCCGCGACACGATCATGATCGTGCCGCCGCACACCGCGGCGAGCATCTCGCGCGGCACGCTCGTCCTCCGCCAGGCCGCGCCGGGCTCGCGACCGAGCGCCCCGATCGACGGCCTGTTCGCGTCGCTCGCCGAGGTCCTGGGCGAACGCGCGATCGGCATCGTGCTCTCGGGCACCGCGAACGACGGCACCGACGGCCTCCGCGCGATCCAGGCGGCCGGCGGCATCACGCTCGCCCAGGATCCGACGACCGCGCGATTCGACGAGATGCCGCGCAGCGCGATCGCGGGTGGCGTCGTCGAGCTCGTGCTGACCCCGGCCCAGATCGGCGACGAGCTCGCCGCGATCGCGCGGCTGCCACCCGCGGGTGAGATCAGCCCGAACCTCGAGGCGATCTTCGCCAAGCTCGAAATCGCGAGCGGCATCGACTTCTCGCACTACAAGCGGAGCACGATCGAGCGCCGGCTCGCGCGGCGGATGACGAAGTTGCATCTCGGGTCACTCGTCGACTACCTCGGGTATCTCGAGATCCACGCCGACGAGGCCGCCGCGGTGTACGAGGATCTGCTGATCCACGTCACCGAGTTCTTTCGCGATCCGAAGGTGTTCGAGAGGATCGCGGCTGACGTGATCCCCGCGCTCGTGCGCGACAAACCGGCCGACGCGCCGATCCGCGTGTGGGTCCCGGGGTGCTCGACCGGCGAGGAGGTCTACTCGTTCGCGATGATGCTCGTCGAGCACCTCGGCGACGATCGCGCGATCCAGCTGTTCGGCACCGACCTCAGCGAGCGCGCGATCGACACGGCGCGGCGCGGGCGCTACCCGCTGGCGATCGCCGCCAAGGTTGGCGAGGCGCGCCTGAAGCGCTTCTTCCATCGCGAAGGGACCGGCTACCGGATCAACCCCGCGCTGCGCGAGCGGTGCGTGTTCGTCCGCCACGATCTCGCGACCGATCCGCCGTTCTCGAAGCTCGACCTCGTGAGCTGCCGGAACGTCCTCATCTACCTCGGCGTCGCGCTGCAGAAGCGCGTCATCCCGATCTTCCACTACGCGCTCAATCAGCCCGGCTTCCTCGTGCTCGGGCCGGCGGAGTCGATCGGTGCCTACGACACGCTGTTCGCGACGGTCGATCCCGACGTCCGGATCTATCAGCGGAAGTCGGCCGCCCGCCCCGTACTCACGTTCCCGCTCGCGAGTCGCAGCGAGCATCGCGATGCGCGCGCGCTCGAGGTCGTGCGCTCGGTGATCGACGTCCAGCGCGACGTCGACCACGTCCTGCTCTCGCGCTACGGGCCGGCCTGCGTCGTCGTCGACGACAACCTCGACGTCGTGCAGTACCGCGGCCGCGCCGGACGCTACCTCGAGCCGCCTCCCGGGCAGCCCCAGCTGAGCCTCTTGCGGATGGCGCGCGACGGCCTCGCCGGCGAGTTGCCGCTCGCGATCCAGCGCGCGCGCCGCGCCGACGCCCCGGTGCGCCAGGACGGCGTGGTGATCAGCGAAGGTGGCCGCGACCATCGGTTCGACCTCGAGGTCATCCCGCTGCGTGGCGCGGCCAACGCGAAGCACTACTTCCTGGTGATCTTCGAGGAGGCCGCGGCCGGACTCCCGACGGCGCCCGACCGCGCCCGACGTGGTCCGAAGGTCGGCATGCGCGATCGCGACGAGCTCGGGCGGCTCCAGCAGGAGCTGATCGCGACCAAGGAGTACCTCGCCTCGCTGACCGCGCAGCACCTGGCGACCAGCGAGGAGCTCGGGATCGCGAACGAGGAGCTCCAGTCGACCAACGAGGAGCTCCAGTCGGGCATGGAGGAGCTGCAGACCGCCAAGGAGGAGCTCCAGTCGACCAACGAGGAGCTCGAGACGGTCAACGACGAGCTCAACGCGAACAACGCGCTCCTGCACGAGGCCAACGATGACCTCGAGAACGTGCTCGCCAGCGTCGAGATCGCGATCATCATCGTCGACGACGAGCGGCGCGTTCGTCGGTTCACACCAAAGGCCCGCGAGGTGATGAGCCTGCTCGTCACCGATCTCGGTCGACCGATCGCGGATCTGCAGCCGAGCGTGCCGGTGCCGGCGCTCGACGCGTCGATCGCCGAGGTGATCGCGAGTCAGGCCATCCACGAATCGGAGGTCCTCGGAGTCGGTGGGCGGTGCTACCGGCTCCAGATCCACCCGTACCACGCCGCGGGCGACGGCTGTCGCGGTGCGGTGATCGCGTTCGTCGACATCACGACGCTGCGCGCGGCGCGCGATCACGCCAGCGCGATCGTCGAGACCGTGCCGACGCCGCTGGTCGTGCTCGACCAGGCCCTGCACATCCGGTCTGCGAACCGCGCGTTCTATCAGGCGTTCGACGGCGCCGTCGGGCAACCACTCGGACGCGAGCTCGCCGCGGCGGTCGCGGGCGGTGGCGCCATCGCGGAGCGCGAGGTCGAGTACGGCGAGCGCGTGCTCCGGCTGGTCGCAAACCCGGTGGTTCACGACGGTGGCGATCTCCTGGTCGGCATCGTCGACATCACCGAACGCCGTCAACTCGAACAGGCCAAGGATGCCGCGAAGCGCGAGCGCGATGCCTTCCTCGGCGCGGTGTCGCACGAGCTCCGCACGCCGCTCGCCGCGATCCTGCTGTGGGCCGAAGCGCTGCGCGGCCTCGGCGATGCGCCGCGGCGCGAGCACGCGATCGACACCATCATGGAGAGCGCGCGCGCCGAGGCCGAGCTGGTCGACGACCTGATCGAGCTCGCGAGCTCGCAGAGCCAGGCGCTGGTCGTGACGCTCGAAGCGGTCGACATCGGGGCGATCACGAGGGCCGCGATCGACACGCTCCGTCCCGAAGCGACCGCCAAGCCGATCGTCATCGAGACCGAGATCACCGCCGGGCCGATGGTCATGGCGGACCCGCGTCGCTGGCGCCAGATCGCGACACAGCTGATCGCCAACGCGATCAAGTTCACGCCCCCGGGTGGCCGGATCCTCGTCGCGGTCACGTTCACCGACGGCGAGATGCGGCTGTCGGTCCACGACTCGGGACCGGGCATGTCCCGCGAGCTGGTCGCGCGCGCATTCGAGCCCTTCGTCCGGGCGGATGGTTCGAGCACGCGGCCGCATCGCGGCCTCGGCATCGGGCTCACGCTCGTGCGCCACTTCGTCGAGCGCCAGGGCGGCCGGATCGCGATCGAGAGCATCGGCCGCGGAACGACGGTTCACGTCTGGATGCCAGCGAGTCCCGCCGCTTAGCGCGCCGGAGGCCTGATACCGTGCGGCTCGTGAGGCTCCACGTCGCGGCCATCGTCTTCGTCGTCGGGTGTTCGAGCAGCAAGAAGGCCGTGATGGTCGATGCGCCGACGACGATCGACACCGGCAGCGGCGGCAGCGGCGATCCGACACCATGTCCCGACGGTCAGTTCGCGACCAGCGTCGATCGCGCCGGCAACGTCACGTGCGCCGGGATCGACGACGCGACCGCGACCGCGATCGACAGCCGCTGCGCGGTGGTCCTCGGCTGGCAGGACGGCTGCAACGGTTGCTCGTCGCCGCCGACCAAGTGGGGCGAGGTCACACCGACGACCTGCGCGATCGGCGTCGGTGTCGACAACACGTGCACGACGCCGATGCTCGGTGCCGCGCCGGTCAACTTGCTCGGCCTCGATCTCGACGGTGATGTCGACGGCAACGACGATCTCTACGCGACGCTTCACTGCGTCACCGCGCCGCGCACGCCGCAACCGGCGCCGTGTCAGGCCGGCTGGGCGGTCACCGGCAAGCTCGGCGACACCTGGATGTGCGCGCCGATGTCCGAGGCCGCGGTCGGCTACATCCGCAGCAACTGCGCGGTCTACCTCGGCTGGCAGGACGCGTGCGATGGCTGCACGACCCCGCCGGTCAAGTGGGGCTACGCGAACGACGCCGGCTGTCACAACGGCGTCGGCGTCGACGACGCGTGCATCGTCGCGACGCTCGGGACCGAGACGCTCAACCTGTTCGGCATCAACTTCGACGGCGACGTCGACGGCAACGACAAGCTCCACGTCGGGTTGCACTGCGAGCCCCCGACCGGCACCAGCAGCACGACGCAGACGACGTGCCCCGCCGGCCAGTTCGTCAGCGGCACGACCGCCGACGGCAGCGCGACCTGCAGCGATCCCGGCGCGGCGATCGCGACGTACTTCGGCGCCCACTGCACGATGTACTTCGGCTGGCATGACGGTTGCGATGGCTGCACCGATCCGCCGACCAAGTGGGGCTCGGTCTCGACCGGCGCGTGCGCCAACGGCGTCGGCGCCGACGACACCTGCACCGAGTTCACGCTCGGCGGCCAGACGCTGCAGATGTTCGGGCTCAGCCCCGATGGCAACGTCGACGCGAACGACACGCTCTACGTCGGCCTGCGGTGCCAGTGATCGACATGCCCGCCGCGATCGCCGCGGCGGCCCCGGGCTCGACGACCCGGCTGACGGGCTGACGATCACGAAGAAGATCACGCTCGTCGGCGGCACGATCACCGGCAACGCGGCCGGCGCGATCCTCGCGATCCGCGCCGATGTCACGCTGCGTGGGGTCACGCTCGTGCGCAAGGGCGGCATCGGCGACGTCGTCACGATCGATCGCGCCCGCCTGGTCGCGACCGACGTCATCGTGCGCGGCGGCAGGGCGCCGAAGTCGGGCAAGCTCGGCGGCGGTCTCCGGATCGGCGGCACGGCGCGCGCGACGCTGACCGGCTGCACGTTCGATCGCAACTACGACGGGCTCACCGTCGAGGGCCACGCCGCCGCGGAGATCGAGCGCACGGTCGGCAAGGAGCCGATCGCGACCTGGGCGATCGACGCGCGCTCGGCGCACTGGGCGATCGCGAACAACACCCGCAAGCTCGACGCGCTGTCGCCGGTCGCCATCCCACCGGGGCTGTTCTACGGCGTCGCAGTGTTCTAGCGAAGAGTGCTAGGGTCGGCGCGCTCCTCCGATGGCCGACCCGCTGGAAGTCCTGCTCGACGATGGCATCATCGACGAGATTCTCGGGCGCCTGAAGAGCGGCAAGGAGGCCAACATCTCGCTCGTCCGGCGCGGTGACATGGTGATGGCGGCGAAGGTCTACAAGGACCGCTCGACCCGCAGCTTCAAGAACAACGCCGACTACAAGGAGGGTCGCAAGGTCCGCAACAGCCGCACGCAGCGCGCGATCGACAGCGGCGGCAAGTTCGGCCGCGATGCCTCCGAGCAGGCCTGGAAGTCCGCCGAGGCCGACGCGCTGTACCGGCTGGTCGGCAGCGGCGTCCGCGTGCCGCAGCCGATCATGTTCTACGAGGGCGTGCTCGTCATGGAGCTCGTGCGCGACGAAGAGGGTCGGCCGGCGCCGCGCCTGATCGACGTCGCGATCCAGCCGGGTGCCGCGCTCCGGATCTACGCCGACCTCGTCGCGCAGATGATCGCGATGCTGTGCTGCGACGTGATCCATGGCGATCTGTCGCCGTACAACATCCTCGCGGCCGCCGACGGCCCGACGATCATCGACTTCCCGCAGATGGTCTCGGCCGCGCACAGCTCGCGCGCCGAGTTCTTCTTCCTGCGCGACTTCGATAACGTCGTGCGGTTCATGGCGGGCTTCGATCCCAAGCTCGCGCCTCACGTCGCCGATGGACGCGCGATCTGGCGCGCCTACCTCGCGAACGATCTGACGCCGCAGTTCGTGCCGCCGCCCCCACCACCGCCGCGCGCGACCCGCGGCCCCGATCGCCGCAGCCCTCGCCCGCCGCAGCACCAGTCGCAGCACCAGTCGGCTCGCCCGCCGCAGCACCAGTCGGCTCGCCCGCCGCAGCACCAGGCGGCTCGCCCGCCGCAGCAGCCCTCTCGCCCACCGCCGCCGCCGAGCGCCCCGCGCCCGAGCAACGGCCCGCGCAAGCGCCGTCCCAAGCGCCGCTGGTAGCTAGCGCCGAGCCCGACGTCGAGCCCGAAGTCGAGCCCGACGTCGGCGCCGGAGCACCACGAGCCCGGCGATGGCGAGCCCGACGAGCACCGCGTGGTGACGCGCGAACCGGAACGGCACCGCGATCGCGTGCGCGACCTGCTTGGGCGTCTCGAGCTTGTCCTCGACGAGGTCCTTGAGCTGCCCGACCTTGTCCTGGAGCCCGACCTGCGCCGCGTCGAGCTCGGCCTGAACGTCCTTGGGTTCGCGCATCAGTGCCTCAGTCCCTCGGAGACCGCGTCGAGCGTGTCACCGACCTCGGAGAGTTGTTTGTGGAGGTCGGGCCCGTGCAGCGCCGCCAACCGGCGCGCGTAGACCACCGCGATCGTCAGGCCGGTCGCGAGGTAGAACATCGCCATCACGAGCAACCGGAGCCACAGCGGGTGGACCAGTGGCTCGGCGATGATCACGACGACCGTACACAGCATGCCGAGCCCGATCAGCGCGACGGTCGCACCGAGGATCGCGAGCCCGGCCTTCGCGACCAGTCCTTCGAGGAAGCTGGTCAGCTTGTCGTGCGCGAGCTCGAGCTCGTCGGTCGCGATCGTCTTCAGATCGTGGCTGATGCCCTCGAGGAGCTCGCCGACGTTGGGTTTGTCTTGCACGGTTGCCATGGTTGTTCCCTTCGAGTTCAGAACCGTCGTCGCCACAGGAGATCGACCGCGTCGTACCCGCGATCGCCCGCGGTGCCCTCGAGCTCGAGGCGCCGCGTCAGCCAGTACTCGACCGTGCCCTCGCCGGTGTTCTCGTCGGGGCGGCCGTCGAGGTGCTGGCGATACGCGAAGAACAGCGTGTGCGTCAGCCACGTCCCGACGGTGATCGCCGAGCCGCTGTTGATGCTCGCGGTCTCGTAGCGGATCACGTCGATATCGAACGGCAGCGCCTTCTTGACGTAGCCGCCGATCTTGTTCGCGATGAGCGACGCGCCGGCGCCGGTGAGCTTGTCGCGCGCGCCGCCGCTCGACGGGTCGCCACCCGGCTCGCCGCCGAGCAGGAAGCCGAGCAGCTCGGCCTGCGAGTAGCTGCCGGGATCCGAGGCCATCGTGAGCTCGGGCGCGCTCAGCCGGCCGCGAACGATCGTGATCGTCGTGACGGCGTTGAAGTCGTGGGTGAGCCGGATCGAGAGCAGCGGGTCGATCGTGCCGTCGAACGTGACCGAGGCCTGCTCGACGTGATAGCGGCGGTCGAACAGATCGACATCACCGGACTGAGCCGAGATCTCGCCGAGCATCCCCACCGACTTGGAGTCGACGGTGATCACGACCTTGCCCTCGATGTCGGAGTGAAACTCGTCCGACTCGACCCGCGCGCGATGCAGGGTGACGTTCGCGATCAGCGACGGCTCGGCCGGTGGGGGCGGTGCGCCGGGCTTCCGCACGACGGCGACCTGGCGCCCGATCGTCAGGTCCGACGGATTCTTGATCGGCTTGATCGCCTCGCCCTGCTTGCCGGTGATCTTGACGACGCCGTTGTCGACCACGACGTCGGCGGTCCACTGGTCGTCCTTGCGCGCGAGCTTGATGTTGACGTCTGCATCGACGACCGGCTCGACCGCGCCGATCGGCGAGACCTTGCGCAGGAACAGCTTGGCCTGGCCACCGTTGAGCGACGCGCCATCGAGCGCGACGGTGCCTTCGAGCCTGACGTCGCCGCGCCCGAGCTTGCCGGTCGCCTTGATCGCGATGTCGTGCTCGTGGATCGCGATATCGATCTCGCCCTTGCGCAGCGTGCCGAGGTTCGGGGCGAGCGGGATGCGCGCGTCGTGAAAGTGAACCTGGCCGGTGATCTTCGCGGTGCGCGCGTCGAACCCGTCGATCGCCAGGTCGGCGTCGAGCCTGCCCTTGGCGCCGCCCGCCGGCCCCGGCGCGAATGCGAACAGGGGCGCCATGTCGAACGAGGTCGCCTTGATGCGCGCCTTGCCATCCATCAGGTGCGCGAGGACGAGGTCAACGGTGACCGAGAGTCGGCCGTTGTTGGCCTCGTAACCTTCGAGCACGATCTTGCCGCCGCGGGAGTCGCCGCTCGCGTCGATCACGATCTTCTGGACGACCTTGACCGGCTTGCCGCGCGGGCCGGGCGGGACCCCGAGGTCGGTGCCGACGATGTGCGCGACGATCGTCGGGTTGGACAGCGTGCCGCCGAGCACGATCTTGCCGTCGAGCACGCCGGAGGTGACCTCCGCGCGACCGAACACGTTCAGCAACTCCGGCGCCGGCGTCTTCGGAAGCTCGAGCGTGCCGACCAGCGGGAGGCTGCCGAGCTTCGACGGTGCCGTGCGCAGCTCGTCGAGCGACATCGGCACGTGAGCGTCGAACTTGACGAGCGTCACCGTCTTGCCCTTCTGGGTCATCGCCATCGTCGCGGTCGTGGTCTTGTCATCGACGGTCGCGTGCATGTCGATCGTGACAGGCTCGGCGAACGGCGTGCCGCGCAGGTTCTCGGCGATCGCGTGGAGCTCGAGGGTGCGCAGCCCTGGCCCGAGGGTGGCGACGACCGACGCGGTCGCGCGCATCGGGCTCGTGATGCCGAAGCGATCGAGCAGCGCGGGATCGATGTTGATCTTGTCGGTGCGGATCGTCGCGTCCTTCACGATCGACGCGTTCCACGCGTGCGGGTCGAACAGCCGCGCCGGCATCGCGAGGTGCGCCTGCACCTGCGTCTTGCCGATGTCGGCCAGCGCGATCGTCAACGTCGGGACGAGCTCGCCCGGGGCCTGCTGGATCTCGAGGTCGGCGTCGATCTGGCGGATGCCGCGCAGCTTCGGCGACTTCAGCGCGTGGAGCTCGAGCTTGCCCGACACCGTCTTGGCGTCGACCTCGAGCGTGCCGCTGACCGTGCCGGTCGCCTTCACGTCCGGGCCGGCGAGCGACGACAGCTGGGACAGATCGATCCGCGACATCGTGAGCTTCGCCTTGTTGATCGACTCGCGACGGAGCCGCTTCCACGCGGCGATGTCGTCGAGCTTTTGCGGCGCGGCGAGATCGATCGCGAGCTCGAACGATCCGAGGTTGCGATTGAGCGCGCTCACGGTCGCGATGACCGATCCCGGCTTGGCCTTCGCCTTGACGTTGAGGTCGAGGAGCGGCCACGTCGGGTCGACCGCGATGCCCTTGCCGTCGATGTCGACCGTGGCGGCCCAGCGCCCGCCGGTGCGCGACGCGTCGGCCTTGGCCACCAGGTAGCCGGGGTAGCCCTTGCGGAAGAGGTCGAGCGTCACGTGCTCGACCGCGACGTGCGCGGTGAGGTCGCCGGCATGCGCGCCCGCCCGCACGTACGTGCCGTCGACCGAGACCATGCGATCCGCGCTGTGGATCGAGGCGACGATCGTCGAGTCTCCGCGCGTGCTGGCGGTGGCGACGAGATCGAGGTGATGGATCATCGTGGTGCCCTTGGCGACGTCGTGGAGATCGAGGTGGGCCGAGCCCCGCGGCGCGAACGGGACCTGGCTCGCATCGACGGTCGCATCGAGGGACCCGAGCGAGAGGTCATCGACCCGCAGGTGCCTGCCGTGCACCGTACCCGCCACCGCGAGCGCCGGCGTCGGCCACAGGGCACCGTGTGCGGTGAGCGCGACGGCGAGCTCGCCACGCAGCGGCGTCCGGTTCCCGCTGGCCTGGCGCGGATCGCCGCTCGACGCGGTCAGCGTCGCGCGCTCGAGCATGATCGCGTCGCCCGCGCGGGTGAGCTCGGCCTCGAGCTTCGCCTTGGCGGCGCCGGCGACGGACAAGACGGTCGACACGTGTTGCCCCTTCGACGTCGCCGCGATCGTGAAGTCGGCGCGCGGCAGGTCCGCGAACGTGCCGTGGCCGGTGAGGTGGAGCGTCGCGAGCGGCAACTCGCCGGGGGCACCGGGCATCACGTCGAAGTCGCCCGCGACCCCGGCGGTCGCGACCACCTTGCCGCCGGTGTACGTCGCGAGCGAGAAGTCGCCAGTCGCGATCGTCCCGATCGCATGCCGGGTCTCGAAGTCGAGCGTCGCCGTGGCATCGACCGAGGTCGGCCCGAACGCACCCGACACCACGATCGGCTGCACGTCGGCCGTGCCCGGCGTGAGCCCGATCGCCAGCGCGAGATCGGCGGGCAGCACGATGCGCGCGTCGAGGGCGGCCACCGCGTCGCGTGACGCGATGACCTGGAGGTTGCCGCCGAGCAGCGGCGGGTGACCCTTGCGGCGCCCGACGGTCAGGCTCGAGCCGGTGACCGAGACCGCGCCGAGCCGGACCGCGAGCGTCGGCACGGTGACCGTCTCGCCATCGTCGTGGACCGCGATCGCGATCATCAGCGGCGCGCTGCGCTCGCGCCAGGTGCCGGACAGCTGGACGCCGGCCGAGTGGGCGCCGGTCGCCGCGAGGTGCGCGTTCCCCGCGATCTCGAGGCCGTCGAGGTTGACGATCTGGGCGTCGTCCGTGCCGGTATCGATCATCAGGTGCGCGCGGTGCACGGTGACGACCGGCATGTCGACGCTCCACTTCGTCGGCGGCGCGTTCGGGTCGAGCTTGATGATCTTGCCGATCTCGAAGCTACCGCTGGCATCGCGCTTCACCGCGACGTCGACATCCTCGAGCACGACCTTGTCGAGCCAGACCTCCTTGTCGAGCAGCGGCTTGAGCTTGATCCGGAGGCGCAGCGTGCCGACCGTGATCGCCGGGGCGTGATCGGGTCCATCGATCACGACGTCGTGGACGACGAGCTCGCCGAACGGGCTGCCCTCGACCTTGCCGAGGTGAACGCCGCCGACGAACAGCTTGGCGAGCTGGGTCTCGACCTTGTCGCGGATCACCTCGCGCCCGGTGTCGGTGTGGATGAACACGAGCGCGAACACGACGACGGCCACGATGGTGAGGAGGATGGCCAGCACGCCACGCTTGATCCAGCGGCGCATCAGAAGGCCTCTCCGAGGCTGAGGTGAAACGCGAACTTCGAGCCGGGAGACGGATCGTCGGGGCCGGTGCGGTTGATCCGATAGCCGAGGTCGAAGCGCGCCGGACCGATCACCGTGAGGAGGCGGAGGCCGAGGCCGACGGCGTAGTTGAGCTTCGTGACCGACAGGGCGGCCGCCGACTCGGTGACGTCGCCGCTGTCGAGGAACACGACGCCGCCGAGCGGCATCTGCTTGACGTGCATGATCGGAAACCGCGCCTCGACGCTGGTGTCGATCAGGCCGGCACCGCCGTAGGGCACCGTGATCGTCGAGCCGTTGACCGTGCCGGTCACGGACGGCGACAGCGTGCGCTCCGAAAACCCGCGCTGGCTCGTCGAGCCACCGGCGTAGTACCGCTCGGTGGCCGGCACGTCACCGAAGATCGCGCCGTAGCGCGCCCGCGCCGCGAACACGACCGGACCGAGTGGCACGTAGCCGCGGACCTCGGGCTCGACCTGCGCGTAAGCGTACTTCCCGCCGGCGTACGGACCGCCCTCGGTGACCTTGAGCGCGCCGTAGACGCCGAGCCTCGGTTCGATCTGGTTGTCGCGAAGGTCGGCGATGATCGCCTGCTGGTACGCGCCGACGAGCTCGGCCTTGTCGATCCCGATCTGCTGCTGGAGCATCGCGTCGATCAGCGGGCTCGGCCGGCGAAACGTGTAGCGATGGATCAGATAGCCGGCGTGCAGCTTCACGTGCGGGCTGCCGAGCCGCAGGTCGTAGCCGAGCTGCCCCTCGGGCCCGAGCTCGGTGTACGCCTCGTACGCGAGGTAGTTGTAGCCGACCTCGACCGTGCCGACCGCGTAGGTCAGCAGCAGGTCCTGGCGCTCGAATCGCGACACCGCGCGCATGCGTGGCTCGTAGCCGCTGCCGTCGCGCAGGTACGCGTACGCCGGGCGAAGGTCGATGATGAAGCGGTCGAAGTCGTACGGCCAGCCGCTGACCTCGTAACCGGCACGACCGCGGACCTCGAGGCTGAGCGGGTCGAGGCCGAAGCCGCCACCGAGCGTGACCTGGTGACGGGCGGTCTCGGACACCGCGACCGTCATGTTGACGATCTCGCCCTCGCCGCTGTCGGGCTGGACCTGGACGGTCGAGAACCGGCCGATGCCGTAGAGCTCGCGCTGCGTCGCGGCCACCGCCGCGTTCGAGTACGTGTCGCCCGGTGCGAACTGCAACCGATCGGAGACCGCGTCCGCGAGATCGCCGTCGACGCCGTTGATCTTGACCGTGCCGAACTTGCACTTGGGCCCCGGCTGGAACTCGAGCGTGATGTTCGCCGTGTGCGTCGCGAGGTCGCCGTTGACCCGCGCATCGAGCTTGGCGTGAGCGTAGCCGGCATCCTGCACCACGCCGAGCACGATGGTCTTGGCGGCATCGTAGATCTCGTAGTTGAACGGCGCGCCCTCGGCGAGCTTCACCTGCTTGCGCACCTTCGCGATCGGGACGTCGCTCGGCAGGCCGATGATCGTGACGTGGGTCTGCGCGCGGCGACCCTCCTGGATCTGGTAGATGACCGTCGCCGCATCGGCCTTGCGCTCGACGCGACCCTGGACGTCGGCCTCGAAGTACCCGGCGCGGTTGTACTGACTCTTCAGGCGCTCGCCATCGATCTGGACGAGGTAGGGATCCGGAGCCCTGCCCGCCGTGAGCGAGCGATGGAGGATGAGTCCGTCGAGCAGGTCCTTGTCGGAGATCTGCTTGTTGCCCTGGAAGTCGACCGCCTTCAGATACTCCTCGCCGGGATGGCGCGTCGGCGTGCGATGACACGCGGTCATCACCAGCATCGCGACGAGCGGGATCCGGCGCATCGGGCGCTTATGACGCAACATCGAGGCCAGCGCTCACCTGCGCGGATTCGCTCCTGAGGTGGTTCGCGCACGGTGAACCGCACGGCGCGCGCGTAGGCGCGCGCACTACACGCAGAACGCCGGGAAACGCAGGTTCCCGCCGGCACGCACCGTGAAACTAGGCGCGGAAATGAGAATCCACCTAGCCACGATGTTGATGGCGTCGCTCGCACTCGCCGGCGTTGGCGCGTGCAAGTCCAAGACGTCTCCACCCGCTGCCGACAACAGCGAACGCAACGACCGCGATCGCAAGATGACGCCGACCGCAGATCAAGGCGCGCAGAGCGGTGACGATCTCGCGCTGACGCAGAAGATCCGCAAGGCGATCGTCGGCGACAGCTCGCTGTCGACCAACGCGCACAACTGCAAGATCGTCGTCGAGAAGGGCGTCGCTACGCTCGTCGGCCCGGTCGCCAACGCGGATGAGAAGACCAAGATTGAAGGGCTCGCGACTGCCGCGGGCGCCACGGCGATCGTCGATCAACTCGAAGTCACCAACGGTTAACCCGTCTCCCAAGAAAGCATCAGAACCATGAACACCGATATGAACACCGAGAAGAAGACCGACAAGAAGATCGCCGTGTTTGGCATGTACGACGACCGCGGCCGCCTCGAGGCCACGATCGATGCGCTCGTCGCCGCGGGCTTTCGCCCGTCGGATATGAGCGCGCTCCTGCCCGACGCGAGCGGCACGCGCGAGATCGCGACCGAGAAGCACACCAAGGCTCCCGAGGGCGCCGCGGTTGGTGCGGCCGCGGGCGGCGCGATCGGCGGCACGCTCGGGTTGCTCGTCGGCATCGGCGCCCTCGCGATCCCGGGCATCGGCCCGCTGATCGCGGCCGGCCCGATCGTCGCCGCGCTCGCGGGCGCGGGCGCCGGCGGTGCGGTCGGCACGCTGACCGGCTCGCTGATCGGCATGGGCATCCCCGAGTTCGAGGCCAAGAAGTACGAGTCCGTACTCCACAGCGGCAAGATGCTGCTGGCCGTCCACGCCGACGACAAGGATTGGGCGAAGCGCGCGAAGGAAGTCCTCGAGCGCAACGGCGCCCAGCAGATCGACACCAAGTCCGAAGCGAAGGCCAGCTAGCCCCGAGTGTGCGTTTCGGGCTCACCGTGCGCAGGCGCCCGTCCCCAGTGTGCCTGTCGCCGGTGGGCCTCGTCGCAGCGTCGGTGGGCATGCCGAATGCACCTCGCATTGGCATGTCCGCTCGCCGCGCTCTCGTCGTCGAAGATGATCCGGATCAGCTGCACATCGTGTCCAGCTTCCTCATCAAGCTGGGGCTCGTCGTCATCCAGGCGTCGAGCGGGACCCAGCTCCTCGACAAGCTCGCGCATGCCGGGCCGTTCGATCTGATCGTCACGGACATCTCGATGCCGCGAATGACCGGCGTGCAGGCGCTCCAGCTCGCCCGATCGGTTGGGGTCCAGGCCCCGGTGATCGTGATGACGGCGCTGCGCGATGCGGACCTCGCCGAGCAGATCGAGGCGCTCGGTCCCGCGGTGTTGCTCCACAAGCCGTTCACGCGGGCGAGCCTGTGCGCGACCGTCGAGCGCGTCCTCCGGATGGAAAAGCTCACGCACGTCGCCTGAGCTAGGCCCAGCGCCGCTCGGGTAGTGCATCGTGCGCGATCGTCGTGCTGCGATCCGAGTCGATCGGGGTCTCGGGCAACTCGGGCAGCGGGCCGAAGGCGTTCGCCGGATCGGTCGGCGCGAGCCCCCAGCTCCAGAACCCACCGTTGATGTCGCTCGCGATCCCACGCATCCGATCGCCGAACACGACGCCGTCATGGCGCGAGTAGTCCTCGGTGCGCGCGTCGATGTTCTGGATCGAGAACGTCAGCGCGTGACCGATCTGCATCCACGTGCCATCGCCGAGCGCGTCGGTTGCCATCTCGTCGATGTCGCCATCGTCCGGCGTGCCCTGACGAAACCCGATCGTGCCATCGGCGCGAAACGCGATCACGTACACGCCATTGCTGGCATCTCGTGCGCCCCAGCACGTTCCGATCACGCCCGGCGTCGCGAGCTGCGCCAGCCAGGCCCGCGGTAAGCCGGCCGCGAGCTCGAGCAGCTCGCGCGCGACGACGATCGCCAGATCGTCGGCGAGCGCCATCGCGGCGAGCCGGCGGTGCAGGCGCACGACCGCCGCGCGGTCCTCGTCGCCTCGGGCCTCGAGCCAGTCGGCGTACACCGGCCAGGCCTCGTCGTCGCCGCGGGCGAGCGCGAGCAGCGTCGCCTCGTCGGTCACGGTGGATCCTCGGCGTCCTTCACGGTGGTGCCGGCGATCGGCGGGCGGAGGCGCCGATCGCGGACCGCGGGCACTACGCGGCGACGGAGGGAGCTGCGGTCACGCGCGTGACCGGCTCGCGGGCGAGCACGCCGATCGCGAGCGCGACCGTGCTGGCGCCGAGCGCGGCCCACGCACCGAAGCCGAAGATCTGATACGCGAACGAGCCGATCACCCACAGCAGCGAGCCGTAGATCGCGACGCCGGCGCCCGCGGCGAGCTTGCCGCCGGTGACCTTGTTGCCGCCGCTGATCACGCCGACCAGCGCGGCGAGCGGGATGATCCAGAGGATGCCGACTCCGTTGCCGAACCCGGTGAGGCGCAGCAGGTGGAACATCGACATGTCCGACCACGGCGCGATGAAGCCGGCGAGTACCGCGATGCCACCGAGCGTGCGCCACGCCGCGCGCTCCTTCGACGCGCCCGCGAGCATCGCGCCCGCGCCGCCGAGGATCAGCCAGGTATCGAGCCCCGAGTGGATCATCGACGTCGCGACGTCGAACAGCACGTAGCCGACGATCAAGGTGCCCGCGACGATCGCGGCGAGCCGGGTCGACGGGGAGCGCGTGGCGGCCGCGGCGAGCACTCCGCCACCGGCGACCGGCACCAAAAACAACCAGTGATTGCTCGACCACGCGAGCCCGAGGCCACTCGTGCCACCTCCGAAGTCGACCCACGACAGCAGCATCGAGCCGAGGAGGACGACGCCGACGACCGACAACACTCCGAACGCCCAGGTTGGCAACGTTTTGGTCACGGCCGGACGATAGCAGCTGCTGGTTCGGCATGCCGGGGAAATCCTGCGACGTCGCAGCGACGCGTGCGACGTCGCCGGGGCACCGATTCTTCGTCGGAAAACCGGAGAATCCGTGTCGACCATTTCGCGGCTCCGCGCATCTTGTCGGCATGCGCTTCATCGCTGCCATCCTGTTCACCACGCTCGTCGCCTGCGCCCACAATGCCCCGACCGCCGGACCGGTCAACGTCGCCGCCGTCCGCCACGAGATCGCCGACTCGCTCCACGGCGAGCGCACGATCCTCAGCATGGGCCACGTCGACCATGCTCACGCGGTCGTGTTCACCAAGGACGCGACCAACGCGCGCCACGAGGAGACCTGGGTCCGCGCCGGCGAGGGCTGGAAGCTCGACCAGTCGGTCGCGACCGCGCCCTGACGTGCGACGATATCCGGAGTGCCCCTCCGGCGTGTAGGCGTAGCGATCGGCGCCCTCGTCGGGCTGGTCGTGGCGCTCGTCGCGATCAGAAAGCCCGAGGTCGGTCTTCTGGACTGGGACACCTACGGGCGCCTCGGGTTCATCCACGCCTATCACGTCGATCAGTACGTCGACGGTCACCTGCTCTATCACGGCGTCATGCGCGTCTTCATGGCACTCGGGTTCACCGGGCTCGGCGCCGTCGTCGTCGAGACCGCGCTCGGCATGGCGGTGTTCATCGGGTTGCTCGCGTGGCTCTGCGTGCGCGAGAAGCTCGCGCCGCGCGCGTCGGCGATGGTGCTCGCCGCCGCGACGATCGGGAGCCCCGGCCTCGTCGCGCTGTTCCTGATGAGCGAGGACAACGTCCTGTACTTCCCGGTCGTGCTCGGTGTGTTCGCCCTGCTCTACCGGGTGCCGACGCACCCGATCCGGCACGGCATCGCGCTCGGGGTTCTGCTCGCGGTCGCGATGCTGATCAACATCTCGCTGCTCGTGATGCTGTTCGCGCTGCCGCCCGCGATCGTCTGGTCCGCGATCCGACCCGCGGATCGCGGACGCGCCGCCGGCCTCGGCGCCGCCATGGCGACCGCGCTGGCGACGTACTACCTCGCGCACGTCGTGCCGTTCACCGGCGCCAAGATCGCGCTGCACGAGTTCCTCCCGCAGGCGCTCGGGTTGCACGACTTCCACCTGTCGAGCACGCCGGTCATCTCGCTCGCGCGGTTCGCCGAGTACCGCGGCGGGCTCCGCGCGATGGCGCTGACGCCGAACCTCCACCTGATGGCGCCACCGGACGCGCTGCGCACCGTGCTGGTCTCCGTGATCCCGCCGATCCTTTGCGGCAGCGTGCTCGCGATCGCGATCTGGGTCGCGCGCGCCCGGCGCGCCGAGCTCGTGACCGGGCTGCGCGCGCGCATCGCGCTGGTCGCCCTGTTCGGGATCGCGCTCGGGTTCCCGTACTTCTACGAGCCCTCGCTGATCGAGCGCTGGGATGTGTTCTGGATCGGCGCGCTGTTCGCGCTCGTCCCGCTGTTCGCCGCGCGTCCGCCGCGGATCGTCGTCGGGATCGTGATCGCGATGATCGCGCTCCAGGGCGTCGGCACGGTGGTCACCATCGTGCACCACTACGGGCTCGCGTGGCCCGATCCGGATCTGCTCCGCGGCCGCGCCGCGACGCGCGCGATCATCACGCGCCGCAGCGACGTCGTCGTGTTGCCGTACGCGATGCCGCGCCTCGTGCTCGCCGACCTCGCCTATCGGATCGGCCGGCACCCGACGATCTACCTCGTGCGCGACGACGGCGCGTGCTTCGAGCTGGTCTACCAGACCGAGCAACCGATCGAGCGCGCCGAGCTCCAGCGCCGCATCGCCGCCTCACCTCACCCGTACCTCGATCCGGGTGTGAGGCTATAGATCGGACTCGAGCAAGCCGTCGTCCTTCTTCGGCTGCTCGGTCGGCGTCGCCTTGACCGCGGCCTTGGTCGCCTTCTTCACGACCGGCGCCTTCACGGCGGCCTTCTTGATCTCCGGCGGCGGTGGCGGCGGATCCGGCGTCACGACGACGACCGCGGGCGTCGGCGGTGGCGGTGTCGGCGGCGGCGGCACGACGACCGGCGCCGGTGGCGGCGGTGGGCTCGCGACGACCGCGGCCGGTGGTGGTGCGGGCTGTGCGGCCGGCGACACCGCGGGATCCGAGCCGCGCGTCCCGACGAACGCGATCGCGCCGACGATGCCGCCGGCGAGCACCGCGATCAGCGCGGCGATCATCATCGGCGAGCGCTTCCGCTTCGCCGGCACCTGGGTCACCACTGGTTGACCGGTCGCGCTCGACAGCGTGGTCGGCTTCTGATCGACCGACACCAGGTTGTTCGACGGCGTCGGCATCAGCGGCACGAGCGGCCCCGGCGTGCGATGCACCGCGAACACCGGCGTGAACACCGGCGGCGATGGCGTCGGGTTGTACGCGCGCGTCATGTCGCCGGGCGCGGACATCATCTGCATCGAGATCCGCTCGGGCTCGGCGGCGATCGCCCAGCCCTGGTGCTGCGCGATCTGCGTCAGGTAACCGGCGAGATCGCGCGCGGTCTGGACGCGGCGATCGGGCTCCTTGTCGAGCAGCGCCATCACGAGCGAGACGGTCTCGCCGCTCAGGTTCGGGATGTACTTCTGCGGCGACTCCGGCTGCATGAACAGGTGCGCGCCGATCAGCTCGCCGGCACCGAGCTGCTGGAACGGTGGCACGCCGGTGAGCAGCTCGTAGAGGATGCAGCCGATCGAGTACAGGTCGGCGCGGTGGTCGACCTGCCCGAGGCCCTTGCACTGCTCGGGCGACATGTACGTCGGCGTGCCCATCACCGCGCCGGTCTTCGTCGCGGTGCCGGCCATGCCGATGTCGGTGAGCTTGGCGATCCCGAAATCGAGCAGCTTGCAGCGCTCGCCGAGCGCCGAGTCCGGATCGGGGATCACGAAGATGTTGTCGGGCTTGAGGTCGCGATGGACGATGCCCTTGGCGTGGGCGGCGGCGAGCGCGCTACACACGCCGCGCAGCACCATCGCCGCCTCGCCCTCGGGCACCCGACCGCGCAGCTTCATGCGGTGCGCGAGCGACATGCCCTCGAGGAACTCCATCACGAGGTAGGCATGGCCCGACGGCATGTAGCCGAAGTCGAAGATCTCGACGATGCCGGGATGCTTGATCGCGGTCGTCGCCTTCGCCTCGTTGAAGAAGCGATTGACGATCTCCTTGTTCGCGCACATCTCCGGATGCAGCACCTTCACGGCCGCGATCCGGCCGAGCAGCGCGTGCTCTGCGCGATACACCGTGCCCATCCCGCCGGCGCTGACGAGATCGAGGATCCGGTAGTTGCCGACGGTGGTACCGATCATGCGCGGCGTCTCCGGCGCGCGAACCCGAGGCCGAGCACGATCGCGCCGATCGGCCACGCCGCGCCGCCGGTCGTGCTGCAGCCATAGTACGTCGATGACTCGGGGACGCGATCGTCGGGCACGTTACCGGTGCCGGTGCCGACGAGCGGGACCATCGCGGTGCCGGTGTCATAGGTCAGCTGGAGCGTCGCAGCGAGCCCGCCCGCGGCGGTCGGGCGCAGCACGATCACGAACATCGCCGAGCCGCCCGGCGGCAAGGTCGTGCTGGTCGGCGGCACCGCGATCGAGAAGTCGGCCGCGTTGGCACCGACGATCTCGGTCTGCGTCAGCGTCAGGGGCGCCTCGCCGCAGTTGGTCAGGGTGACGGTCTGGCCGACCGAGGTCGCGCCGACCGAGACCGTGCCGAGATCGAGCATCGCCGGCGTCGGCGTCACGCCCGCCGGCAGCGCGGTCGCCGCGAGGGAGATCGTGTGCGGCGCGGCGAGCGGGATGTCGGTGGTGACGTCGAACATCGAGTGCAGCGCCCCCGCCGCGGTCGGCGTCACGTTGGCCGTGAAGCTCACCGCGTTGGTGTCGACCGCGATCGGGCCGCTGGTCGGCAGCTGGCCGGTGAGGCCGAACGGTGCGTCGGGCTGGCTGATCGCGCTGACCACGAACGTACCCGGATTGTTCTTCAAGATGAAGAACGGCTGCGAGGCCGTCTTGCCGATGCAGACCGGGCCGAGGTTCACCGCGCCGTCGGGACTGATCGACATCGAGGTCGCGAGCGCGCCACCGAGCACGTTGATCGTGCGGACCTGTCCGCTGTCGTGCGTCACGGTGAGCGTACCGAGGGTCCCCTGATCGACCGCGGTTGTCGCCGCGAACCGCAGCACGACCGGCGTGCTCCCGCCGGCCGCGACCACCGCGTTGGTGGCCGGTTGGGTCACGATCGACAGCTGGTCGCCGACCAGCGTCAACGAGTGGATCGTCATCGACGCGCTACCGGTGTTCTTCAACGTGATCGGGATGTCGAGCGGCTCGCCGACGCGCGTCGCCTTCTGTGCCTGCGTGCCGTTGAGCAGCGCCGGGCTCGACGGCAGGAACTGCAGCGTCGACGTGATGCCGGTGCACGACACCGCGATGGCGACCGACGGGGTCGCCGGATCGTCGCTCGCGATCGTCAGCGTGCCGGCGAGCGCGACCGCGCTGGCCGGCGCGCAGGTCACGGTGTACGGGTCGCTGCCGCCGTTGGCCGCGACCACGTGCGAGGTCGTCGTGCCCGACTTGATCGCGAAGCCCTTGGCGAGTGACGCGGCGTCGAACGACACCGACGACACCGTCATCGGCTGCGGGCCGCTGCCGAAGTTGCGCACGAGCACGCTCGCGGCCGCCGAGGTCTCACCGACGCGCACCTGGCCGAGGTCGAGCGTCGTGGCCGGCGACACCGACTCGCGGATCGTCGGCTCGGTCCCGCGACCGGTCAGCGTGAACGTCGTCGCCGTCGCGTTGATCGTGACGGTCACGACGCAGCTCACGGTCTGGGTGACCTGCGGGTCGAACGTCGCGGTGAACGAGTAGGTCGTCGCCTGGTAGCCGGTGCACGCCGAGCCACCGCCGGTGCACACGTTCTTGACGGTCGCGGGCAGGCCGGTGGCCACGATCGAAAAGTCGGGGCAGCTCTCGGTGATCGCGGTGACCGTGTCGCTCTGTACGCCCGACGCCGGGCTGATCGTGAAGGTGTGCGCGGCCGACGCGACGTGGACCTGCTGGTCGCCGAAGTTGTAGTCCTGGAGCGGGACGGTCGTGTCCTGCTCGTCGGAGCCAAGCTCGAGACTATTCACGCACGCGACGATCGCGAACAACAGCGGCAAGCACACCGGTGCCGAGCCAACTACCAGGCGCCCGACGCGCGTGAGTCTCACCCGTCGAGGATCGGTCACCCGCCTTACCGAGTCAACACCGAGTCATCGAACCCGTGTAAGCGGTCACCCACCTGCGGCGACGATCGCGCGAACGTAGTCGTACGCGTGGGGAAGCGCGCCACCGGGGACGAGGCAGTACACGCCGATCATCACCGCGGCAACTGCACAGGCGATAGTGAGGCCGCGTCGACCGACGATCGAAGCGATCGCCCATCCGACCAACCCACCGACGAGCGCGACGAACGGCACGAGCCCGAGCAACCCGGGGAGGCCGAGCGCGCCGCCGAGGTTCGGGGCGACCAGGTTGTTCGCGAGCAGGCGCAGCGTCACGTCGCGGAACGGGTTCCGGAAGCTCTCGGGCCAGTACGGAAAGGTCGCCGAGCTGAGCGCGTAGATCGCGACGCCGACGATGATCGTGCCGGCGAGGATCGCGAAGTTGCGCGGCCGGGCCTTCAGCGTCTCGAGTTGCACCGCGACGAGCGGCAGGAGGAACGGCAGGATCGCGGTGATGTAGCGCGGTCCGACCTCGCCGCCGCCGCGCCAGAAGTTGATCGCCGAGATGAACAGCAGGTAGACGCCCGCGATCGCGATGCTCGTGATCGCGAGGCCGCGCATCTGGTCGCGCCGGCGCACGAGCTCGACCGCGCCGGGGATCGCGAGCAACAGCCACGGCGACAGCGTGACGAGCCCGTTGTCGAACGACACGGTCGAGCCGGTGAACGCCTCCCAGCGCAGCCGGGTCAGCCCGAGGAAGCCGTGCTGGTGAAACACCGCGTAGGTCTGCGACGCGTCGTAGCCGGTGCGCCACGGGCTGCCGAAGCACGCGCGGTGATATGCGAGCAGGATCGCGATCGGCACGATCGCCCCGAGCGCGGCGAGCCCGCCGACCCGCGCGAGGCGCGACCAGTCTCCGCGCAGCCGCACGATCGCGTAGATCACGACCGGCAGCGCGGCGAACACCGCCTGGTAGTCGACGAGCGGCGCGGTGCCGGCGAGCAAGCCGGCGGCGACCATCGCGCGGAGGCCGCGCTTGCCGTCGAGCACGTCGAGCGTGAGGATCCACGCGCTCGCGATGCACACCGCGCCGAGCTGGTGCGAGAAGTACAGCAGCGAGTACGTCATCGCCATCGAGCCGAGCGCGTAGGCGATCACGACGAGCTTCCGGATCTTCGGATCGGGCGTGAACCGCGCGAGGAAGCCGTAGAGCAACACGAGGAACGCGAGCGTCGGCACGATGCCGGTGACCAACCGGCACAGCCACATCGTGACGCCGAGGCTCGGCTCGCCGGCGATCGCCGTGACCGCCGCGTAGGCCGGGGCCGCGAGCATTGCCGAGCCCGGCGCCTTGTTCGAGTAGCTGTGGCCGCCGCTCTGCGACACGTCGGCGAGGTCCATCCACGGGTCCGCGTGCGCGACGCTGTCGTCGATCGCGAACCGGTGATCGACGACGATCGCCTTGACGAGGAACGCCCGCGGGATCTCGTTCGCGCTCCCGAGCCTCGGGAAGTAGGGGAAGATGTATAGATACGCGCACGCGATCGCGATCAGCCATCCGTGACGACGAGCCCACCCAGGCATGCGCACCGAACGTGATACCAGAGTCCGCACCGATGTCGCCATGCTGGTGGCGATCGCGATCGCGGTCGCGCTGGTCGGCTGGCGGGTCTTCGCGCTCGATGCACCGGCCTCGTCGGACGATGCGTTCATCGCGTTTCGCTACGCCCAGAACCTCGCCGATGGGCACGGCATCGTGTTCAACGTCGGCGACCACGTCTGGGGCTACACCTCGCCACTCCACGTCCTCGTGCTCGGTGCGGTCGGCGCGCTCGGGGTCGACATTCCGAGCGCCGCGGTCGTGCTCGGCCTGGTCGCGACCGGGTGGTCGGCGTGGCTGGTCTACCGGCTCGCCGCGCGGGTCGTTGAGCCGCGGCTCGCGGTGGCGGTCGGCGTCGTCGTGCTCGGAAGCCACGTCACGTTCCAGTACCTCGCGCTCGAGACGCCGCTGGTCGGCGCGATGCTGTGGAGCTTCGTCGCGCTCGCGTGCGGCGGTCGGCGGGTCGCGACCGGCCTGGTCGGCGCGCTGGCGTGCCTCGCGCGGCCCGACGCCGCGCTGCTCGTCGTCCCGATCCTCGTCGCGACTCCGGCGCTACGGCACTGGCGCGCGATCGCCGCGTTCGTCGTTCCCGGTGTCGCGTGGGTCGCGTTCAGCGCGAGCTACTACGGCGACGTGTTGCCGAACTCGCTGCGCGCGAAGTTCGGTGGCGCGCCGCGGCTCGACTACGTGAAGTGGATCGCCGGGCAGTTCGCGCGGTGGGGCACCGAGCCGGTCGAGCGCACCAACTGGGAGCCCGCCCCACTCGCGTTGAACCTCGCGGTGCTCGCGATCGCGGTCGCCGCCGCCGTCGTCGTCGCGCGGACACCGCGGGTGCGCGCGCTGCGGCCACTGTGCCTCGCGCTGGTCGGCTATCCGCTCGCGATGCTGGTTTCGTACATCGTGATGCGGCCCGCGATCGGCCACGACTGGGAGTACTGGAACGCGCTCGCGTTCGAGCTCGCGGCGGTCGCCCTCGCGCTCGCCATCGTGCTCCCGCCACGCGCGATCCACCAGATCGGCGCGGTCGCCGTCGCGCTGGTCTTCGTGCTCGGGTTGCGCGGCAAGCTCGCCGTGATCGGCGCGAGCAACGACGCCTACTGGGACGGCGCGCGCTACCGCGCCTACACCGCGGTCGCCGGGTATCTTCGCGCGATCGCCCCTGGCGCGAGCCTGTTCTCCGGCGAGCCAGGCATCCTCGGGTTCGCGACCGAGGCGCCGGTGTTCGACGGCTTCTTGATCTCGCATCGCCCGACCACGGCGCCGGAGTTCCTGCTGCTCCAGGGCAAGGTCCCGACCGCCGACTCGTTCGGCGCGCACTACGTGCTCGCGCGCGACTTCCCGGCCGCCGGGTTCATCGAGCTGTCGCTGCTCAGAGTCGCGCGGTGACGCCGAGTGCCGGGATGAACGACGTCGCGTCGATCTTCCGGAGCATGCCGCCGAACTCGACCGAGCTCTGAGGATTGAAGTTGTGCTCGACGCCGAGCTCGACGACCAGCGCGAAGTGGCGGTTCGCGACGATCTCGAGGCCGACCGCGCCACGCACGCCGATGCGCGCACCAGCGTTGATGAAGATCGGGAAGCCGGCCGACACCATCGGACGCAGCGTGCCGGTCAGGATCGCGAAGCTACCGCCGACGAAGCCGCCGAGGTTCGAGCCGATGATGCCGGCCGCGTTGGCCTGGATCCGATCGGTGATATCGAACGCGCCGCCGACGAATGCCGCGCCGCCGCCGTTGACGTCGAAGTGCCCCATCGCGAGCGCCGCGATCCGGCTGCGCGGCTCCTCGTGCGTCGGCGCGAGCGGCACGTTCACGATGATCTGCTTGGCGACCGGCTCGGGGTTGGGCTCGAGCACGACGGCGACCGCGGCGGTCTGACCGACGGAGACCTGACCCTTGATCTCGAACGGCTTGTAGCCGACCCGCCGCGCGTGGACCGCGAACACGCCCGGCGTGATCCGGTAGAGCCTGCCGACCGCGGCCGAGATCCACTCGCCATCGCTGACCTGGAGCTCGGCCTCGGCGGGCGCGGTGATCGCGAGCTTCGCGAGATCCTTGTCGAGCCGATCGATCTCGCTCTGGACCTCGGCGAGCTTGGTCGGATCGTTGTCCGACGAGTCGAGGTAGCGCTGGTACGTGTTGACCGCGTCGGCGTTGCGGTTGAGCAACTTCAGCGTGGTGCCGATGTTGAGCAGGATCTTCGCGCTCGGAAACCGGGCGTACGCGTCCTTGAACACCGCGAGCGCGCCGAGGTAGTCCTGCGACTTGACGAGCTTGACGCCGAGCTGCATCAGCTCCTTCGCGTCACCCTTGTTGGCCTCGACGGGCTGCGCGAGCGCGACCGCTTCGAGGGCCACGAGGAGGGAGAACACGCGCAGCGTGAATGACGTCACCGTCGGCGATGGTACATCAACGGCTCATACTTCCGAGCGGGTTGTTCTGGATCGCTCGCGACACGCTACACTTCGGGCATGCCCTGCGGCGCGCGACTCGAGGTGGTGCAATCGACGGTGTTGCGTGAAGGCGACGTCCGGGTCTCCGATCATGTCGACATCGAGGTGCGCGTGTTGCCGGTGTTGCCACCCGCGCAGCTCGACACCCTGGTCCGCGAGGAGCTCGTCGCGCGAGGATGGGAGACCGAGCCCGACGGCTCGCTGTCGAAGCACTTCGGCGACGCGGTGGCACGGATGCCGGCGGGCAGCAGCACGATCCGGCTCGCGGTCGAGGACGAGCGCGCCGTCGCGATCAGCGCGACGACCACCAGCCGGATCACCGAGGGCGACGAGGTCGCGCGCGCGGCGGTCGAGGCCAGGGCCGCGAGCGACGGCGACCGGAAGTTCGAGCTCGCGAAGGAAGCCGCCGAGGCCGAGCTGATCAAGAAGAACGTCGATCGCCTGATGGGCGTCTACGAGGAGCTGCGCGGCGAGATCGCCAGCGCGGTCAACGCGACGACGAAGCGCGCTCTCGAGCAGCGCGCTCGCGAGATCGGATCGATCGAGTCGAGCCGCGAGGGTCGCGGTGCCGACGGCAGCTACGAGCTCACGATCACGGTGAAGACATGAGTCGAGTCGAGAAGGGTCGCCGCGTCCAGCTGACCTATCAGGAGAAGGGCCCGACCGGGAGACCGACGCTGATCGTCGACGTCTCGGCCGAGGACGACATCCTGCCGCACGAGCATCGCGAGAACATCCGCGACATGACCGCGGCGGTGCTCGGCGTGCCGCTCGAGTCGCTCGAGGGTGTCGAGGTCGAGCTCAAGCGCACCCCGGATGGGCACGAGCACCCGCACCCGCACCCGCACCCCGAGGTGAAGGTGGCTCCGAAGCCGATCGTGTTACCTCCCAAAGCCAAGGCCTGACCGAGGTAGGCTCCGCACGTGGCGAGCGATCCGGCAAACGACGACACGGTCGAGCCGGACTCGTTCGACGCGATCTTGAAGCAGGTCGTGCGCGCCCCGGCGGTCGGCGGCCCGCCACGCGAGCTGGCGACCGGCGAGGTGATCGGCGGCCGGTTCACGATCGAGCGCGCGCTCGGCACCGGCGGCATGGGCACGGTGTACGCCGCCTCCGATCAGACCCTCGGTCGCACGGTCGCGATCAAGGTCCACCACGCCGCGGGCGGCGGCGTGCGACTGCGCCGCGAGGCGATCGCGATGGCGCGCCTGGCGCATCCGAACGTCGTCACGGTGTTCGAGGTCGGCGAGCTCGATCAGCGCCCGTTCGTCGTGATGGAGTACGTGATCGGCACGACGCTGCGCGAGTGGCTCGCCGCCGAGCCGCGCGACGCCAGCGCGATCCTCGCCGTGATGATCGAGGCCGGTGAGGGGCTCGCCGCCGCCCACGCCGCCGGGCTCATCCACCGCGACATCAAGCCGGAGAACGTGCTGATCGGCAGCGACGGCCGCACGCGCGTCGGCGACTTCGGGCTCGCGCGCGATCGCGACTCGAAAGACGACACGCCGCCGGCGAGCGCGCCCGATCGCCTGCTGTCGCCGATGACCCAGACCGGGGCCGTGCTCGGCACGCCTGCGTACATGGCCCCCGAGCAGGTCTCGGGCCAGAACGTCGATGCGCGCACCGATCAGTTCTCGTACTGCGTGACCGCGTGGGAGGCACTGTGGGGCGAGCGCCCGTTCGTCGGCGCGACGTTCGAGCAACTCCTCGAGGCGCTGACGTCCGGGACCCGCCGCCCGCTTCCACCGCTGATGAAGGTGCCGCCGCACGTCCGGATCGCGCTCGAGCGCGGCCTGTCGCGCGATCCCGAGGCGCGGTTCCCGACGATGCAGGCCCTCCTCGCCGCGCTGCGCCCGCCGCTACCGAAGCGACGCCGGCGCTGGGCGATCGGTGCCCTGATCGCGGGCGTCGCGTTCGGCGGCGTCGGGATCTACGCGGTCATGCGGCGCGAGCCACCGCCGAGCTGTGACGGGCTGGCGACGCCGAGCTTTCTCGCCGCGAATCCCGCGGCGGCGGCGCGCTACATGCGCGCGACGCGCGTCGCCTGCGAGGCCGCTAACAACCACACGTGGGCACCGGAGATCGTCGCGAAGAGCCGCGCGTGTATCGAGATCGCCGCGAGGGTCGAGATCGCGAGTGTCGTCGATGGCAGCAGCGCGCACCGCAACGACTGTCTCGATCCGACCAACCTCGCCGTCAGCCCGCCGGTCCCGACGGATCCCGCGAAGCTCGCCGCGTTCATCGCCGCGCGCGCCGAGATCGAGATCACCTACGCGATCTTCGACCGCATTCCACGCACCGCGATCGAAGCCACGATCGCGCATCTCACCGCGTCACCCGCGGCCGACAGCACCGAGATCGCGCCCGCGATCGCGATCCTGCGCGGCCGCATCCTCGCGTTCGACGGCGATCTCGCCGCCTCCGACAAGGTCCTCGCCGACGCCTACTACGCCGCCCGCGCGATCGATGACACGGAGGACCTCCTCCAGGCGCTGGTCGGATTGATCGACAACGCGACCCAGCTTCGCGTCGATCACGGCACGGTCGATCAGTGGCTGCGCGCCGGGCTCGCCGACGCCGAACGCATGCGAACGCGTGCGCCGTGGTTCGCCACGCGCATGTACTTCTCGGACGCGCACGTCGCGAACGAGGAGGAGGATGCCCCGCGCGCCCTCGCCGACCTCGCGAAGATCCGGAAGTTGATGGGGGCCGACGACCAGGTCGCGGTCGCCGCGGACATGCTCGAGGGCGAGGTGCTGATGTGGAGCGGCAAGCTCGACGAGGGATTGACGGCGTACGACAAGGGTTTCGCCCTCGCGGCCAAGCTCCACCGCGAGGACACGCAGCAGGTCATCGATCTGGCGAACTATGCGAGCTCGTTGCTCGGCGCCAGCCGGTACGAGCAAGCGGCGGATACCGCCGACCGCGCGATGAAGCTGATCGACAAGATGCCCGACCGCGGCGATCTCGTCGACGGCACGCGCGTGAACCTCGCGGCCACGTTCATCGGGATCCAGAAGGATGACGAGGCCCGGCCACTGCTCGAGCTCGCCCGCCGCAACACCGTCGCGCGCTACGGCGAACACAACGCGCGGGTCGCCAACATCGATGGCAACCTCGCGCTGATCGACTCCGATCGCGGCGATCACGCCGCGGCGCTCGCCCGCTTGCAGGGCGCTCTCGCGATCGAGGAGGAGCAACTCGGCAAGGACAGCACGATCGTCGGCGCCCGCGTGTTGACGGTCGCCGTGATGCTCGGCAAGCTCGGACGCACCGGCGAGGCGCTCGTCACCGCACAACGCGCCCTGGCGATCTTCACGGCAAAGAGCCCGGGTTCGCCGCAGCAGGGTTACGCCAAGTTGCAGGTCGCCACGTTTCTGCGCGAGACCGCGGATCCCGCGCCCGCCCTCGCGCTCGCCGACGAGGTGATCGCCACGCTGACCACGACCGATGCCGACGAGACGCAGATACTCGCCCTGGCTCAACTCGAGCGCGGGCACGCCCTGCTCGATCTCGGGCGCAAGACCGAGGCGCACGCCGCCTTCGCGATCTCCCGCCCGATGTACGAACGGATGTCGATGACCGCGCGCATCGCGGAGATCGCGACGCTCGACCGCCGCACCCACTGAGCGTAGGCTCTCCGCGATGGAGACACCGCCCGCCGAAGGTGATGTCGAGCGCGCTGCCGCCGAGGCCGCGATCCGCGCGATCGCCGATCCCGACGCTGCGACCACCGCGGCGATCCAGCTCTATGGCACCGAGCTGCTCGGGTTCCTGCGCTCGATCGCGCGCGACGACGATCTCGCTGCCGAGGCGTTCGCCGAGCTCGCCGAGGACGTCTGGCGCGGCATCGGGAACTTCCGCTGGCAGGCGTCGCTGCGGTCGTGGCTCTACACCCTCGCGCGCAACGCGCTCAACCAGCTGCGCCGCGATCCGCGCCGCCGCGTCGATCGCAACCTGCCGCTCTCGATCGCGCCCGAGCTCGCGATCGTGCATCGCTCGGTCACCCAGGACATCCTGCGCACGTCGGTCAAGGACGGCTTTCGCGTCCTGCGCGAACAGCTCGATCCCGAGGATCACGAGCTCCTCCTGCTCCGGCTCGACCGCGAGCTCGCCTGGAAGGACATCGCGATGATCCTCGGCGGCGACGGCGACCTCGACACCCGGGCCGCCGCTCTGCGCAAGCGCTTCGAGCGCGCCAAGGAGCGGCTCAAGAAGCTCGCGCTCGAGCACGGCTTGATCTAGCGACTATTTCTTCTTCGGCTCGGGATCCGCCTTGGGCGCTGGACGAGCGCGATCAGGGTCGAGAGGTTCTCGCCGCGACCATCACCTTCGTGCACAGCTCGCGGGTCGCTTGCTCGAGCGAGTCGACCGCACAGAGCCGCCCGCCATCGCGTGGTGATATTTCTCGAGGTCGATCGTCACGAAGCCGTTCAGGTACACGGTGTTCTGGGCGACCCACCGCGTGGTTGAACGGCAGGAGCTCGGCCTCCGTCTTCGCCGGGGCAGCATCCACTGCTGGTCTGCGGATCATCGTCAGCGGCTGACCGTTGCCGACCCCACGCTCCCAGCTTTGCCGGTCGCGTTCTTCCCGACGAGGCTCTTCACGGCGATCGCGAGGTCGGTGATGTCGTCGTCGGTGACCATCGTGCCGAGGTGACGCCAGGTAGATGCGCCGCCCCCACCGATGTGACCGGTCGGCCAAGCCCTTGACCGGACCGATGATTTCTAGACCTGGATGGTCTGGACCTCGCGCCGGAGCATCCAGCGGAACATCGTCGGCGCGGTCCACGTGTACACGCAGAAGCCGAGCCAGGCCATCCCGATCGAGTCTTCGAGCTGCTCGTAGCCGAGCGCCGCTGCGGCGATGATCGCGATCCGCACGAGCACGTACGCTCCGATCATCACGCCGATCCGGGCCCGTGGTGAGCGCACGCTCATGAAGCCGGTGATGCGCCACCACGCGCCGAGCAACACGCCACGTTGCGCCTTGAGTGCCATCCACACGTCGAGCGCGCCGCGGTGGCCGGCGTCGAAGCCGAGCACGAAGCGCGTGTGGGTCTCGGCCACCGCGAGGTCTCCCGCGGCGAGCGCGACCCGCGCGGCGATCACGCGCGCCGTGGGATCGCGCGGATCGACGCCGAGCACCACGGCGATCCGGCGGCGCGCGTCGGTCAGCTGGCCGTCGGCGAGATCGAGGCCGGCCTGCGCCGCGAGCGCGGCGAGGTGACCGGGGTCGAGCTCGAGCGCCTCGTCGATCAGCGCGCGCGCCTCGTCGCGATGCCCGGACGCGTCGCGGATCGCGGCCGCGAGCACGCGCGCATCGGGGTCGTCGTCATCGGTGATCGCGACCCGCGCGTAGCCCCACGCCTCGGCGAGCCGATGCTGGGCGAGGCGGACCGCCGCCGCCGCCTGGTGGCAGAACGGATCGCCGCCGTCGGCGACGAGCGCGGCCTCGGCCTCGGCCTCGGCACCGGCGATCCGGCGCATGCCGAGCAGCGCGAGCGCGAGCGTGGCGTGGGCGCGAGCGTGCGTCGCGTCGCTGGCGAGCACCACGCGGAGCGTCTGGACCGCGGCCTGATAGTCGCGCGCGCGGCGCTGCTGATCGGCGCGATCGACGAGCGAATCGATCATGATGGCCCTCCCGACACGATGATCTGCCAGATCGGATCGTCGGTCACGCCGAGCACGAGGCGCCGCAGGTACTGGCCGAGGATCAGGACGACCATCGCGCGCGCGACCTTGCCGCCGTACAGCGTGTAGACGTCGAACGCGCGGGTCTGCACCGTCGAGATCGCGTAGGCCATGCCGACTTTCCACGCCGAGATCCCGAGCAGCGCGAGCTGCAACACGAACGCGGACTCGATGATGCCGGCGCCGACCAGCGCGCGCACCACGATCGCGAGCACGATGGTGCCGCCGAGCGCGAGCCCGACCATCGCGAGCTCGCGGCGCTTCGTCGGGCTGCCCATCGCGATCGCGTTGAACGCGAACCACGGCCACGCGAGCCACGCACCGCACATCATCGTCGCGAGCAGCGGGCCGCTCGGGCTGCACACGGCGTTGCCGAGCACGTCCGACGGGGTCGGCTCGTCGGCGATCTGGTAGCCGCTCATCGGTTGGCCACGTCGAGCACCGCGTGCGCGAGCTTTCCGCCGTCGTCGTAGGCGATCAGCAGCGTGCCGGACGCCCAGTTGACCACCGGCGTCGTCTTCGGCCCCTGCCAGAGCACGACGCGCTCGCCCTTGCGGTCGAGCCGGATGACCTCGGAGCCCCGCGCACCGCGGTAGCCGACCGCGAACGCGCGGTCGCCGATGCCGGCGATCGAGACGGTCGCGGCGTCGGTGTCGATCGGCGTCGACCACTTCTGCGCGCCGCTGCCGACGACGTACGCGAGCCGCGTGTTGCCGTCGCGGTCGCGCGTCGCGATCGCGCAGGTGTCGCGCAGGCAGCCGAAGCCGAGCAGCGCGGTGCGCCGATCGAGCGGCGTCGACGTGACCGTCGTCGAGCAGCGCGTCTTGCTGCACAGGTTGATCTTCAGGCGATCGCGATCGCGCCACATCAGCGCGATGTTCTGCTCGGCCGATGCGATGCCGCACCAGGTCGCGGGCTCGGTCGCGAGCTCGATCGCGAGCTCGTCGGATGCCAGGCTCGCGCTCGTCGGCCCGTGCACCATCCAGACGCTGCGATCGGACTCGAGCCAACCGACGCCGAACTGGGATGCGTTCGTGGCCGCGCCGTCGCACAACCGGTGGACCGACTTCCCCCAGCGACCCTGCTCGCGGCCATCGGGACTGCCGAGCCGCACGTTGCGCCCGTCGATCCAGGCGAGCGTCGCGCCGGCGCGCGTGCCGACGAGGCGGACCTCGCCGTCGTGCTGGATCAGATGATCCGCGACCGGCTCGCCGTCGCGCGACAGCTCGCGCACGCGCCGCCAGTCACCCTCGAGCTCGTGGAGCAGCGCGAAGCCATCGCCGGTGACCGCGACCTGCGAGGCGCGGTGCGGATCGTCGGTCGGAGTGGGTGATGCGCGATGCCACCACCACGCCGCGACGATCACCGTGACCCCACACCAGTACGTGCGCTTCATCGCGACGACGATACGCCGCCACCGCCGCGATCAGGGGCTCACTTCGCGGGCTTGTTCGCGGCCTCGGCGGCCAGCTTGATCTCGTCGTTCGCGAGCTTCAGCGCGTCCTTCGCCTTCTGCGCGTGGCCCTCCATGTCGTACTCGTTGGCCTTCTGGGCCGCCTCGAGCTTCTCGAACGCCTGGGCGGCGAGCTTCTGCGCCGCGGCGAGGTTCGGATGCTTGGCCTTGCTGGTGTTCTGCACCGGATCTTTCGCGAGCGCGATCGACAGCGGAGCGACGACCGAGACGGTGAGAGCCGTGGCGATGAGGAGTTTGCGCATGGCGCCAGCCAAGTGCAGCGCACGTGCCTGCGGTGCGACGCGGTTGCGCCCGCGCGCGTCGGGTCGCGGTCGGGGCGGCGTGCCCCGATGGGGCATCTCGCTGTCCCAGCGACGCGGATCGCGCTGTCCCTTCGCGCGCGTGGGACGACGCGATAGTCAGGGACATGATCGACTGGTCCATCTCGACCGATCCGGCGCACCTGCAACTCGAGGTCGTCTATCCGTGGCTGCGCGACTGCTACTGGTCGCCGAATATCCGGCGCGACGTCGTCGAGCGTGCCTTCGCGAACAGCATGGTGGCCGGCGCGTATCGCGATGGCGTGCAGCTCGGCGTCGCCCGCGTGGTGACCGATCGCGCGACGTTCGCGTGGCTGTGCGACGTGTTCGTCGTCGACTCCGCGCGCGGTCTCGGCATCGCGACCGCGATGGTGCGTGCGCTCCTCGATCACGCCGAGCTCGCGACGTTGCGACGCTGGTGCCTCGGCACGCGCGACGCGCACGCGGTGTACCGGCCGCTCGGCTTCGCGCCGGTCGACCCCGCGATCTGGATGCAGCTGCTCCAGGAGCCCGCGCGCTGGCAGGGCTAGGTCAGCGGCGCGCGCAGCCATGCCGCGGCGCGCGCGAAGGTCCCGAGCTGCGCGCGCGACGAGCGGTAGGCCTGCTCGGCCGCCGCGCTCATGTCGGCGAGGTCGGTGGCCTCGATGCCCAGGCCGTGCCGCGCGCGCTCGAGGATCGTCGCGCAGTGTTCGACGCCGTCGATGTTCGTGCGGCGCGCGAACTCGCGAGGCGCCTCGACCGAGGAGGCGCGCCAGCCTGCATCGCGCAGCCCGACGAGCGCGAGCTGCCACGAGTTCGAGATCTGCTGATCGATCGTCTCGGGCCAGAACGGCTTGCGCAGGTGCCGCAGCGTCACCATGCGGCGCAGCGGTCGCAGCCCGATCCGCGCGAGCTGGAACGCGAGCGCACCGATCATCATGATCACCAGCCACGAGACCGGCGCCTTGCCCGGCGTGGTCGCCGGTGGCGTTGCGGTCGGCACGAACGTCGCGGCGAGCGCCGGCTTGGCCTCTGGCGTTGGCAGCGGCCGCTCCGGCGCGATCGTCGGTCGGGTCGGTGCAGCGACCGGCGGCTTCACGACGGGCGGCGCGATCGTCGGTAGCGGAGGGACAGCCGGCGTCGGCGTGTAGGTCGACGGATCCGGGACGTACGACGGCGTCGGCAGCGCGTACGCGGGCGTCGGCGGCGTGTACACCGGTGCCGGCACGTCGACCTCACCGGTCGTCGCGGGCAGCTCGCCGGCGTTGTCGTAGCCACCCAGCGCGCCGCGCCCGTAGCGATCCGTACTCGGGTTGCCGTAGCCGCCGTAGCCGCCGTAGCCGCCGTAGCCGTAGCGATAGGAGTCGCCGCACACGCGGCAGTCGATCGTCGGGATGTGCGAGCTCTGCTCCTTGCCGCGACCGAGATCGAAGTACTCGGTGACGCGCGCGCGCTCGGGCTCGTCGAACTGCGGGCAGCACGGCAGGATGCCGCTCGGGTTCGCATGGGCCATCGCGTTGCCCGCGCGCTGCTTCGCCGCGAGGTGCTCCATCTGCCACAGCCGCGGCGCGACGAACACGGTGACGCCGCACGCGATGCCAGCGGCGACGAGCGTCCACGCGGTCCGCGCGAACGGCATGCCCGGGCGTTCGCGCAACACGCGGCTCGGCTGGATCGGGGCGATCGCGGTGTCGCCGACCGACTGCCACATCGCGACGCGGCGCGACTCGCGCACGCGCAGGAACGCGACGAACGCGACGACGAGCACGAGCAGCAGCGCGGCGCCGGCGCCGTCGGGCGCGAGCGTCGTTCCCGACGCGCTCGTGCGATCGAGGATCGTCAGCATCCACAGGACGGTCGGGAGCCAGAACGAGATCAGCGACGTGCGATCGCCGAGGCTCCAGAACCCGCACAGGACCGCGGGGATCAGCGCCATCCAGAAGTGCCCGTCGTCGCCACCGAACAGCATGAACGGGGCGCCGCAGTAGACCAGCCCGATGATGGACGCGACGACCAGCCACAGCCGCAGGTTGATCAGCGCGGCGACCTGACCGAGCACGGTCCCGAGGATCACGCCGATCCACAGCCCGGTCGTCGAGCCCGGCGCGGCGCGTACCGCAGTGTAGAGGGCGAGGCCGCCGAACAGCACGAACCAGTAGAGAACAACGACTGGTAACGCGATGCGATCGCGCCTGGCTTGCGTGATCATCGGATCACCGCCAGTCCGACGCGGTCGGCTTGCGGCCTCGCGATCACGCTCCCCGATGCGACGTTCCACTCGATGGTGCACATGACGTCGCTGAAGTAGGCGCGATCCTGGTGCATCGCGAGGATGCGGCGCTTGTGATCGCGGCGACGGCCGCCGCGGTTGTCGGCGGAGCCCGCCGGGAACGGCGTGGTGATCGGCGTCGCGACCGGCATCGCCGGCTCGGGCAACGTCCACGATCGCTCGGGAACGACCACCCAGGACGGCGCGCGATCGGCGAGCGTGCGCGGCCGGCACGACACGACGAGCTCGCGCACCTTGTCGTCGGCGGTCAGCATCGCGGCCAGCGGGATCGCGGTCTGCCACGCGACGCGCGCGCCGAGCTTCAGCGGATCGCGCGAGCGCGGCACGTAGGCGCGCTCGACGATCTTGGTGATCGCGGCGTCGCCACCGGCGCGACATGCGGTGACCAGCGTGACGCGGATGCCGTCCTCGGCGAGCGCCTTGCCGATGCCGAGCCACACGCGGACCATCGCGTCGAGCAGCTCGTCGGGCGCGCGGGTCGCGAGCGCGCCGGTACCGGCGAGCTCGGTGTCGAGCACGAGGCGCACGGTCGGCTCGGCGGTCGGGACCTCGTCGGGCAGCCGCACGACGAGCTTCTGCGCGTTGACCGAGCGCACCCAGTGGATGCGGCGGGTGTCGTCGCCCGGCAGGTACTCGCGCGTGCGGAACGTGCCCTCGGTCGGCAGGATGTGCGTCGGCGTGGCGGCCGCGTCGTCGCCGCCCTTGCCGAGTAGCGTGCGCGCCCCATCGACCGGCGCGAGGCGCGGCAACACGGTGAACGACGCGGGTGCGCGATGCACGACCGCGGTGCGCGCGAGCCCGAGCACGTCGCCGAGCCACAGCGCGAGCGGCGGCGCGTGGTGTTCGCCGCGTGGCGCAGGCCCGAGCTCGCTGGCGAGCGCGACCTCGGCGTGCGAGCCCTCGCTCTCGATGACGTAGCGGGTGATCGGCGCGTGCGGCGTCGCGCGGCCCATCACGAACAGGCGCATGCCGGCCGGGATCTTGACGTCGCGCACCGTGATCTCCTCGCGGATCGGCGCGCTCTCGGTCGCGAGCTCCGGCAGGATCGCGCGCGCGATCGTCGCGCGCCGCCACGGATCGTCGCCGCCCGCCGCGATCGCGACCCACGCGACCGCGAGGTACACGGCGCCGAGCCCGAGGACGCCGACGACCGACAGGCTCGCCCAGCCGGCGAGCGACGACGCGAACAGCGCGGTGATGCCGAGCATCAGGGTCGCGGCCCCCGACGAGGTCAGCAGATCGACGTGCTCGATCGGCGACGGCGCCTCGTCGGCGCTCGCGGTGCGCGCGAGCCGTCGCGCATCGAGGACTCGAAAGGCGATCGCGCCGGCGGCGATCACCCACAGTGCCACCAGCACCGAGACCGCGCCGTGGAGGCGCGCGTTGTCACCGCGCAGCGCGACGATCGCGGCGAGCACGGTCGGCTGCGCGACGAACACGCCGATCCGCATCGTGCGCGCCTTCATCGCGCACCTGCCAGCGACATCGCGACCGTCCGAAGGCGCTCGCGCACCGTCGCGGTGTCGGTCCACATCCGGTGGCGCAACACGTCGGGTGCGATGTGGAGCAGATCGTCCATCGTGACGAACTCGCGTCCGGCGAGCATCGCGCGCGCCTGCGACGCACGGACCCACGCGATCGTCGCGCGCGGGCTGATCGCCTGGCCGTCGTCGGCGCTGCGGCGAAGCCCGTGGACATAGTCGACCGCGACGCGCTTGAGCTCGGGGCTCACGTGGATCAGCTGGACCGTGTCGCACCACGTGATGAACGCGCCGCGCGTGATCACCGGCGTGATCTGCGCGAGCGGCGAGCCCGCGAGGTGGTAGTCGAGCACGCGGACCTCGTCGTCGGCGCTGGGGTATCCGATCTCGAGCATCATCATGAACCGATCGATCTGCGCGGCGGGCAGCGCGTAGGTGCCCTGGTGATCGATCGGGTTCATCGTCGCGAGCACCGAGAACGGCGCCTCGAGGACGTGGGTCGTGCCATCGACCGTGCAGCAGCGCTCCTCCATGACCTCGAGCAGCGCCGACTGCGTCTTGGGCGTCGCGCGGTTGATCTCGTCGGCGAGCAGGATGTTCGTGAAGATCGCGCCGGGCCGGAAGTGGAACTGCTGATCGCGGGCGTCGAACACGTTCGCGCCGGTGATGTCCATCGGCAGGAGGTCGGGCGTGAACTGGATGCGGCCGAAGCGCGTGTCGATCGTCGCCGCGATCGTCTTGCACAGCTGCGTCTTGCCGACGCCGGGGACGTCGACGAGCAGCACGTGGCCGCGCGCCGCCATCGCGGTCAGCACGCGCTCGATGACGTCGCGCTTGCCGACGATCACGCGCTCGACAGCCTCGAGAACCGCGAGGTACTCGGCGCGGATCCGCTCGACGCGCGCGCGCAGCGGATTGCGCTCGACCGGAACGACCTGGGGCGCGGGCTCGTCGCCACCGCGATACGGACTCGAATGATCCATGGGGTCCTCCTGAGATGCACGACCGACGTGATGACGCGGCAGCTCGCCGACCAACCACCGCAAGATCGGCGCGCCGGGCCGCAGCGGTGCAGGTTGCTCGGGCGCGTCTTGCCAGAGCCCGGCGTAGGCGTCGCATAGCCGGCGACGGATCGGCTCGTCACCCGCGAGCGCGTAGATCAGCGCGAGCACGCCAGCGCGCAGCTCGACCCGGACCTGCGATGCGAGGCGCTCGGGCGTCTCGCTGACGAAATCGGCGGTCTCGAAGCCCCGCAGGCCGAGCACCCCGAGCCCCTCGTTGGCGCGCTCGAGCTCCGATTGAGTCGGATTCCCCGTCGCCAGCAGCACCCCGGCAACGACACGTCCGACGGCTGCCATTCAGGCTTCAAACGTACCAGCCGGCGCCTGGATTTCGAGGCACTTCACTTTGTGGGCGATTTCTCGAACGCCACCGCACTCCCGCCGTCGTCCAGGTGCCCGATTTCCTTACCGTGCCAGCGAACCGTGAGTGCGCCGTAGATCACCAGGAGATCGTCGGGGCCGGGACCGCGACGTGGGGCGACCGGACGATCCGCGCGATCGGCGGTGCGGTCGAAACCCAGCGCGACCACCAGGCCGTGGTCGGATCGCGAGAATGAGTGCGAGGAGGGCGAGGCGCATGTCCGACGATAACCGCACCTGCAAGATGGGAACGGGGAGCCTCATCGACTAGAGTCCGCGCCCTGTCCACCTTCGAAACACTCGGCATCGACCCACGCCTCCTTCGAGTCCTCGCCGAGCTCGGTTACGAGGAGCCGACGCCGATCCAGCGCGAGGCGATCCCGGCGTTGCTTGCGGGCAAGGACGTGCTCGGCCAGGCCGCGACCGGCACCGGCAAGACCGCGGCGTTCGCGTTGCCGCTGCTCCAGCGGTTGCTCGGTGGCGATCCCAAGCCGCGCAAGCGCCGCTCGGCGCGCGCACTCGTGCTCGTGCCGACGCGCGAGCTCGCGATGCAGGTCGCCGAAGCCGTGCATCGCTACGGCAAGGCGCTCGGCGTGCGCGCGGTGCCGATCTACGGCGGCCAGCCGATCGATCGGCAGATCCGCGCGCTCGACGCCGGCGTCGACGTCGTCCTCGCCACGCCGGGCCGCGCGCTCGATCACCTGCGGCGCCGATCGCTGTCGTTCGAGGATATCGAGATCGTCGTGGTCGACGAGGCCGACGAGATGCTCGACATGGGCTTCGCCGAGGACCTCGACGCGATCCTTGGCGAGACGCCGGCGACGCGCCAGACCGCGCTGTTCTCGGCGACGATGCCACCGCGCATCGTCCAGATCACCAATCGCCACCTGAAGGATCCGGTCCACCTCCGGATCGCCAAGGAGCAGGGCAAGCGCGGCGAGCTGCCGAAGGTGCGCCAGAACGCGTACGTCGTCGCGCGCCCGTACAAGATGGCGACGCTCGTCCGCGTGCTCGACGTCGAGCAGCCGTCGCTCGCGATCGTGTTCTGTCGCACGCGGCTCGACGTCGAGAACCTGCACGACGCGCTCGCCGCGCGCGGCTTCACGGTCGACATGCTGCACGGCGGGATGTCCCAGGAGCAACGCGACCGCGCGATGAAGCGGTTCCGCAACGAGACCGTCGAGCTGCTCGTCGCGACCGACGTCGCGGCGCGCGGCCTCGACGTCAAGGGCATCTCGCACGTCGTCAACTACGACGTGCCACCCGAGCCGGAGGACTACATCCACCGGATCGGTCGCACCGGTCGCGCCGGTCGCGAGGGCGTCGCGATCACGCTGATCGAGCCGCGCGAGCATCGCCTGCTCCACAACATCGAGCGCGCGACCGGCCAGCGCATCGACGTCGCCTCGATCCCGACGGTCGCCGACCTGCGCGCCCGCAAGCTCGAGCTGACGACGAACGCGATCCGCGAGGCGCTCGCGCAGGGCGAGCTCGAGCAGTTCCGCGTCGTGGTCGACGCGCTGTCGAGCGAGCACGACATCGTCCAGGTCGCGCTCGCGGCCGTGAAGCTCGCGCACGTCGCGCAGGGCGGTGACCCCAAGGACGAGGCCGAGATCCCGCGCCCGGCGCCGCCGGCGGCGAACAAGATCGGCCGGTTCGACAAGCCGCCGAGCCGGTTCGACAGGCCGGGCGGTGGTGGCTACGGGCGCACCAACGATCGCCGCAACAACGACGGCCCGCCGCCACCGCGTCGCGACGATCGCGGCCCGCCGCGCAACTTCGATGGCCCGCGCAACGATGGCCCGCCGCGCAACTTCGATGGCCCGCGCAACGACGGCCCGCGCAACGATGGCCCGCGCAACGATGGCCCGCCGCGGACCAACGATCGTCCGCAGCCGTCGCGCCAGCCCAAGTTCGGCAAGGCGCCGCGGACCCCGATGGGGCCGACCGCGCAGATGTACGTCGGCGCCGGCGCCCGCGAGGGCGTGCGCGCCAAGGACCTGGTCGGCGCGATCGCCAACGAGGCCGGCATCGAGGGCCGCGTGATCGGCGCGATCCAGATCACCGACGGGTTCTCGCTCGTCGAGCTGCCGGCCGATCGGATCGACGAGGTCATCGGCAAGCTCGGTCGCGTGATCATCCGCGGCAAGAAGGTCGAGATCCGCCGGAGTTAGCTCGTCCTTCCATGCAGTTGCATGGTCGGCTAATTGTTGCGTTGCACAATTTTGCGAATGGCGGCATGTTCGCGGTCACCAACCGCATGCTGTATTCGTTGCACGCGCTCCAGCGCCAGTTCCTCGGCCCCGTCGCAGATCTGAGCGGCGTCTGGGCCGAGTGGCTCCGCGGCTCCCCTGCTCTGCCGGCGCGCTGGCTCCACGCGAACCTCGCGTTGCTGCACCGCAGCACCAAGGACTTCCCGGCTCCTTCGTTCGGGATCACCGAGGTCACGGCTCACGGCCACGGCGTGGACGTCGTCGAGGAGGTCGTCGCGGTCCACCCGTTCTGCCGGCTGATCCGGTTCGCCCGCACCGGCCGCAGTCCGGCCGCGACTGCCGCACTTGCAGCAGACCCGCGGGTGCTGGTCTGCGCGCCGCTGTCGGGCCACCACCCGACGCTCGTGCGCGACACGATCGCGACGCTGCTCCAGGATCACGACGTCTACGTGACCGGATGGATCGACGCCCGCGAGGTCCCGGTCGAGCGCGGCGTGTTCCACCTCGACGACTACGTCGGCTTGATCCGGACGCAGATCGCCACGCTCGACGCGACGCGGCTCCACGTCGTGTCGGTGTGCCAGCCGACCGTGCCCGTGCTCGCCGCGGTCGCGCTCGCCGCCGCCGCAGGCGAACCGACCCCGCGCAGCCTGACGCTGATGGGTGGCCCGATCGACGCGCGCGAGAGCCCGACCGTCGTCAACCAGCTCGCGACCGATCATCCGCTCGCGTGGTTCGAGTCGCACATGATCCACCGCGTGCCCGCCGGTCATCCCGGTGTCGGTCGCGCGGTGTATCCCGGCTTCCTGCAGCTCGCGGCGTTCGTGATGATGAACCCGCAGCGCCACGCCGAGGCGTATCGCGACTACTGGTTCGAGGTGTTCGGCGGCGGCGACGGTGCCGCGCACGAGAAGTTCTACGACGAGTACAACGCCGTGCTCGACATGGACGCGGCGTACTACCTCGACACCGTGCGCGTCGTGTTCCAGGACTTCGAGCTCGCACGTGGCACGTGGCGTGTCGGCGGCGAGCTCGTGCGACCCGCGGCGATCGCGAACACCGCACTGCTCACGATCGAGGGCGCGCAGGACGACATCTCCGGCCCGGGCCAGACCGCCGCGGCGCACGCGCTGTGCCCCGGCATCGCGACGCATCGCAGCCTGGTCGCCGAGACCGGCCACTACGGGCTGTTCGCAGGATCGCGCTGGCGCGAGGCGATCTATCCCGAGCTCCGCGACTTCATCCGAGAGGCGACATGACCAGGATCCTCGACGGCAAGACCGCGCTGGTGACCGGCTCGACGAGCGGCATCGGGCTCGGCATCGCGACCGCGCTCGCCGATCAGGGCGCCGCCGTGATCCTCAACGGGTTCGGCGAGGTCGAGGCCGCACGCGCCCGGGTCGGCCGCGCCGGTGGCCGGGTCGGGTACCACGGCGCCGACCTCGGCAACGCCGCCGAGATCGACGCGATGATGGCGTACGCCGCGGCCGAGTTCGGCGGCGTCGATATCCTGATCAACAACGCCGGCATCCAGCACGTCGCGAGCGTCGAGGATTTCCCGGTCGATCGATGGGACGCGATCCTCGCGATCAACCTCACCGCCGCGTTCCACACCACGCGCCGCGTGCTCGCCTCGATGCGCGCGCGAGACTGGGGCCGGATCATCAACATCGCGTCGGTGCACGGGCTCGCCGCGTCGATCCACAAGGCCGCCTACGTCGCCGCCAAGCACGGCCTGCTCGGGCTCACCAAGGTGATCGCGCTCGAGACCGCGCGCACCGGCGTGACGTGCAACGCGCTGTGCCCGGGATGGGTGCTGACGCCCCTCGTCCAGCGCCAGGTCGACGACCGCGCGACCCGCGACGGCGTGGTCGAGCGCGAGGCCCGCGAGTCGCTGCTCCTCGAGAAGCAGCCGTCGGGCGACTTCGTGACCGCCGAGCAGGTCGCCGCGACCGCGGTGTTCCTGTGCAGCGACGCGGCGAGCCAGGTGCGAGGTGCGGCCTGGAACGTCGACGGCGGCTGGCTCGCGCAGTAACGTCTCGGCATGACTCCCGCCGCCGCGATCGTCGTCGAGGGCGGCGCCATGCGCGGGATCTACGCCGCCGGTGTGCTCGACGTCTTCCTCGAGCAGGGCTTCCATCCGTTCGCGCTTGCCGTCGGCAGCTCGGCGGGCGCGTGCAACCTCGCGTCGCACCTCGCCGGCCAGCACGGCCGCAACCGGCGCTGCTACACGACCCAGATGTCGCGCACCGAGTTCCTCGATCCGCGCCGCTACCTGCGCGGCGGGCACTGGATCGACATCGACTATCTGTGGGACGCGTTCGCGAAGGAGGATCCACTCGACGCGGCTGCCGCGGCCTCCAACCCGGCGAAGCTCGTGGTCGCGGCCACCGATGTCGACACCGGGCGCGCGACGTTCTTCGAGCCGACCGCCGACACGATGATCGAGGTGCTCCGCGCGTCATCGGCGGTGCCGGTGCTGTACCGCAAGTTCGTCGAGCTCGACCGCCGCCGCTACGTCGACGGCGGCGTCAGCGCCCCGATCCCGGTCGAGGAGGCCTATCGCCGCGGGGCGCGCAGGATCCTCGTCGTGCGCTCGCGTCCGACCGGGTTTCCCGGCCCGTCGCGGCTCGAGTCGGTGCTCGCGTCGGTCGTGCTGCGCGGGCAGCCCGCCCTCGCGCGCACGTTTCGCGCGTACCGCGAGGTCTACGCTCGATCGCGCGCGTTCCTCGCGAAGCCACCGGCCGGCTGCACGATCATCGAGGTCGCGCCGCCCGCGCACCTGCGCACCGGCCGCACCACGCGCGATCCGCGGGCGCTCGCCGCCGACTACGCGCTCGGCCGCACCGCGGGCCAGGAGGCGATCGCGCGATGGTGACGTTCCTGTTCGGCGCGAGCTCGATGCTCGGCTTCTCGATCGCGCGCGCGTATCCGGAGATCGTCGCGTTCTGCAACGCGAAGACCAAGGTGCTACCGGTGGGCGTCGCGCGCCGGATCGATCTCGATGACGAACCCGCGGTGCGCGCGCTGTTCGCCGCCGAGTCTCCGTCGCTGATCATCCATTGCGCCGGCGTGTGCGATGTCGAGGACTGCGAGCGCTCGCCCGAGTTCGCGCACACCGTGAACGTCGAGGCCACGCGCGTGCTCGTGGCCCACGCGCCGGCGAGCGCGCGGATCGTCTACTGCTCGAGCGACCACGTGTTCGGCGGTAACGGTGGCCCGTACTTCGAGGACTCGCCGGTCGCCCCGATCAGCGTGTACGGCCGCACGCGGGTCGCCGCCGAGCAGCTGATCCTCGCGCGCCCCGACACGCTCGTCGTGCGCTCCGGCTTGTGGATCGGCCCGTCGAGCAACGGCCGCATCGGCCACCTCGATTGGCTGCGCACGCGCCACCGCCGCGGCCTGCCGATGACGGTCGTCGCCGACGAGATCCGCTCGGCGGTGTGGGCGTCCGATGCCGCGCTGCGCGTGTGGCAACTCGCGCACGCGCCGGTCACCGGCATCCGCCACATCACCGCGACCCGCGCGGTCGCGCGACCGGAGCTCGCGACGTTCGTCAACGCGCACTTCGAGATCGGCGCGGCGTTCGCCGTCGAGTCGCGCGCCGAACGCCGGTCACCGCACCTCGGCAACGTCGAGCTCGCGACGCGCTTCGGGGATTCGCTGGCGGCGCCCCTCGGTTCCGTCGTCGGCTGATACCCTGCGTCATGCCCGCGACCGACTGGAAAGAAGTCATCCCCGACGACGAGACCGCCCGCTTCGAGGCGCACGCCGCGGTGTTCGGTGCGCTGCAGGCGAAGCGTGCGGCCAAGGCGCCGATCGGCCGCGCGCTCCACGCCAAGAGCAACCTCGGCGTCGAGGCCACGTTCGAGGTGCTCCCGGATCTCCCGGCGCACGCACGCGAGAGCATGTTCGCGACGCCGGCGACGTATCGCGCGCTCGTGCGGTTCTCGAACGGCGCCGGTCGCCACCAGAAGGACCCCAAGCCCGACGTGCGCGGGATCGCCGTCAAGCTGCTCGGCGTACCGGGCAAGAAGCTGATCCCCGGCCTCGAGGACAAGACGACCCAGGACTTCCTCGCGGTCCGCACGGCCGTCGTGCCGATGCGCAACCCCGAGGAGTTCGTCGCGGTGGTCGCCGCCGCCGAGTCGCCGATCTTGCTGCCGTTCAAGCTGATCGGCAAGCTCGGGTTCTCCCGCGGCCTGGGCCTGCTCCGGGCGCTGGTCGCCTCGCTCAAGCTGCCGATGGCGCCGCTCGCCGGCACCACGTTCTTCAGCGCGCTGCCGATCAAGTTCGGCGACCACGCCGTGCAGTTCGCGTTCGTACCGCGCGATCCGCACTCGGCCAACCGCGGCCGCGATCCCGACTATCTCGGCGCCGATCTCGCGGTGCGCCTGCGCGATCGGGCCGTCGAGTACGACTTCGCCGTCCGGTTCTTCGAGACCGAGGCGACCACGCCGATCGAGGATCCGACGGTCGAGTGGAAGACCGCGGCCGTCACGATCGGCCGGCTCACGATCCCGGTGCAGGACATCAGCTCGCCGCGTGGCAAGCAGCTCGCCGCGTTCATCGAGACCCTCGCGTTCGATCCGTGGCACGCCCGCACCGACCTTCGCCCGCTCGGCGCGATGATGCGCGCGCGCAACCACGCCTACCGGGTCAGCACGATGGCCCGCAACGCCGCGCCCGAGCCCGACACGTTCCCCGAATTCTAGAGCGCGCGGACGAACGCTTCGATCTTCGCGAGCACCTCGGCGCGCTTGCGGAACTTGTGCATGCCGTGGTCGATGCCGATCATCTCCTCGCAGGTCAGGAGCGGATTCTCGAGCAGTCGCGCGAACGCCTTGCCGTTGCGCGACCGCATCCGCTCGATGCCCTCGTCGTGCTCGGCGTACGCGAGGTGCATGCGCGTGCCGCGGGCGAGCGCGCCCTCGAGCCACTGGATGCCCGGTGGGTGGATGCCGAGCGCGTCGAGGTAGTCCCAGCGCCCGTCGCGCAGGCCCTCGTCCTCGCGCTCGCGCTCGGGGATCTGCTGCGCGCGCGACGCCGCGAGGGTCGAGAACACCAGCATGCCCTCGAGGAAGTAGAGCTGCGCGTTGAGCGCGAAGATCGCGTCGACCGGATAGCGCTGCGCGCCGTGGATCGCGAGCCACGAGCCCGAGCACAGCCCGAGGATCACGACCTTCCCGTAGCCCTGCGCGCGCCCGAACGCGACGAGATCCTCGATATCGAGGATGTGCTCGGGATCGTACGACCGGACGACCGAGCGCGGCCCGCGGGTCGGGCTGTCGCCGACGCCGTCGACATCGGCACGCAGGGTCGCGATGCCGCGCGCGGCGAGCGCGCGCGCGAACTCGACCCACACGCGACCCGGGCCGATCTGGTGCTCGGTGCCGCCGCCGAGCATGACGACGAGGTGCGTGCGCGGATCGTCAGCAGCGCGCGCGTGGATCCCGAACAGCGCGCACGGACCGACGCGCGCGACCGACTCGATGATCGGGCCGAGCGCCATCTCGGCGCGGCCGTGCGCGTCGATCGGCGCGGGCTCGCCGGCGCCGAGCTCCGCGACGATCAGCGCGAGCGCGGCGTCGGGGATCGCGGCGTTCTCGTTGTCGGTCTCGAGCAGCGCGGCCATCCCGGCGACCGCGTGCTGCGCGACCACGATCCCCGCGGCGGTACACCGATCGGCGTACGCCGCGCCGAGCGGGCGATCGTCGCGCGCGAGCAGGATCACGCGGCGCACCGCGGGCACCGGCGCCTCGAGCTTGGCGATCTCGGCGACCGTGTCGGTCGTGTAGATCGTGCCGGTCACGCCGAGCAGGCCGTCGTCGGGCGCATCTGGATCGGAGGTGCCGCCGGCGTGCGCGAACGCCTTGAGCTCGCGCGCGTAGCGCTTGCCGGCGAGCACCGGATCCCACAGCACGAGCGTGTCGACGCCCTCGGTCGCGGCGAGCGCGGCGAGCATCGCGCCGAACCGCAGCCCGATCACCGACACGCGCGCGATGCCGCGGCGGTGGAGCTCGGCGATCGCGAGCTTCACGCTGCCGACCCAGGCCGCGACGCGATCCGGATCGGTGTAGTGGCCCGCCGAGCTGCCGGTGCCGTCGTAGTCGAGCCTCAGCGCACCGACGCCGTTGGCGACCAGGCGATCGGCGAGCGCGCGATAGGTCTGGTACGAGCACCACGCCTCGTACCCGAACGGCGGGCACAGCACGATCGCATGCGCGCAGCCCGCGTCGGGCACGTGCAGCCACGCCCACAGCGGGCGCTCGCTCGGGCCGAACCACATCGGGACGGCGGTCACGCGAACTCCATCGCGGCGTCGTCGAGCCGGCCGCGCCCCATCATCAGGTAGTCGAGCGCGTAGTTCTGGTAGAGCTTCCACGGCAGCCTGTCGCCCTGCACCGGGAAGTTCTGGATCGAGCGCTGCACGTAGCCCGACTGGAAGTCGAGCAGCGGCCGCTCGGCGACCGATGGATCGCGGCGCGGCGTGCAGGTGCGAAGGTGGTGCTCGTCCATGTGGTTCAGCAGGCGGCACACGTAGCGGCTCGTGAGATCGCACTTGAGCGTCCACGACGCGTTGGTGTAGCCGACCGAGAACGCGAGGTTCGGCAGGTCGCTCATCATCATGCCGCGATAGACCATGTGCTTCGGTGGATCGAACGGCACGTCGTCGACGGTGAACGCGACGCCGCCGAAGCCCTGGAGCTCGAGCCCGGTCGCGGTCACGATGACGTCGGCCTCGAGCTTCGCGCCCGAGCGCAGCGCGAGCCCGCGCTCGGTGAACTCGGTGATGTGATCGGTCACGACCGACGCGCTCCCGTCGCGCAGCGCGCGGAACAGATCGGAGTCGGGCACGAAGCACAGCCGCTGATCCCACGGCATGTACGACGGCGTGAAGTGCGCCGCGACGTCGACGCTGCCCTTCACGCGGTCGGTCACCTGCTTCACGAGCAGCCGCTTGGCGTGCTCGGGAAACCGCCGGCAGTAGGCGTAGAAGCCCATGCCGAGCAGCACGGTCTTCCACCGGGTCACCGCGAACGCCACCTCGGGCGACAGCTTGCCGCGCACGAACGCAGCGATCGGATCCTGCCTGGGCACCGACACGACGTAGGTCGGCGAGCGCTGCAGCATCGTCACGTGCGCCGCGGTCTTCGCGAGCTCGGGGACCAGCGTGACCGCGGTCGCGCCGCTGCCGATCACGACGACGCGCTTGGACTTGTAGTCGAGCTGCTCGGGCCACAGCTGCGGATGCACGACCGTGCCGCGGAACCGCTCGCGGTGCGCGAGCTCCGGCGTGTAGCCGCGGTCGTAGTTGTAGTAGCCCGAGCACAAGAACAGGAAGCTGCAGGTCAGCGTCGAGCCATCGCGCAGCCCGAGCGTCCAGCGCGAGGCCGCGCTCGACCACTTCGCGGTGTCGACCCGGTGGCGATAGCGGATCTTGCGATCGATGCCGTACGCCGCGGCGGTGTCGTCGAGGTACGCGAGGATCGACTTGCCGTCGGCGATCGAGTCGGGGTTCGTCCACGGACGAAACGGGAACCCGAGCGTGTACATGTCGGAGTCCGAGCGGATGCCCGGATACTTGAACAGGTCCCACGTGCCGCCGAGCCGATCGCGCCCGTCGAGGATCGCGTAGGTCTTGCCGGGACACCGGGTCTGCAGGTGATACGCGGCGTCGATGCCGGAGATGCCGGCGCCGACGATGATCACGTCGAGATGTTCAGGAGTCGGCATTCAGGTCCGGAAGCAGAGCATACGCGCGGGCGAGGAGCGTCTCCATCGCGGTCGCCTGGTCCGCACCGCGCGGACCGTTGCCCCTGAGGTCGAGATGCCGAAGCCGGGTCAAGTTCGCGAGCGTCTCGGGCAGCGTCGCCAGGTTGTTCCAGCCGAGATAGATCGACGTCAGCTGGGTGAGCCGGCCGATGTCGTCGGGAAGTGCGTCGAGCTGGCTCGATCCGAACGACAGGTGGCGTAGCGTCGCCACCGGCTCGAGTAGCCGGCATGCGGCCGCGAGATCGAGCCGCGGATTGTCGCCGAGCGTGATCGTCTCGATCGGCATGCGCGCGAGACACGGCGGCAGCGTCACCAGATCCTTGTTGCCGCGCAGGTTGACCTCGGTGATCGGTAGCGCGCCGAGCTCGTCCGGCAGCTCGACCAGCTGGTTGAACGACAGGTCGAGCTTGGTCAGCTTGAGCCGCGCGACGCTCGCCGGCACCGTGGTCAGCCGGTTGTTACAGACCTCGAGCGCCTCGAGGTGAACGAGGTCGCCGATGCTGTCGGGCAACCGCGCGATCGCGTTGTAGCGCAGGTCGAGGCCACGCAGCTCGACGAGCCGGCCGAGCTCGTCCGGCAGCACCTCGAGCACCTCGCCGTGGAAGCACGACAGTGACCGCAGCGCGCGCAGCTGCACGATCGCGTCGGGCAAGCGTCGCAGCGCGGTGTAGTCGAGCGCGAGCCGCCCGAGGCTGGTGAGCTCGCCGATCCAGTCGGGCAACTCCACGAGCGGGTTCTTGCCGAGGTCGACGCGCTCGACCGCGGTCAGCCGGCGCAACCCGTCCGGAACCGCGGTGAGCGCCCGGCCGCGGAGGTTGATGTCGATCGCCTGGTCGACCGGCAACGCGAACACCGTGTCGTCGTCCGGCGTCATCCGCGCGATCCGTCCGAGGCTGTCGTCGAGCCAGGCGGCGTACCAGTCGACGAGCCCGGCCCGCGCACTCGCGGGCAACGCGCACATCTCGCCGATCGAGCCCCACGCGCCGATCGGCACCGGCGACCAGCCGGCGTCGCCGCGCAGCCACACCTGACCCGCGAGCGGGCCGGCGATCACCAGGTAGTAGTAGTTCCCGCAGCCGATCTCGACGAGCTCGATCGCCCCGCGTGGCTCGAATTCCTCGTCGGGTGCGTTGGTCGGAGGCACGAAGTCGGACATCGGCTCGGTCGCGCCGGCGATCGGCCGGAGCCCGTAGTCGGGGCCCGCCCCACCATCGGCGACCTCGCCGACGAACCAGCGATACTGGTCCGGCAGGCGATGACCGATCGCCGCCTCGATCGCCCTCACCTCGTCCTCCCCGAGCGCCGGGTTCAGCACGTAACCGTGCGAGTCCGCCGAGAAGATCTTCCGCTCCGGATCGAGCCCGTCGAGCACGGCGACCCGCCGCCGGATCGCGGCCGCCGACGGTCGTGCGATCTGCACGCACCACTGGGGATCGCAGGTCGCGCGCAGCACGTCGCGCCGGAGCGCGCGCGTCCGATAGCGCACCAGGTCGATCGGCTCGTCCCACACGTGCGCTTCGATCCGCACGAGCTCGGCGCGTGGATCGCCGCGCTGTTCGAGCCAGTCGGCGTAGACCTCCTTGGCCGCGACGTCGTCGGGCGCCGCGACGATCGCAGCGATCAGCTCGGCTTCCATCGCACCCAGCGTACTAGAAGCCGCGATCGACGAGCGCCTGGGCGACCTGCTCGAAGAACACGACGTGGTCGAACCCGCTGTGGGCGTCGGCGCCGGTCTTGAAGAACATGCCGACCTCGTCGAGGTGATCGGCCGGCACGCAGCCGAGGAACATCCCCCACTTCGAGGACTCGACGGTGACGAGGCCGTCGTTCGGGACCGCGTTGCCGCCGTCGAGCTGGAACGTCAGCGCCAGCTCGGGGCGCACGACGTCGTTGTGCGCCGGATTCGCGAACACGCCGATGCACGCGTCGTCCGCGTGGTCGTCGTCGCTCGTCGTCGCCGACGAGCGGCCGGCCCACGAGAAGTACGCCATCCCCTGAACATCGGGATACAAGAGGTTGAACGAGGTCATGTTGCCCGAGCTCATCTCGGTCATCGCGCCGCGCACCGACGACGACGAGTCGTTCGGGCCGCCAACCACCGAGCCGTACAGCGCGGCGACCGCGTCGAGCGTCACGTCGGTGAACCCTGGCAGGAGGCCGGAGGCCATGTCGCCGATGATGACCCCGCGATGCGGCGTCGAGATCGTCGTGACGCTCGCGACGTACCTGGTGAACGCGGGGTTCGCCGTGACCCAGCGAACGTCGAGCCCACCCTGCGAGTGCCCCACGAGATCGAGCTTGGCGTGACCGTTCGCCTGCGAGATGCACGCGACCTGGTGTGCGAGCTGCGGACCGCGCAGCACCTGCGTGCCACCCATCGGCGTGACCGCGGTGACGTAGACCGCGTAGCCCTCGGCGCGTAGTGCGTCGGGCGCGGCGCCGAAGTAGCCGAGCGGCCCGAGCTTGTCGAATCCGGCGAAGCCGTGCGCGAGCACGATCGGATGCGCGCCCTTGGTCGCGTGGACATTCGCGGCGGTCTGCGCGGCGAGCCCGATCAACGCTTCGACGTCCTCGCATGCGACCGGCGGCTCGACCGTCATCGCGTCGGGCATCGGATCCGTCATCGGATCAGGATCGGGTGAAGCCACTCCACCCGGAGCGGCAGTACACGCCGTGAACGCGAGTCCGATGATCGACGTGCCCCGAAGCTGCATCTGGCCTCCTGCCTGATACAAAGAGGCCGCTTCTGTAACATTGTCCCAGAACGGGCGTCAAGCAGGATGTGAACGCGGGACTCGCAGGGGGCTGAACAGGAAGCGCCGGACGAACGCGCGCGCCTTGGCGTCGTCGGCCAGGTCGATCACGCTCTCGGGGGCTAGCAGGAACGACCAGATCATCCGGACCAGCAGCTCGGCGACGATCTCGGGATCGAACGCGCGCATGACCTCGGCCCGCTGGGCGCCGCGGATCTGATCGGCGAGGAGGCCGCGCGAGATCGCCAGCGTCGGCGACAGGTACGGCAGCACGGTCTCCGGCTCGGTCGCGAGCAAGCGCGTGAGCAGTGGGTGCTCGCGCGCGACCCGCAGCATGATGACGAAGCTCTCGACGAACCGATCGGCGATCGCCTCGATCGGCGCGAGCACGGCGTTGATCTCGACGAGCGCGCGCCGCGCCTCGCGCACGAACACGGCGCTGACCAGCTCGGCCTTGTTGGCGTACTTCCGGTACACGGTCACGCGCGACACCCCGGCGGCCTGTGCGACGTCCTCGACCGTCGCGCGCCGCAGCCCGAAGGTCTCGAAGCTCGCGAGCGCGCCGTCGAGGATCCGATCCGCCGAGGGATCCGGTTCCGTCGTCGCCACGATCTTCGCGATCCAGTCGATCGCTTCCCGGTCCGCCACCGGCCGTGACTATCACGGAACCGTCAGCCGGTGCGGCGGAAGCACGTCGCGAGGTGATCGTCGACGAGCCCGCACGCCTGCATGTGCGCGTACATGATCGTCGACCCGGCGAACTTGAAGCCGCGCACCTTCATCGCGGCGCCGAGCGCGTCGGACTCCTTGGTCGTCGCCGGGATCTGGGTGCTGCGCTTCCAGCGATTCACGATCGGCTTGCCCTTCACGAAGCTCCAGATGAACTTGTCGAACGAGCCGAGCTCGTCCTGGAGCTTCAGGAACAGCTTCGCGTTGTGCACCGCGCTCTCGACCTTCAGGCGATTCCGCACGATGCCCGGGTCGAGCAGGATCTTCGCGAGCTTGGCCGGCGTGAACCGCGCGACCTTCTCGGCGTCGAACTCGGCGAACGCGCGGCGATAGCCCTCGCGCTTGTTGAGGATCGTCGACCACGACAGCCCGGCCTGCGCGCCCTCGAGGATCATGAACTCGAAGTGCTTGCGGTCGTCGTGGACGACGGTGCCCCACTCGCGGTCGTGATAGGCCCACATCTCGGGCTTCGCGGCCCACGCGCAGCGGACGACGTCGTCGGTCACGGGGTCGGGTTCACGTAGAAGTTGAGCTGGGCATGCGTGCCGATCTTGATCTTCCAGTCGCTCGGCGCGAACCGGCACACCGTGCCGGCCTTGCATGGATCCTCGGGCGCCTCCTGGTAGACGTCGATCTCGCCGGTCCATCCGGCCTTGTTGGCGGCGGCCTTGGCCTCCGCGACGGTCATGCCGACGAAGTTGGGGCCCAGGTCCATGTGAAAGTCGCTGCTCGCTCGGGGCGTGTCCCCGATCTCCGCCGGAGCCGGCTGCGATGGCGATGGCGATGGCGATGGCGATGGCGATGGCGATGGCGATGCGCCCATCATCTTGCCGTTGACCATGCACGCCGACGTGAGCAGCCCGAGGACCATCGCGACAACGCTAACACGTGGTGACATGCGGAGAGCTTCGACCACCGGGTCGGGCGGTTGCGAAGTATTTCTCAAATCGAAACCTCGTCGAGCAGGATCGACGGGTCGACCGCGTCGGCAAACATCACGGTGCGCGCGATGCAATCGAGGATCGCGGCGCACGGGTCGTCGCCAGCGAGCGTGCCCGCGTTGATGAACGTGACGTCGCCGATCCGGCGCACCATGCGCTGGTGAGTGTGGCCGGCGACCACGATCGCGTGGCTGCGCGCCGCGACGATCGCCTGGACGCGATCGTTGACGTCGAGCGCGTAGCCGCGGTCGTCGGGGCGAAGCCCGCCCATGTCGTCGTCGCCCATGCCGTGACACAGGAGCAGCGGCCCGAGCGGTGTCGCGATCGTCCGGGTCGGCGGCAGCGCGGAGAGCGCCGCGACGGTCGCGGGATCGACGTCGGCGATCCGATGGACGTCGGAGAGCATGCGCATCGTGTCGGCGAGGAACCAGCGCTCGTGGTTGCCGCGCACGCCGATCGCGTCGCCGAGCAGCGCGATACAACGCGGGAGATCGCCGCGACCATCGACGACATCGCCGACGAACGCCACCTGATCGACGCCGACCCGCGCGAACCACGCGAGCGCGCGCTCGAGTCGCACGGCCTCGGCGTGGATGTCGCCGATGATCCCGAGTCTCACGCGGTCCATCTTAGGAGATTTCAGCGACTTGAAAGTTTTTTGGCGGGGCTGTCGATCCGCCACGCGGTCGTTCGACTGTAGGGCATGCAAATCCCAACTGGCCGCTTCGTCTGGTTCGAGTACGTGTCCACCGATAGCGCGAAGGCGCAGGGCTTCTTCGGCGAGCTGTTCAACTGGAGCACGCAGGCCGTGCCGATGCCGGACGGCGCGTACACGATGATCGCGCTCGACAAGGACACCACGATCGGCGGCTACATGGCGACGCCCAAGGGTGCCCCGACGCACGCGCACTGGCTCCCGCACCTCCAGGTCACCGACGCCGCGGCGACCCTCGCGAAGGTCGAGGCGAACGGCGGCAAGACGGCCGCGAAGCCGTGGAAGCTCGGCGAGGTCGGCACGATGGCCGTCGCGCTCGATCCGCTCGGCGGCGTGTTCGCGCTGTGGCAACCGACCAAGCCGATGGGCACCGGCGACTGGAAGGGTGTCGCCAACTCGTGGTGCTGGAACGAGCTCTACACCGAGGACCCGGCGAAGTCGGTCGAGTTCTACAAGCAGATCGGCGGCTTCACCGACGCCGCGATGGACATGGGCCCGATGGGCACCTACCACGTGCTCAAGTCGGATGGCCACGACCGCGGCGGCGTGATGAAGTCGCCGATGCCGGGCATCCCGCAGAACTGGACGCCGTACGTCCAGGTCGCCGATGCCGACGCGGTCGTCGCCAAGGCCAAGCGGCTCGGTGCCGACATCAAGCTGCCGCCGAACGATGTCGCCGGCATCGGCCGCATCGCGCTGTTCCTCGATCCGCAGGGCGCGCCGATCGGTATCCTCCAGCCGGCCACCAAGTAGCCTGGAGTCGACGATGCAATACCTGATGCTGATCTACATGAACGAGAAGCAGTTCGACGCCAAGCCGCCGGCGGAGCTGCAGGCGATGTTCCACGAGTACAACGCGCTCTCGGCCGACCTCGGCAAGTCCGGCGCGCTCGTCGGTGGCAACCGCCTGCAGGCGACGACGACCGCGACGACGGTGCGCGTGCGCGACGGCAAGTCGCAGATCACGGACGGCCCGTTCGCCGAGACTCGCGAGCAGCTCGGTGGCTACTACCTCGTCGAGGCCAAGGATCTCGACGAGGCCACCCGGATCGCCGCGCGGATCCCGAGCGCGCGCCACGGGTCGATCGAGATCCGTCCCGTCCACGCGATGTAAGGTCGAACCGTGGAGGCCGCCGGCGCGATCGCAGACGTGTTTCGCGCTGAGCGGTCGCGCGTGCTCGCCACGATGATCCGCGCGTGTCACGGCGACTTCGATCTCGCCGAGGAAGCGGTCCAGGACGCGTTCGAGGCGGCGCTCGCGCGCTGGCCGACCGAGGGCATTCCCGGCGAGCCCCGCGGCTGGCTGATCCAGGTCGGGCGCCACAAGGCGATCGATCAGATCCGTCGGCGCGTGAAGCTGCGCGAGATCATCGCGGCCGAGCCCGAGCCGATCATCGAGGTCGAACCGACCAGCGCGCTCGGCGACGATCGGCTGCGGCTGATCTTCACGTGTTGCCATCCGGCACTCGCGCGCGAGGCCCAGGTCGCCCTGACGTTGCGCACGCTCGGCGGCCTGACGACCGAGGAGATCGCGCGCGCGTTCCTGATCTCGCACGTCACGATGGCGCAGCGCCTGGTGCGCGCGAAGACCAAGATCCGCGATGCGCGCATCCCGTACGAGGTGCCCGAGGCCAGCGAGCTCGCCGCGCGAACCGACGCGGTGATGGCGGTCGTCTACCTGATCTTCAACGAGGGCTACGCCGCGACCGCCGGCGATGCCTGGGTCCGCAAGGATCTGTGCCGCGAGGCGATCCGGCTCGCGCGCATCGTGGTCGAGCTGACCGACGCCGGCGAGGCGTTCGGCCTGCTCGCGCTGATGTTGCTGCACGACTCGCGACGCGACACCCGCACCGACGAGCACGGCGACCTGATCTTGCTCGAGGATCAGGATCGCGCACGCTGGGATCGCGCGGGCATCGACGAGGCGCTCGCGCTCGTGCCCCGCGCGCTCCGCGATGGTGCCGGGCCGTACGCGGTGCAGGCGGCGATCGCGGCCCTGCACGCCGGCGCGCCGCGCGCGAGCGACACCGACTGGCCGCAGATCGCGTCGCTCTACGACGAGCTCGTGCGGCGCGCGCCATCGCCGATCGTGGTGCTCAATCGCGCCGTGGCGATCGCGATGGTCCTCGGTCCGGCGGCCGGACTCGCCGCGATCGAGCCGGTGCGCGTCGAGCTCGCCGACTACCACCTGCTCCACGCCGCGCGCGCCGATCTGTTGCGCCGGCTCGGCCGCGATCGCGAAGCCGTCGCGGCCTATCGCGAGGCCCTCGCGCGGGTCGGCTCGGTGCCCGAGCGCCGGTTCCTCGAGCGCCGGCTCGCCGAGCTCGCGTGATACACGAGGGGATGCGTCACGCCCTCGCGCTCGGTCTGGTCTGCGCCCTCGCGAGTCCCGCGCTCGCCGAAGACGACGAGCTGAAGCCCGCGTTCGCCGCGGACCTCGGCCTCTCGGTCATCGGCCTCGCATACGAGCAGCCGATCATCGGCCACGTCGCGATCATGGGCGAGGCGGAGATCTTCGGAACGTACTTCCTGCCGTGGTTCGATCGCGGCGACAACGTCCAGGGCGTCGGCGTCGGCCTGCGGCCGACCTGGTTCGCGAACGCCAGCGAGCACGGCCTCTATATCGCGCCGTACGTCCGCGGGGTCGGCGTGCGCGGCAGCAAGGGTGGGGTCACCGGGACCGGCGTCGGGTTCACCGCCGGCGCGTTCGTCGGCTGGGCGTTCGGGCTGACCGGCAAGCTCGATCTGCGGGTCGGGGGCGGCGCGCAGTACATCCAGTTCGACGCCGACCCGTACAAGGCGTCGACGCCGTTCGTCGCGCTCGATCTCGTGCTCGCCTATCGGCGCGAGTAGTCCGCGAGCTCGCGCGGCTCGAGCTCGGCGATCTCGACCTCTTCGACGATGTCGACGTCGTGGACCTGGTGCCACGGGCGGCGGCGGCCACGTGCGCGCTGAGCGGGTGAGGTCGTGGGCTTGCGCTGACGTTTGGCCTTCATGGAGCGGGGTTTTGCATCCCGCGTGCCGCGGCGGAAAGCCCGCAGGACGCGATCGGGTCGGCCCGCGGGTGGAACGCCGTCAGGTTTGGCGTCCGGTCGATTGTTCGCGAATCGGTGCGACTGGGTGGAAGTGGGCTCCGTCCGTACCGGCACCAACAACGGGCTCACCGCCCAAAGCCACAAGGACGAGCTACATGTCGCGCACTCTGGGAATCACGTTCTGCCTGCTCACCACCACCACCGCCGCCTGCCTCATGCCACAGGAGGGCCCCAAGTCCGGCGCCGTCGCGAGCGGCGCGCAGCTCAACGTCGTCGACGACGTCAAGGTCTGGACGACCAAGGAGAAGGAGAAGGTCGGCGAGACCGAGTACACCGACGAGAACGGCCACGCGATCGGCAAGGGCACGACCTACGCCGAGAAGGAGGTCCAGCACACGCAGAAGATCTGGTACCCGGTGCAGGGCACCGAGCAGCTGAGCGACGAGGACTTCTTCAAGATCGCCGGCGATCAGAAGGCGTTCGACGACACGGTCTCGATGCGCGTCGACGGGAAGAAGTGGCAGCACCGCGGCATCGGCACGATGATCGGTGGCGGCGTCGGCATGATCGCCAGCTTCTTCATCCCGGTGCCGGCGGTGAAGCTCGGCCTCTCGGTGCTCGGCGGCCTCGCCCTCGGCGGCGGCTACTACATGTCGTGGTACGGCGCGCACGAGATGAACCCCGAGACCCACGCGGTCGATCGCTCGATCGCGGATCGCGCAGCGAACCAGTACAACGCGCACCTCGGCCAGGTCGGCGGCCTCGAGATGGCGAAGAAGTTCTAGCCGTGGCCCTCCCCGTCGCGATCGTCGTCCGCGACGGGCTCCGCCTCCGGGTCCGCGTCGCGACCAGCCGCTGCGCGGTTCCGTGGCACCATCCATGGGTGGACTCCGGCGCGTTCGGCAAGGCCGTGCTCGATCGCCTCGACCCCGAGGCGCGCGCGACCGTCGCCACGAGCGGCCTCGGCGCCCAGCTCGCGACCGGCCTCGCCGCGGTGCACAGCCGGTGGCCGACCGCGCCCGCGCCCGACGCCGCGTTCGCCGACTACGTCGCGGCGCGAATCGCGAAGCAGACCGAGCTCGCGACCGTGCTGCCGCGCCTGCGGATCGAGGATCTGTTCCTCGCCTGGTGGGCCGGGCTCGGCGAGCCGGGTGGCATCCTCGCGTTCGAGGCGGCGTATGCCGACGACATCGCGCGGCTGGTCGCGCGGTTTCACCGGTTGCCCGCGGTCGAAGCAGCGGTTGCGGGTCAAGTTGTTCGTCGGCACCGCGCCGCGGATCGCGGACTACGCCGGGTTCGGCTTCTTGCAGAACTGGTTGCGCGTGACCGCCGCGCGCGACTTCGTCGACGCCGCGCGCAGCGATCGCAGCGCGCGCTACGAGAGCGACCTCGACGAGCGCGAGCTGCTCGGGCTCGCCGCGCCCGGCGATCCGCGCCTCGATCACATCCGCGATCAGCTCGGCGGCGCGGTCAAGCGCGCGTTCGCCGCCGCGGTCGCCAGCCTGGCACCGCGCCAGCGCACGTTCCTGCGCCACGCCTACGTCGACCGGCTCACGCTCGATCAGATCGCGTCGACCTACGAGGTCCATCGCGCGACGGTCGCGCGCACGCTCGCGGGCGCGCGCGAGCACCTGATCGATCAGACGCGCGCGCAGGTCGCGGTCGAGCTCGGCGTCCCCAAGGATGATCTCGCGAGCGCGGTCGCCGCGCTCGACGCACACCTCGAGCTGTCGCTCTCGCGCGTCTTGAAGAGCAGTCCCGGGGACAAATGACGAACTGTCCGGGCGACGACACCCTGATCGCGCTGGTCGAGCACGCGCTGCCGGCGGTGCGCGTCGAGGCGATCGCGGATCACGTCGACGGCTGCGAGCGCTGTCGCGCGACGATCGGCCACCTCGCCGCGGTCGATCCGGCGGCCCAGAAGCCCGCGATGGTCGGGCGCTACAGGCTCGAGGAGCAGCTCGGCGTCGGCGGGATGGGCGTGGTCTGGGCGGCGTGGGATCCGATGCTCGAGCGCCGCGTCGCGATCAAGTTGATGCGCCCCGAGGTCGGCGAGCACGGCCCGGCGCGCCTGATGCGCGAGGCCCGCGCGCTCGCGCAGCTGCAGCATCCGAACGTCGTCGCGGTGTTCGATGTCGGCGAGCATGCCGGCGAGGTGTTCATCGCGACCGAGCTGGTCGACGGCGAGCCCCTCGATCGCTGGCAGGTCGAGCGCACGCAGGCCGCGATCGTGGCCGCGTACGTCCAGGCCGCGCGCGGGCTCGCCGCGGCGCACGCCATGGGCCTCGTGCATCGCGACGTCAAGCCGGCGAACCTGTTCGTCGCGCGCGACGGGCGCGTGCGCGTCGGCGATTTCGGGCTCGCACGCCGCGACGATCCGAGCACGAAGCTGACCGACGACGGCGCGGTGGTCGGCACGCCGGCGTACATGGCGCCCGAGCAGCGCGCCGGCAAGCCGGTCGATGGCCGCGCCGATCAGTTCGCGCTGTGTGTCGCGCTCGCCGAGGCGCTGACCGGCAAGCGACCGGCGGCGGACGCGCGCGGGTTCGACCTGCCGAAGCATCTGGCGGCCGCGCTGGCGACCGGGCTCGCGCGCGACCCCGACGCGCGGTTCGTCGACATGACGGCGCTCGCCGAGGCGCTCGCGGCGCCCCCGCCGACCCCGAAGCGCCGGTGGCCGCTCGTCGCGATGGGCGTCGTGCTCGCGGCGGGCGCGGCCGCGGGAGGCACGGCCTGGGTGATGACGTCGTCGCCCTCGCCTTCCGCGCTGGTGATCGCGTCGCCACCACCGCCGACCGTGACGATCGCCTCGGCGCCGGTGATCGATGCCGCGCCGCCGCCGATACCGGCGCCACCACCACCCGCGAGGGTCGCACCGAAGAAGTCGGGCTCGGGCTCGGGCTCGATCGGGCCCGATGCGTACTTCGAGGCGATCGCGCACGTGACCTATCACCGGCGGGATTGCCTGGCTTCGTTCGCGGCGTTCGATGCCGGGCACGGCGTGCGGCCGTCGGTGATGTCGGCGCACGACGACGCGCTGTTTCGCGCGCGGTGTCAGCTGCTCGCCGGCCGATGTCCCGAGGGCGAGCGCGAGCTGCGGGCGCTGTTCACCGCGGACGGCTTGTCGGTGGCGACCGTCGCAGAGGACGCGCAGCGCGAGGTCGACATGAACTGCCCGACGTCGGTCGGGACGTGGAAGCAGCGGCTCGCGCACCTGCAGTACCAGATGGCGCGGTTGCAATTTGCCCCACTCGCCGAGCTCTCCCAGGCGCTCGCCGATGCCGCGGCGATCGCGCGCGATGCCGGCGCCGCGATGACGCCGTCGGATCAGATCGATCTGACCAACGCGCTCGGGTTCATCGAGGAAGGCTTCGCGCGCCTCGCGAATCACTGCGCCGATGCACGGCGCGCACGCGCGATCGGGACCTACGATCCGATGGCGATGACCCCGGCACTGAAGGTGTGCCTCACGACCACCGCGCCCTGAGGACGCGATCTGATACGCTGGGAGACGTGATCCGACGAAGCGGTCGATGCTTCGGACTCGCGATCGCAACCTGGCTAGTTCTGGTGGGTGCGGTCGACGTCCACGCGCAACCGAAGCCGCCCGATGCGGTCGCGAAGAAGCAGGCGTCGCTGCACTACAAGCAGGGCAAGGCCTACTTCGATGCCGGCGCCTTCGACAAGGCGATCGGCGAGTTCCGCGCGGCGTACGATCTCGCGCCGGCGAACCCGCTGCTGTTCAACATCGCGCGCTCCTACCACCTGGCCAACCAGAAGGCCGAGGCGGCGACCTGGTACCACAAGTACCTCGACGCCGAGCCCGATGGCCCGCTCGCCGACGAGGCGCGCCAGTACGTCGCCGAGGTCGACAAGGCGCTCGCCGACGAGGCCAAGGCCGCGGCGATCGAGCACGAGCGACTCGTGAAGGAGCAGGAGCGCCAGGCGGTGATCGCCGCTGGCGAGGCGCACGTGCGGCAGGCCAAGGCGTTCGTCGACGCCGGCGCGTTCGTCGATGCCGCGAAGGAGTACACCGCGGCGTACGACGCCGACGCCGACGCCGAACATCTGTTCGACGCTGCCGAGCTGTCACGCACCGGCAAGGATCTCGAGACCGCGCGCGAGCTGTACCGGCGCTACGTGATCGCCGCGCCGAGCGGCGCGCACGCCGATGCCGCGCGCAAGGCGATCGCGGATCTCACCGTCGAGCTCGCGAGGGTCGCGGCGGTCGCGAAGGTCGAGCCGCCGGTCGAGCGCGTCGTCGTCGCGCCGGTGGTCCCGCCGCCTCCTCCACCCGCGGTCGACGAGCCGACCGTCGAGCTCGGCCTCACGATGATGCCCGGCGTCAAGCTGCACGGCGATCACCCGCTCGTCGTCGCATATCGCGCCGAGCTCGCGTTCCATCTCGGGCGCCGCGTGCACTTCGGGCTGTTCGCGGAGTACGGCACGGTCGACGCGAGTGGTGCGTGCGGGACCGACATCGCCGGTCCGACGCCGGCGACGCCGTTCGACTTCGGGCCGCGCAACCGGTTCACCGCGTGCCGCTACGTGATGCCCGGCCTCGCGCTCGACATCCACGTGCTACCGCACCACGCGATCGATCCATGGATCGGCCTCGCGCCCGCGTTCCGGTTTGGATTCGCCGACTGGACGCCCTACGTCGCCGGCATGGCGCAGACCGCCGAGAGCGACTTCTTCCCCGGGATCGTCGTCGGCGCGCACGCCGGCGTCGACTATCATCCGACCCCGGCATTCGCCGCGTGGGTCGTCGGCGCCGTGATCGAGACCGAGGTCACGGTGTTCGGCGACGAGTCGACCAAGACGACCGGCGACCACGGTGGCGTCCACTACGCGTCGGTGTTCGGCGGCCTGCGCAGCACGGTGGCGTTCTGATGCGCGTCGCGATCGTCACGCTCGCGCTCGCCGGCTGCTTCGGTGCCGGCGGCGTGCCGGCGGCGCCGACCAAGGTCACGACGATCTACGCGGTGCCCGCGGTCCCGGCGAGCCAGCAGTGCAACGGCAGCGCCCGCTACATCGGCGACGTCGCGTTCGGCAGCGCGCACGGCTACCTCATCACGCTGCCGTATGTCCCGACCACCGGGTGCGGCAGCAACACCGGCGGCAATCAGGGCGTCGCCGCGGTCGAGCTGACGGCGTTCGATCTCACCGGCGCCGATCTCGCGACGCGGTCGCTCGGCAGCGCGGGCAGCGTCGGACCCGGCACCGAGCTCCCGCGCGTCGCGGTCGGCGGCGACACGCCGGCCTGGATGTTCCAGGAGGCGCAGATGAACAAGCTCACCGTCGACCTCGGGACGGTGGATACCCAGATCGCGATCACGACGATGATGGGTGATGGACCGGCCGGCCTCGCGATCGCACCCGACGGCTCGACGTACGTCGCGTCGATCGCACGGACGAATGGCACGACCAACTTCGAGGACCCACAATATCCGTGCTGCGGGTTCGGCCTGAGCTCGGTGAACCCGCCGCTCCTCAGCACGATCTCGCGGATCGCACCGCAGGGCACCGCCGCGGTCGCCTACGGGCTCCCGCTGTCGCTGTTCTGCGACTCGCTCGACAGCTGCCTCGCGGTCAACACCAGCGCGGTGTTCACGATGGAGCACGTCGCCTCGCAAGGGGGCGCGCGCGTGCGGATGTTCCCGACCACCGCGACCAGTGCTGGTGATGTCGTCGAGCTCGGCCAGCTCACCTCCGACGAGCTGCATCACATGATCCCGGTCGGCATGGCCGCCGACGACCACGGCGTCGCGTTCGCGGGCGCCCAGGATCCGACGACGTTCGGCTACGGGCCGGGCTGCGTGATCAAGCGCTACGATCTCGACACGCACGTGCTGAGCACGCTGCTCACGACCGCGAGCTTCTGGTGCCAGGATCTCGCGGTCGACGAGCACGCGGCCTACTTCACGATCACCGACGTGAGCTCGAACCAGGGCGATCAGCGGATGCGCGGCATCGGGATCGGACGCGTCTCGTTCGACGGCGCGACGGTCGACACGGTCCGGCTCGGCATGGAGGGCCTCACGGCCGGCCCGCGCCGCGTGTTCGTCGCGGGCGGGTTCGTGTACGCCGTCGACCCCACGGTGATCGGCCGGATCGCCGTCGACGATCTCACCGGCCAGGACATCGTGCCGTGATCGGCGAGGTGATCGGCAACTTCAAGATCGTGTCGCAGATCGGCCGCGGTGGGATGGGCGAGGTGTTCCTCGCCGAGCACACCGCGATGGCCGAGAACCGCGTCGCGGTGAAGATCCTGCATCCGGAGATCTCGCGCGATCACGAGCAGGTCCAGCGGTTCTTCAACGAGGCGCGCGCGGTCAACAAGATCAAGCACGCCGGCATCGTCAAGATCTTCGACTCCGGCATGTTCCAGGATCACGCCTACCTGATCATGGAGCTGCTCGAGGGCGAATCGCTCGCCGGTCGGCTCGAGCGCGCCGGCAAGCTGCCGACCGCAGAGGTCGCGGCGATCGGGCGCCAGATCGCGAGCGTGCTCGAGGCGACGCATCGCGCCGGGATCACCCACCGCGATCTCAAGCCCGACAACATCTTCCTCGTGCGCGACGAGGAGCTCGGCGAACGCATCAAGATCCTCGACTTCGGGATCGCGAAGCTGTCCGGCACGCTCGCGAGCTCGGGTCCCAAGACGCAGGGCACGATGGGCACACCGGCGTACATGGCGCCCGAGCAGTGGGGCGACTCCGGCCAGGTCGACTGGCGCGCCGACGCGTACTCGCTCGGCTGCGTGGTCTACGAGATGGCGTGTGGCCAGCCGCCGTTCCTCGCCAAGAATATCGCCGAGGCCTACGCGCGCCACCTGCACGAGGTGCCGGTCGCGCCGCGGACGCTCGCGCCCGAGCTCGCCGCGTCGTGCGAGACGCTGATCCGCCGCCTGCTCGCGAAGCAGCCGGCGGATCGCGCGGCGTCGATGACCGAGGTCGTCGCGGCGTTCGAGGCGATCGCCGAGGGGCTGCCGCTCGCACCGCCGACGACGCCTGCGCCGGCACCGATCGTCCGCCCGCGCGAGGCCAGCGCGACCACGCTCGGTTCGAGCGCGCGCGAGCTCACCGACTTCGCGCCGAAGCCGGCGCGCCGCGGCCTGTTGATCGGCGTCGCGGTCGCGGTCGCGGTCGTCGCGATCGGCATCGTGGTCGTCACGTCGCACGACCCGAGCAAGCCCGCGCTGATCGTTGCGGTCGCCAAGCCACCTCCCGATGCAGCGCCGATCGCGATCGACGCGGCGCCGCCACCGACGACGATCACGCTCCGCGTCGAGACCGAGCCAGCGGGCGCCGACGTCTATCGCGTGACCGACAGCGTGCGGATCGGGCAGACGCCGCTCGACATGCCGATGGCGTTGGGCGTTGGCGAGCTCGTCGTGCTCGTCAAGAAGCCGGGGTTCCGCGACGAGCGCGTCGTCTTGCCGCTCGCCGCGAGTGCCACGCGCCACGTCGTCATGGTCGGCGAGCGCACGAGGCCCGCGATCGTCGTCGCGAAGCCACCGCCCGATGCCGCGCCACCCGAGCGCAAGAAGGGCGATCTGTACGATCCGTATGCACCCGGCAAGAAGTAGCGCAGCGCTGCTCGCGATCCTCGTCGGCTGTCACGCCGATCCGATCGCGGCGCCTCCGGTTGCCCCACCGATCACGGTGCCGGACCGACCACCGCTCGCGGTGCCGCCACCGCCACCGCTCGAGGTCCGTCGCGTCGTGATCATCAGCGAGGACGGGCTGCGGCCGGACGTCCTGACCGAGCAACTCGCGCCGCGGCACGTCGCGTTGATCGCGGTCAGCACGAGCGCGCGCGAGGCCGAGACGATCGCGGAGAGCGACACGCTGCCGTCGCACGCGTCGATGCTGTCCGGGGTCGGCGCGCGGGCGCACGGCCTGTGGTGGAACAGCTACAAGGCCGACCGCGGCTTCATCCACGTGCCGACGATCTTCTCGGCGGCGCACGCGGCCGGGCTGTCGACCGCGATGATCGTCGGCAAGCCGAAGCTCGCGCACATCGCGAGCCCGGGGACCGTCGATCACTTCGAGCGCCCGAGCTACCTGTGTGGCGGCGTCGCCAAGCGTGCCGCCGAGTACTTCGCGCAGCGGAAGCCGGACCTCCTGTTCGTGCACTTCTCGGATCCCGACGAGTACGGCCACAGCCACGGCTGGATGTCGCCGGAGTACCTGCGCGCGGTGAAGGCGAGCGACACCTGCCTCGCGACCGTGCTCGCCGCGATCGACGCGAGCGATGCCGGCCCGACGACGCTCGTGATCGTCACCGCGGACCACGGCGGCCACGGCACGCATCACTCCGACGGACACGTCCAGGTCGATCGCCAGATCCCGTGGATCGTGCACGGGCCGGGTATCGCCGAGGGCGTCGTGCTCGACGGTACGATCGAGACGGTCGACACCGCGGCGACCACGCTCGCGGCGCTTCGGTTGCCGGCGCTGCCGCACATGATCGGCGCGTCGCGGCTCAAGTTCCGTTAGCGGCGGAGCTCGGACTCGTCGACCCAGCCGTCGCCGTTGCGATCGAGCCGACGCAGGCGCTTGGCGACCGCGGGTGGCACCTCGCCCGGACCGAGGTCGCCGTCGCCGTTCAGATCGTAGCGGCCGACGATCGCGTGCATGCGTGCCTTGCCGCGATCGTGGCGGGCGAGCTGCTTCGCGAGCTTCCTCAGCTGGCGAACCGCCGCGCGGCGCTCGCGTGGATCGAGCCGGCCATCGTGATCGCGATCGAAGCGCTCGAGCAGGGCCTGACGCATCGGGCGTTGTGGGCGCTGTGGGTCGGCGTGGGCAACGCCGGTCAGCACCAGACTACCGAGCACGAACGCGAGGACGAGCTTCATGCATCGTCAGACTCGCGCGGACAGAATTGGTTAGAGGCTGTCGATCCACGCGGCGACGGTCGCCTGATCCGCGGCCGACAGGTAGTCGATGCCCTCGTGCTTGCCGGCGGTCGGCGTGCCCTTGGTGACCAGGATGTTGCTCGCGCCGGGCTTCTGCTTGTAGAGCGCGCCGAGCGCCGAGAACGAGCTCAGGTTCGGCATCTGGACGCCGGAGTGACATCCGACGCACCGGGTCACCAGCGGCGCGATCGTGGTGCTGAAGGACTGGCCTCCACCACCGCCACCACCGCCGCCATCGGGCCCACCACCACCCATGTAGCCATCGACCTGCCCGACGGAGCAGGCGGCCAGTGCAAGGAATCCAACAACAACGATTCGCACCATCGTTACACCTGGGACAATGCAAGGACCGATCACGATCCGAGACCTGTAGTTTCGCAGATCTAGGCGACTGGGGTGTGGACTCGACCCCCAGATCCTGCTCGGCTAGCGGGGACATGAGTCCACCAGACCCCAGCCCGCGATTCGACCCCGAGACCAAGGCCCGGCTCCGACGCGGCCTCATGACGCGCGGTCAGACGCTCGCCACCCTGCTGTCCGAGGTGCTCGCCGGCAAGCAGCCACCTGCCCTCACCGCGATGCTCGACGCCAAGCCCGGGATGCGCCCGGAAGAGGTGTTGCGGCAGGCGCTCGATCAGATCGAGGCGCGCCGCGCGCTGCTCGATGCCGATGACGATCGCTTCGGGCGCTGCGATGTGTGCGGCGTCGACCTCGGCGCGCCGGCGCTCGGCGAGATGCCGTGGGCCGACCGCTGTGTCGCGCACGCTGTCACCTGAGCGTCGAGGATTCATCGATCGCGCGGCAAATGGTGCGAACGGACGGCATCCTGGACCGGCGCGCGAGTTGCTCGTTCACCAGGCATGACCACGCTCCGGCGCCCGCACGACCCTCGCGTCACGATCGTCTCCGACACCACCGACGACATCAACGGCGTCGCGCTCGGCCTGCGCCGGCTGGTCGATGCCGGCAAACGTGCGGGTCACGACGTCCGGCTCGTCGGGCCGAGCTCGGTCGCGAGCGCGATGCAGGCGGCGCTGCCGTTCTATCCCGGCATGACGTGGAGCGTGCCGGCGCTGCCGTCGATGGTCGACGCGATGCGCGGCTCGGATCTCGTGCAGCTCGCGACCCCGGGGCCGATGGGCATCGCCGGGTTGATCGCCGCGCGCATGATGTGCGTGCCGATCATCGCGCAGTATCACACCGAGGTCGCCGAGTACGCGGCGCGCATGACGGGCCTGCCGTTCCTGCGCGACCTCGTCAATCCGCTCGTCGGCTGGTTCTACCAGCAGGCCGATCTGTGCCTCGCGCCGTCGGCGGCCGTCGTCGATCGGCTGGTCGCGCTCGGCGTGCCGGCCGATCGGATCCAGCGCGTGCGGCGCGGCGTCGACCTCGCGCTGTTCGATCCGGCGCGGCGCGATCGCGCGGCCCTCGCGGCGCGCCTCGGCAGCGACGGCCCGGTCGCGCTCTACGTCGGCCGGCTGTCGAACGAGAAGAACCTCGATGGGTTGCTCGCCGCGTGGCGCGAGGTCTATGCGGCGAACCCGGCGGCGCGGCTCGTCGTCGTCGGCGAGGGTCCGCGCGCGGTGAGCGGACCCGGCGTGATCGCGACCGGCCCGCTGCACGGCGAGGAGATCGCGACGATGTTCGCGTCGGCCGACGTGTTCGCGTTCGCGAGCGAGACCGAGACGTTCGGCAACGTGGTCGTCGAGGCGGCGGCGAGCGGGCTGCCCGCGGTGGTCACGACCGGCGGTGCCGCGCACGAGCACGTCGTCGAAGGTGTGACCGGCCTGGTGCGCGACGCGCGCGATCCGGCCGCGTTCGGCGGGGCGATCCTCGAGCTGTTCGCGCGCCGCGATGCGATGACCGCGGCCGCGCGCGCGCACGCGCTGTCCTACGATCTCGAGCGCGCGGTCGCCGCGACGTGGCGGATCTATCGCGACATGCTGCGCATGCGCGCGGTCGGGGTCGCGTCGTGACGTCGGTCGTGATCGAGACGTTCAACCTCGGGCGCGAGAAGCGCGCCGGGCTCGAGACGCTGTTCGACGCGCTCGCGTCGCAGGTCGCCGACGTCGAGGTCGCGGTCACCCACGTCGATCTCGATCCGCAGACCCGCGCATCGCTCGCCGCGCGGCTCGGGCGCCCGATCACCTGGGTCGCGCTGCCCGCGACCGCGGGCTACTACGATCACAAGAACGCCGGGTTCGCGGCGACGACCGGCGCGCACGTCGCGTTCATCGACGGCGACTGTCCGCCGTCGTCGACCTGGCTCGCCGCGTTGCTCGCGCCGCTGCGCGATGGCTCGGCGCGCGTCGTCGCCGGCGCGACGTCATATGCCGGCACGCTCGCGCCGATCGCGAACCGGCTCGACTTCCCGTACTTCGATCGCTACTTCCCGCGGCAGTTCGGCGCCGGCGAAGGCAACGCCTGTCACGTCCGCAACTTCTTCGCGAACAACGTCGCGTTCGCGCGCGACGTGTTCGAGGAGCTGCACGGCTATCCGACGATCAGCCCGATGTTCCACGGCCAGTGCCAGGTGCTCGCGCTGCGGCTCGCCGAACGCGGGATCGCGATCCAGTTCGCGCGCGAGGCCCGGGTGACCCATGCGTGGCCGCAGTCGGTTCGCGAGTGGTTCGCGGTTCGGCTGCTCCGCGGCGCCGATGCGCGGATGCTGTTGCCGTACATCGCCGGCTCGATCGCGCCACCGACCGCGCCGGTGATCGCGCGGCTCGGGGCGCTGCCGACCCTCGCGATGCTGGGCGTGCGCGCCGTGCTCGTCGCCGGGCGCGCGCTCCGCGGCGGACCGCGACAGGTCGCGCTGGTCGCCGGATGCACCGTCGTCGACGCGGTCGGAGCCGCGGCCGCGCCGCTGGTGTATCGCAGGCTCGCGGCGTGACCGCGCAGCAGCTGCTCGCCGACTACGGCGCGTACGCTGGCACGTTCGTCGTCGCGTTCATCTCGGGGTTCGTGCCGCTCGTCACGATCGACGCGCTGCTCGCGGGCATCGCGCTGAAGACCGACGCGAACCTGCCTCTCGTCGTCCTGCTGGCGACCGTCGCGACGCTCGCGAGCAAGCTGCCGACCTACTTCGCGGTGCGCGGCCTGGTCGCGCTGCCGGGCAAGCACCGCGATCGCGTCGAGCGGATGCGCGTGTGGGTCGGCCGCTGGGGCAAGAGCCCGGTGCTCGTGCTCGCGGCGAGCGCGTTCATCGGGTTCCCGCCGTTCTCGCTCGTCGCCTCGGTCGCGGGCGCGTTCGGCGTCCGCGCGCGCACGTTCTCCGTCGTGGTGTTCTTCGGTCGATTGTTGCGATTCAGCATCGTCGTCGCGATCGCGCGCGCGTATCGCTGAGCCTGTATCATCGCGCGATGTGGTGGAATCTCCTGGCCTGCGTCGGGCTCCTGGTGGCGTGTGGGGACGACGGCAACAAGATGGTCCCCGACCCGTTCTGCGGCGACGGCAACGTCGATCCCGGCGAGGCGTGCGACGACGGCAACCCGAATCCCGACGATGGCTGCGATGCCTGCATGGTCGTCCCGATCCCGACGCCGGCGTGGACCGCCACGGTGATCGTGCGCGGCGCGACCGATCCAGCGTCGGTCGCGATGACGCCCAAGGATGTCGCGATCGGGCCGAACGGCGACCTCTACATCGCCGACATCTATCGCAACCGCGTGCTGCGCGTCGACCCGACCGGCACGCTCGTCGTCGTCGCCGGGACCGGCGAGGCGACCTACACCGGCGACAACGGCCCGGCGCGCAACGCGACGCTTCGCCAGCCCCACGGCATCGCGTTCGCGACCAATGGCGACCTGTTCATCGCCGACACCGGCAACAACTGCGTGCGCCGCGTCGATCGCAACGGCACGATCGTCACGATCGCCGGCACCGGCATCGACGGCTACTCGGGCGACGGCGGTGCCGCGAATGCGGCGATGCTGCAGGTACCGAACGGCGTCGCGCTCGCGGCCGACAACACGCTGTACATCGCCGACACCAACAACCACGTGATCCGCATGGTCGATCCAGACGGCGTGATCTCGACGATCGCGGGCAACGGCGTCGACGGCTACACCGGCGATGGCGCGAGTGCGACCGCGGCGATGCTGAACTCGCCGCAGGGCGTCGCGGTCGATGCCGGTGGCGCCGTCTACATCGCCGACACCGTGAACGGCGTCGTCCGCAAGGTCGTCGCCGGCACGATCACCACGGTCGCGGGCAACGGCACGATCGGCTACGGCGGCGACGGCGGCGTCGCGACCGCCGCGAACCTGACGGCGCCGAGCAAGGTCGCCGTCGTCGCGGGCACGCTCGCGATCGCGGATGCTGGCGGCCACCGGATTCGCCAGGTCGACGCCAGCGGCACGATCTCGACGATCGCCGGCAACGGCACGGCCGGGTTCGTCGGCGACGGCGGTCCGGCGACCGGCGCGCTCCTGTCGGCGCCGTCGAGCATCGCGTTCGACACCGCGGGCACCGCCTACATCGCCGACACCGAGAACTACCGGATCCGCAGGTTCATGCCCGGCGCGAGCATCGCGAGCATCGCGGGCAGCGGTCAGATCGACGACATCGGCGACGGCGCCGGCGCGAGCGCCGCGCCGCTCCTGTTCCCGCGCGCGGTCGCGGTCGATGCCGCGGGCGCGATCTACATCTCCGACAGCGACCATCATCGCGTCCGCAAGGTCACGGCCGACGGGCTGATCGCGACGGTCGCCGGAACCGGCGCGCTCGGCTTCGGAGGCAACGGCGGCGCCGCGGTCGGCGCGCAGCTCCAGTCGCCGACCGCGGTCGCGTTCGACGTCGAGGGCCGCATGATCATCGCGGAGCCCGATCGCGTCCGCCGGATCGACGGCAACGGCAACATCACCACGCTCGCGATGGGCTTCGGGTTCGCGAGCGGCCTCGCGGTCGACGCGCAGGACAACATCTACGTCACCGATCGCGACGCGAACCAGCTCAAGATGATCGCGCCGACCACGAACACGGTCACCGTCGTCGCCGGCGATGGCACCGGCGCGTTCGCCGGCGACAACGGCCCCGCGGCCGCCGCCGAGCTCAAGACACCCGACGGCGTCGCGATCCACGGCACGACGATCTATATCGCCGACACCGGCAACCGCCGGATCCGGCGGATCGTCGCCGGCACGATCTCGACCATCGCGGGCAACGGCAACATCATCCAGGGGGCGACGACCGGTGACGGCGGCTCCGCGCTCGCGGCGCCGATGTTCCCGTACGGCATCGCGGTCGACGCGGCCGGCAACCTGTACATCGCCGACGGGCTCGACTATCGCGTTCGCAAGGTGAGCGGCGGCAACATCTCGACGATCGCCGGCACCGGCGTGCAGGGCTCGTTCGGCGATGGCGCGCTCGCGACCGACGCGGCGATCGGCACCGCGCTCGATGTGGCGGTCGACGCCGCGGGCACCGTGTACGTCGTCGACTACGACGCGTTTCGCGTGCGCACGATCGCGACGGACGGCAAGATCGGCACGCTCGCCGGCGGCGTCGATCCCACCGGGGTCGGCCCGCTGTCGCGTGCCGGCCTGGTCGACGCGCGCGCGCTCGTCACGCTCGCCGATCGCACGCTGGTCGCGAACGGCACGGCCGGCACCGTCGAGTCGGTCGGCGCCGCGCGCGTCGAGGTCGCGATCGGGCGTTACCAGCAGGACGTGCCGACCGGCATGCTCGCGCGCTATCGCGACACCCGGTTCGGCGCGGTCACCGGGCTCGCCTACGACGTCGCGAACCAGCGGCTCTACGTCAGCGAGGCGAGCAACAACCGGATCGATCTCGTCACGCTCGTCGATCCGGCGAAGCCGGAGACCTGGACGATCGCGCCGTTCGCGAACGACGCCGGCACGACCGGGATGACCGACGGCCCGGTGCACGCCGCGCAGTTCCGCTCGCCGAGCGGGCTCCACCTCGACACCGCGACGAACACGCTGTTCGTCGCCGACACCAACAACCACACGATCCGCGCGATCGATCTCGCGCAGAACATGGTGCGCACGATCGCCGGCACCGCGATGGCGAAGGGCTTCGCCGGCGACGGCGGCCCGGCGCTCGCGGCGCAGCTCGACACGCCGCGCGCGCTCGCGATGTGCCCGAACGGTGACCTGTTCGTCGCCGACACCAACAACAACCGCGTGCGCCGGATCGCGAGCGGCACGCTGACGATCTCGACCGTCGCCGGCACGGGCACCGCGGACACCGTGGGCGAGGGCATGCCCGCGACCGCGTATCCGATCGCCGCGCCGCGCGGCGTCGCCTGCGATCAGGACGGCAGCCTCGCGGTGAGCTCGACGACGACCGTGCGCCGGTTGCAGGCGGTGAACGGCGTCGTCGACGGCACCGGCGTGGCCGCGACGATCTTCGGTCACTTTCGCGACTCGTTCCCGGCGAGCGCGAGCACGTGTCTCACCGGCGTGTCGTTCACCGCGCCCTCGGTGCTCCGCCTGCTCGACTCGTGCGCCGGCACCCTCGTCGAGCTGCGGCCCGCGAACTAATTGGCGTCCGCGCAGCAGCGAAACCCGGTCGAGTAGTCGTCGTACGACGTGGTGTGCGCGGTCGTCGCGTAGAGGCAGCCATCGCCGTTGAGCTTGGTGTCGACGTAAAAGCCGCCGCGGAACGTGCCGGCCGGATCGGCGGTCCACTCGTGCAGGTTGCCCATCATGTCGAAGATGCCCTCGGCGGTCACGCAGCCGGGATTCGCGCCGGCGCGGTCGAGCCCGTCGGCTTCTTGCGACAGGCACGGGCTGTCGAGGTGCGAGAAGATCCAGCTGTCGCTCGTCCCGTAGAGCTCGACCGCGGGATGCACCGCGCGCGCGTCGTTGCACGTGCCGGGCTGGCGCGTGTTGCCGTACGGGAACGTCGTGCCGCTCGGACCCTGGCAGGCGCGCAGCCACTCGGTGTCGGTGCACAGCCGCTTGCCGCTCGCGGTGCACGCGGCCGATGCGGCGAGCTGCGAGATGAACCCCTGCGGCACCGCGCCGCGCAGCGCGACCGCGCGCACCGTGTTCGGCGGTGGAAAGTACGGCGACCACGGTTTGCCGTCGGTCGCGTCGACCAGCGCGGCTTCGAACCGATCGACGCAGATCGAACCGACGCGCGCCATCCCCGACAAGCAGCCCGGGTCGCCGACCTCCTCGACGAGACACGCGTTCGGCTGCACGTGGACATCCGGATCGCACGTCACGCCGGCGGCGAACCGCGGCGTGCAGCACTCGATCGAGGCGCCCCCGGCGCACTGGCCGGCGACCGGCGTGCGCGAGCCGGTGCAGGCGGCGACGTCGAGACACTGGCCCGGGATGCCGTTCGCGGTGCATGCCGGGCCGGTCGCCGGGTTGCTCGGCGCCGCGTCGGGCGCGAGGCAGCCCGCGGCGTCGGCGATCGCCGCGTCGGACACCGCGGCCGGATGGCTACAGCCGACGACCGCGATCAGCGCGAACCTCCTCATCCCGTGAATGATAGGTGAGAAGATCGCGGCGGTGGCACGTTAACGTGGTGACCATGTTGCGCATTGCCTCGGCTCTCCTCGTCGTCGCCGGCTGCGTTCACGATCGCGCGGTCGCGTGCGACGACGGTCGGGTGTGTCCGCAGGGCGACGTGTGCGACGACACCCACGGCCTGTGCATCGTGCAGAACCAGCTCGACACCTGCGCCGACGCAGCCGACGTCGCCGCGTGCACGATCACGATCGGTGACGAGATGACGCCCGGCAGCTGTCACGAGCAGGTGTGTCTGCCGCGCAGCTGCGGCAACGGGCGGATCGATCCGGCTCCGACCGCCGACGATCCGATGCGCGTCGAGGCGTGCGACGACGGCAACACGGTCGGCGGCGATGGCTGCGCGGTCGACTGCCTATCGAAGGAGACCTGCGGCAACCGGATCGTCGATGCCGAGGTCGGCGAGACCTGCGATGACGGCAACCACCTCGAGCACGACGGCTGCTCGAGCGCGTGCGCCATCGAGCAACCGCGCTGGATCGAGCGCGGTGGAACGCCGAGCGCGCGGCAGCGACCCGCGGCGGCCTACGACGCCACGCGCGCCCGCGTCGTGCTCTACGGCGGCGACGATCGGATGACCGCCCTGTCGACCACGACGACGGTGTGGGAGTGGTTCAACGGCTGGGTCGAGCAGCCGTTCACCGCCGCACCGTCGCCGCGCCACGCGCCTGCGATGGCGTATCACCAGGCTCGCAACGCGCTCGTGTTCTACGGCGGCGACAACGTCACGGTGTTCGGCGACACCTGGAGCTGGAACGGCAGCGGGTGGACGCAGATCGGCGACGGTCCACGGCGCTCGAACACCGCGATGGCGTACGACGCGCGGCGCAAGAAGATCGTGATGTTCGGCGGCTACTCGCCGATCGGCATGGCCTCGAGCGAGACCTGGGAGTGGGATGGCGTGTGGACCCAGGTCACGCCACCGACGACACCGCCCGGTCGCGAAGGTCAGGCGATGGCGTACGACCCGGTGCGCGGCGTGATCATGATGTACGGCGGCTCGCAGGACACGAGCGTGCTCGGGGACTTCTGGGAGTACGACGGCGTCGACTGGAAGCAACCGGTCAACGGCGGCGCGGTCACCCCGCCGCCGCTCGCGCAACCCGCGATGGCATTTGACGACAAGCACGGGCACATCGTGATGTTCGGTGGCTTCACCGCGACCGGGAACCCGACCAACGCGACCTACACGTGGGCCACGAACGCGATGACCGGCGCGACCGGCTGGTTCCGCCCGCCGAGCTTCGCGGCCAACCCACCTCCGGTTCGCGGCGGCGCCGCGCTCGCCGCGAGCGTGAGCGGCCACCCGATCCTGTTCGGTGGCGCGGGCATCGGTGGCGCGCTGATCGGCGACAGCTGGACGATCGACAACACGAACGCCTGGGTCCGCGTCGACAAGCCACCCGGCCGATCGTTCCTCGGCATGGTCACCGACCTGGCGCGCGACCGGATCGTGCTGTTCGGTGGCTACGCGCAGGGTGGCGGACGCAACAACGACACCTGGGAGTGGAGCAACGAGGGTTGGCAGCGCCTCGACCCGGCGACCACCACGCCGCCACCCCCGATGGGCTCGTTCGGCATGGCCTACGACGAGACCCACCGCGCCACCGTCGTGTTCGGCGGCAACATCAGCGACACCGCGCCGATGTTCAACGGCAACACGTACACCTGGAGCGGCACGACGTGGACCAAGCTCGCCCCGGCGCAGACGCCGTCGCCGCGCCAGCGCCCCGCGATGACGTTCGATCCGGCAACGCGGCAGGTGCTGCTGCTCGGCGGCGAGGTCGGCAACAGCGTCCTGCTCGCCGATACCTGGTTGTGGAACGGCACGACGTGGAGCCAGGGTTCGAATGGCCCCGCGGTTGGCTGGCCGGCCCTCGGCGCCGACCCGATCCGCAAGCAGGTCGTCGCGTTCGGCGGACTCGACGACCAGGAACAGGCGACCGCGACGACCTCGATCTGGGACGGTGCCAGCTGGCACACCGCGACGGTCGCGAACGCGCCACCGGCTCGGTTCGGGGCGACGCTGACCTGGAACCCGGCGCGCGAGCGGCTCGTGCTCACCGGCGGGCTCGGGCTGCCCTACCTCGACGCGTGGGAGTGGGATGGCGCGAGCTGGTCGCTGGTCCCGACGACCGCACTGCCACCGATCTCGCGCGAGCAGTCCGCCGCGGCGGTCTCGTTCTCCGGCACCGGCACGATCGTGTTCGGCGGCTACGATCCCGACAACGTCACGCTCGACGATCTGTGGGAGCTGCGCTGGGAGAGCAGCAGCGATAGCGATCGCTGTCTGCTCGCGGTCGATCTCGACGGCGACGGCCTCGCGGGCTGCGACGACCCCGATTGCTGGCCGACGTGCACGCCAACCTGTATGCCCGGCACGTCGTGCGTTCCCACCGATCCACACTGCGGGGACGGCGTGTGCGATCCGCGCGCGTGCCCGGGCGACTGTCCGTAGTATCGTTCGCCCGTGCACCGGCTGCTGATCGGTCTCGCCCTCGCGGCGTGTCAAGGCGGAGAGGGCCCGCCGGCGCACCGCAAGGTCGAGTTGATCGAGGCCGCCGCGACCGGGGAGGTCGCCGCGCTGGTCGCGCCCGAGGCGGCGCGGGCGGCGCGCGATCACGTGCACCTCGTGGTCTACGTCGGCGCGGCGTGGTGCGAGCCGTGTCGACGGTTCCACGCGGCCGCCGAGCGCGGCGAGCTCGACGCGACGTTCGGCGACACGCGCTTCCTGGTGTTCGATCGCGATCGCGACCTCGATCGGCTCGAGGCCGCCGGCTATCGCTCGGTGTACATCCCGCTGTTCGCGATCCCGGATGCCGACGGTCGCGCGACCGGCAAGCAGATCGAGGGTTCGATCAAGGGCGACGGCGCGGTCGGCCAGATCAGCCCGCGACTCCGGGATCTGCTGGGGCCATAGCCGCCTTGTTGTCGAGCGCGCGCTTGCCGAACGCGCCGAGCTTCCAGAACACGATGCCGAGCACGATCACGCCGAGGATGTTGAGCCCGGCGTCGCTCGCGATCACGCCCTCGACGCCGTAGCGGTCGTTGAACCGGGTGTCGGCGAACCCGACGTACGCGATCGCGGCGTTGCCCGCGGCGACGAACAGCGAGTACTGCGTCGCCGCCGCCTTGCCACCCTCGCCGATCGTGTCGAGCACCGCGGCGGTGAACGCGGCGTAGCAGAACCCGGTGATCAGCGCGTACAGCATCACACCCCACTCGTAGGTCAGCTCGGTGCGCGGCGAGACCATCATCGCCAGCCCGCACGCCGCGGTCAGCGCGCCCGACAGGAGGTACATCGCGCGGCGATTGAACCGATCGCACAAGAAGCCGCCGATCAGCGCGCCCACGGCGGTCAGCCCGACGTTCGCGAGGCCCGAGACGGACGCGATCACGTTCGCCATGTGCAGCTTCTGCGCCTCGGTGACCGCGACGAAGTAGTCCGAGGCCATCGCCGAGAAGTAGTTCGCCAGCGCCGCGGTGCCGACCGGCGAGATGCACAGCGCGATGCCGGTGATGCCCTTCTTCGAGAACAGCACGGATGCCACGTCGTCCATCGTGTTGCCGAAGATCTCGCGCGCGGTCGCCGGCTCGCGGATCGGCTCGTCGACCGTCAGCACCGCAAGCGCCGGGATGATCATCATCGCGGCGAGCGTGAGGCCGATGTAGAGCGGCTCGACGTCGTGCCCGGTCAGGTAGATCGCGATCGCCGCCGAGATCCCACCTCCGGACAGGTTGCCGATGTTGAGCGCGCCGCTGGCCTTGCCACGCTTGCCGTCGGGCATCGTGGTCGCGAGCAGCGCGCCGTTGCAGGCGCCGACCAGCCCGGAGATCAGCTGCGCGGCGAGCGCGAACACGAGGAACGCGGTGGTCTGTTCGGGCAGCGGCATCGTGCAGGCGATCACGAGGCACGCCGCGCCGATCACGGTGACGATCAGGAGCCAGTGCTTGCGCCGCGGGCCGAGGTCGATGACCGGCGCGTAGAGGAACTGGAACATCGGGGGGACGAGCAGCAGCAAGCCGAACCAGCCGATCGTGTCGAGGCTGATGTGGGCCCGCTTCGTCAGGTACGGCATCACCGACCCGGCGAACGATCCGACGACCCCGTACGGCATGCCCGTCAGCACGAAGAGCCACGGAGACGGATGCTTGCGGACGGGCTCGGCCATTCGCGCCTATCGTAATCGCGAACACGCGCGGATTCGTCGAGGGTGGCACGCGACTTGTATCCGTCGTCCCGGATGGCCGACCAGGTAGTTCACGAGCCCGACCGCCGCGGGCGCTGGCGCCCGACGAGCGGGTCAGTCCCGAACGACGTCGTGCGCGAATTCCGCCCGGAGCACGTTCGCGCGCGTCACGGGGTCACTCGTCTTCTTCCGCCGCCGCGAGCCCGAGCCGGCGCATCCGCTTCCAGAGCGTGACGCGGCTGATCCCGAGCAGGCGCGCGGCCTCGGTGCGGTTGCCACCGCTCTGGCGCAGGGCCTCCTCGATCGCGCCGCGCACGTCGGGTGCCACGGTCGCCGCGACCTCCTCGGTCTCGCCGCGGACCTCCGGCGGCAGGTCGCCGACCTGCACCGCGCCGCGCTCGACGCCGACGATCGCGCGCTCGATCGCGTTGCGCAGCTCGCGGACGTTGCCCGGCCAGTCATACTCGACGAGTCGCTTCATCGCGTCCTGCGCGATCATCACGTGGGGCTTGTTCGCGAGCCGGCCGAGCTCCGTGGCGAAGTGGCTCGCCAGCATCGGGATGTCGTCCGGGCGCGCGCGCAGCGGCGGCATGTCGATCTCGAACACGCGGATCCGGTAGAAGAAGTCTTCGCGGACCTGCCCGGTCGCGACCAGCGCGCGCAGATCGCGATGGGTCGCGCTGATCAGCCGGATGTCGATCGCGACCGCGTGCTCGTCGCCGAGTCGCCTGATCTCGCGCTGCTGGAGCGCGCGCAGCATCTTGACCTGCAGCGACGCCGGCATGTCGCCGATCTCGTCGAGGAACAGCGTGCCGCCGTGCGCGGCCTGTAGCAGGCCCACCTTGTCGCGACTCGCGCCGGTGAACGCGCCCTTGACGTAGCCGAACAGCTCGCTCTCGAGCAGCGTCTCGGGGATCGCGGCGCAGTTGAGCGCGACGAACGGCTTGCCGCGGCGCGCGCCGAGCTCGTGGATCGCGGCGGCCGCGAGCTCCTTGCCGGTGCCGGACTCGCCCGTGATCAGCACGGTGACCTCGGAGTCGGCGGCCTGGCGCAGTCGGCGAAACACGTCGCGCATCATCGACGACGTTCCGAGCAGGCCGCCGAGCCGGCTCGCCTCGCCGAGCTTGGTCTGCAGGCGCGCGACCTCGGTGTCGGTACGCGACAGCAGCTCGGCGATCTTGTGCTCGCTCGCGCGGAGCGCCGCTTCGGCATCGCGCTGGACCGTGATGTCCTCGCTCACGCCGGCGAGTCGCACCGGCTTGCCGGCGTCATCGCGGATGAAGAACGCATGCGTCTTCACCTGACGCGTCGAGCCGTCGGGGTGGATCGCGCGGTGCTCGAGCTCGAACCGCTCCTTGCCCGCGGCGACCTGCTTCGCGAGCTCGCCGACATCGGCCGGGTGTACGAGGTCGCGCAGCTGGCGCCCGGAGGACATCAGCTCGATGCTGCTCCGGCCGGTCACCACCTCGACCGACGGCGTCACGTAGAGGAACGTGCGCTCCGGCCAGGTCACGACCCAGAACACCTCGGCGATGTTGTCGGCGATGTGACGGAGAAACTGCTTGTGTGTCTCGGCTTCGCGCTCCGCCAGCTCGCGCTGGAGGGTCACCTCGATCAACTTCGCGAACGCGCCGACCAGATCTTCGACTGGCAGCTCGGGCGCGAGCGGCTTGCGCCCGAGGATCGCGAGCAGGCCGACGACCTCACCGTGGAGGCCGTGCAGCGGTGCGCCGGCGTAGCTGTCGAACCCGAGGTCCAGGAGCATGCGATCGTCGGGGAACTTCGCGATCGCGCCCGTCGGGTACGTGCACACGCCGGAGTGCACGACGTTCTCGCACGGCGTTCCGACCAGCGCGTAGGTCACCGGCGCGACGACCTTGCCGTCGACCAGCATCGGATCGGCGTGCACCGAACCCTCGCCGTCGGTCCTGCCGATCAGCATGCAGTCGCCACGCACGAGCATGCCGATCGAGGTGAGCAGCTCGACGAGCGAGGCGTTCGCCGGCAGGCCCGCGATCGCCTTCACGGTGTCGTGGACGCCGGCCTCGAGCGTGCGATCGAGCGCGATGCAGGCGATGAATGTCGGCAGTCCGGTCGCGCCGCGCAGCGCCGTGAACGTGAAGTCGCAGGTCGCGCGTGCGCCGACATGACGCACGTGAACCGGGCCCGCGGTCAGTCGCCCGCGCAGCTCCACGAGGTCCGGCATCGCGTCGCCGAGCAACTCGGCGAGCGGTCGCCCCGCGTGCTGTGCCGGCGCGAGATCCGATCCGAACATCGCGAGCAGGTACGGGTTGACCCGACGGATCGCGCCGTCGAGCGCGAACGTCACGACCCCGAACCTCACGTCGTCGTACAGCTCGTTGAACTGCAGCCCCACCGGATCGGCGCGCGAGATCCGCGATGCCTGTTCGTGGCGCTCGACGAGCACGCCCGCGAGCCCGGCGATGCCGATCGCGAATCGGATCTCTTCCGGCAGCCAGCGCCGCGTCGCGCTCAGGTGCTCGAAGCACACGACGCCACCGAACGCGCCGTGCACCGACATCGCGGCGTCGAGCATCGCGCCGATATCGAACGGCACGAGGTAGCTCTCGGTCAGCTCGGAGGTGCGCGGATCCTTGCGCGCGTCGTTCGCGGGCACCGCCTCGGCCGCGAGCAGTGCGCGCAGGTACGCCGGCGCGGCGTCGGCGGTGACGACCTGGCCCGAGCTCCAGCCGCGGACCGCGCGCTCGTAGAACAGGTGACAGGTGAGGCCGACGCCATCGTAGCGCCACACGCCGCACTGGCCGACCTCCATGACGTCGGCCGCGCGCGAGATCAGGGTGCGCATCGCCGCATCGATCGCCGGCACGTCGAGCGCCGCGCCGGCGAGTGGCGTCAGCTCCGAGAGCGCCGTTGCGAGTCGCAACGTGCGTTCGTACCGCGCGCGGTAGTCCTCGCCTGCCTCGACGTCCATGGCCCCCTCATCACGATACTCCTGTCGCCAGGTCCGCGTCGAACAGGTTGGCGGCCAGCCAGCTCCCGCCGACCCGAACCACGATCTCGCCGGGCTCGGTCGCGCGCGCGGCACCGAGCGCCGGCTCGTCGAACACGACGCCGAACGCGGTGTCGTGCTTCGCGCGCAGCACCTGCGAGCACGCCGAGCGCGCGAGCTGCCCGAGGGCGGTGGCGAGCTCGAGCTCGGCGCTCCCGCGCTTGGGAACGATGCCACCGAACAGCTTCGGCAGGAGGCTTCGCGGCACGCAGACCACGAAACGACCGGTGCTGCGACCGCGGAACGAGATGGACGCCTCCACCGCGTCGTCGAGTCCACGCCTGTCGGCGAAGCCGTCGACCGAGGTACGACACGTCGCGGTCAACGCCGCCGCGAGCGCGCGCGAGATGAACGAGTCGCGCGAGGTCATGTCGCCACCGGAAGGACGAGCGTGAACGTGGCACCGTGCCCCGGCTCGCCGATGACGAACACGCCACCGTTGTGCACGCGCGCGACATCGGCGACCAGGCGCAGACCGAGCCCGGTGCCGGTTGGCTTCGTCGTGTAGAACGGCTCGAACAACTTGGGGACCGAGCTCACCGAGAACCCGGGGCCGGTGTCGCGCACCGAGATCGCGGCGTAGTCGCCGGCGGCGAGCTGGTTGCCGATGCTGTCGGAGCCGCGCACCGGCAACACCTCGACCAGCACCTCGATCCGACCGGATCCGGCCATCGCGTCACGCGCGTTGGACACCAGGTTGAGCAGCGCTTGCTCGATCATCCGACGATCTGCTTGCACGCTCGTTCCTCCGATCCGTGCATCGACCGCGAGCTCGATCGTTGAACCCGCGACGGTCGACAGGCTTCGCTGCAGGCCGCGCACGAGCCCGACGACGTCGATCGGGGTGACCTCCGCACCCACGCGCACGCCTCGCTTCATCTCCCACACGAGCTCGTGCGCACGCCGGGTCGCGACCGCGAGATCGACGAGCAGCGACTCGGACGTGACGTCATCGCCGTGGCGTGCGAGCAACCGATCGGTGGTCGCGCCGATGATCGTCAGAAGGTTCCCGAGATCGTGGAGGTTCGCGAGCGCATCGGGGGTGATCACGAACCTAGGTACAGCAACGACCAGGCCACGTGCGTCTCGAGGCGATGCGAGAACTTGCGAGCGTTAACCTGGCGTCGTCGGTGTTACCGCAACGTTAACGGCTTAACGCGTTAACAGTTACAGGTTGCCGGTCGCCGGGCGATCGGCGTCGATGCGCGCGGAGGTCGCGGTATCTAGCCGATCGGCGAGGTCGCGTGCCGACGGAAGCGCGAGCTGTGGCACTTGCCACACGCGCACGGTGCCGTCGCGCGAGCCCGTGACGAGCTCGGTGTTGCCGTGCCAGGCCAAGCGGTCGACGGCACCGGTGTGCCCGCGCAGCACGCGATGTTGTCCGGTCGCGAGATCCCACACGCGCACCGTCTTGTCGTAGCTCGCCGAGGCGACGAGCTTGTTGTCGGGCGAGATCGCGACCCACATCACGAGATCGGTGTGGCCGCGCAGCACGTGGAGCACGCGCCCGGTTGCCCCATCCCAAACGCGCACCGTGCGATCGCCCATCGAGCCCGCGTAGAACGCACCATCCGCCGACAGTGCGACGTTCGAGGCCGAGTAGCCGTCGGTCGGCAGATCGATGATGTGCTCGCCGTCGATCACGCTGATCGCGCGATCGCAGTGATAGACCACGAGGCGATCGCGCACCGGCTCGAACTGCGCGAAGTACGAGCACCACTTGTCGCCCTTGCCGAGCACGCGCACCGCGCCGTCGGGCGCGACGAGCGACACCGCGTCCCCCATCTGCACCGCGACGCGTCCATCGGCCGCGACCGCGAAGCCGCGGATCGGCGTCGCGCCGTCGATCACGACCTTGCCTTCGCCGGTCGCCAGGTCCCAGCGCCGCAGCGTGCCGTCGTACGACGACGAGTACAGAACCTTGCTGTCGCGCGTGAACTCGACGTGCGAGATCGCCTCGCGGTGACCGTGCAACACGATCGTCGGATGATCGTGACGGCGCACCTCGACGGTCCAGTCGCTGTGCGGGATCAACAGCGTGTTGCCATCGGGCGACGCGACGCCGACGCCGAGGCTGTGCGGATCGGCGGCCCACGCCCACAGCGGGTCGCGCGCGCCGGTCGCGAGGTTCCAGCGCGACACGGTCGTCGCGGTCTTCACGAGCGCGGCATCGTTCGCGATCGCCAACTGCTCGATGCCGCTGCCCTCGACGAGCGCGCGCGTGCCCGGCTGCGCCAGCGACCACACGCGCACCGTGCCGTCGAGGCTCGCGGTCGCGACCTGGGTCTCGTCGGCCGAGAACCGCGCGCGATAGACGTCGTCGTCGTGGCCGCGCAACAGGAGCGACGAGCCGTCCGCGATCGTCCAGACGCGCGCGGTGCCATCGTCGCTGCCCGACAGCAGCCTCTTGCCGTCGCGCGTCCACTGCACGTTGTAGAGCGCGTCGGTGTGGCCGCGCAGCTCGCGCGTCGTGCCGGTCTCGACGTCGGCCAGGAGGATGTCGGGGCGATTGCCGATCACCGCGATCGTCTTCTGATCGGGCGACCACTCCGTCGCGACGAGCTTGCCCTCGTACTTGCCGATCGCGCGCATCGGGCCGCCGGCGAACGGGACCGACCACAGCGTCGTGCCGTCGTGGATCACGGCGAGGTCGCCGCGCGGCGCCAGCGCGACGAACGTGATCGCCTTGTCGATCTGCCCGAGCACGGTCGAGCGCTCGCCGTCGACCGCGGTGATCTGGTTCCACGCGGTCATCTCGACCTGCTTGGTCCAGTCGGACTCGGCGACCGCGACGCGCAAGGACGTCTTGGGGCCACACGGCGATGGCTCGACGGTCGGGACCGGCTCGCCCGGGACGAGCGGATGCGCGAGGTCGAGCACCGAGGGCACGCCGGACTCGTTGTCGACCCGGATGCGGCGCCCGTCGGGCGAGATCGTGAGTCTCTGGATCATCGACGCGACGGTCGCGAGGTGGCGCGGGCCGCCGCCGCCGTGGATCGACCACGCGTGGATCTCGCCGGTCATGCTGCCGGTGATCGCGGTCTCGCCGTCGGGCGTCATCGCGAGCACCTCGGCGGCCGCGGCGATCCGGCCGAGCGTGGTCTCGGTGCCGGTCGCGAGGTCGTAGCTGCGCAGCGAGCCGTCGCGCACCGTCGCGATCACGGTCTTGCCGTCGGGCGTGAACTGCGCGTCGAACACCCAGTCGCCCGGGCGAAACACGTGGCGCGACACGCCCTGCGCGACCGCCTCGTCGACCAGATCGACGAGCTTGCCGCGGTCCTCGCCGGTGTCGTCGCCGGCGAGCGACAGCTTCAGCCACGCGAGGGTCGCGGTCGGATCCTTGCGCAGCGAGGTCTCGGCCTGGAGCAACACGAGCGCGCGCCGGCGCTGCTCGGTCGACGCGAGCGCCACCTCGCTGCGCTGCCGCTCGACGGTCGCGATGTTTCGTTCGGCCACGACGCGGCGGAACGACGCGACGCCGACGCCACCGAGCGCGACGACGCTCGCGATCGCGACCGCGGCGACACCGCGGTGTTGCCCGAGCTTCTTCTTCAGGCGCGACAGCGCGGTGTACGAGTGCGCGCGCACCAGCTTGCCGGTCTGGAACCGACGGAGATCCTCGGCGAGCGCGGTCGCGTTCGCGTAGCGCGCGGCGGGCTCGCGCGACATCGCCTTGGCGACGATGGTCGCGAGCTCGCTCGGCACGTGTGGCATCGCCTCGCACAGCGGTCGCGGCGGACCGGCGAGCACGCGATCGAGCGTGGCCTGCGGCGTCGTGTCGGCGTGTGGTGCGGCGCCGGCGAGCACCTCGTAGAGCAGCGCGCCGATCGCGTAGACATCGGCGCGCTCGTCGACCAGCTCGCCGCGCGCCTGCTCGGGGGCCATGTACGCCGGCGTGCCGATCACCTTGCCCGAGACCGTCGACAGCCCCGAGCCGGAGATCGTCGCGGTGCCCTCGGGCTCCGGCAGATCCTGCTTGCGGTCGCGCGCGAGCCCCCAGTCGACCACGATGGTCTCGCCGAACTCCCCGATGATCACGTTCGACGGCTTCAGGTCGCGATGGATCACGTCCTCGCTGTGCGCGTACCCGACGGCGTCGGCGACCGCGATCACGTGCGGGATGAGGGCGAGCCGATCGCGGACGTTGGCGTGCTCGACGATCAGCTCCTTGAGCGTGCGGCCCTCGACGAGCTTCATCACGTAGTACGGCTCGCCGTTCGGCCAGCGCCCGGCCTCGTGGACCGGCACGATGCCGGGGTGCTCGAGGCGCGCGGTGATGAGTGCTTCGCGCATGAAGCGCGCCTCATTCGCCGCATCGTTGTGACGCAGCAGCTCCTTGACCGCCACGGTGCGGCCGAGCCGCTTGTCGACCGCGCGCACGACGCGTCCGAGACCGCCGCGTGCGTGCTCGCCGATCAGCTCGTAGCGGTCCGGGTCGTCGACCAGCGCGAGCACCGGTGTGATCGGTGCCGCAGGTTGCGCCACCTGCGCCGAACCGCCTCGCGGCGTCAGCGTCTCGGTCCGGTCGGGTACGGGTGGGGGAGGAGGTGCCATCGTCGACGGGTCCGTCTAAACCAGCAGTGCCACCTAGAGATTCCCACCTTACACATTCGGTGGACACTGTCATGATCGATTTGCAGTCGATCGGTTCACGACCCTGGTATGGTCCGCGCCCCCATGCGTTTGACTCACTTCCTCGTCGCTGGTTGCCTGGTCGCTTGTAGTCCAAACGGGCGCAACAACACGGGGCAGCCCGATGCGACAGCGAGCGACACCGGCAGTGCCTCAGGTGATGTGGCACCACCGATCGACGACTCGAAGGTGTACGCCCACAGCGGCAAGGTGCTCTACCGGCTCGACACCACGACGCTCGTGCCGACCATGATCGGCAACCTCACGGGCCTCGTGGGCAACGAGAGCCTCACCGATCTCGCGATCGACAACCAGAACCACATGCTCGGCGTCAGCCTCGACAACCTGTACACGATCGACGCGGCGACGGGCGCGGCGACGTTGATCGGGACCATCAAGGTCAACGGCACGATGGCGGGATTCACGAGCCTGTCGTTCGTGCCGAACCCGGCCGGCAGCGGCGACGACATCCTGGTGTCGGCGAACGGTCAGGGCGACGTCTACCAGATCGACACCACCACCGCGATGACGACGAAGATCGGCAACTTCGGCACGCGCGGTGCCGACAAGATCACGTCGAGTGGAGATCTGTTCGGCGTCGTCAACTTCGGCGTCTACGCGACGGTCAAGGTCGGAACCGATCCGAACGACTACCTCGTGAAGGTCGATCCGACGCAGAACTGGAAGGCGACGTTGCCGGCCAACGACACCGGCGTCGCCGACATCTTCGGGCTCGGCTTCTGGGGCGGCAAGATCTACGGCTTCGTCAACGTCGGCGTCGACAGTGGCAAGATCGTCCAGCTCGATGCGGTCACCGGTCAGGGCTCGATGACGAAGACCGGCGCGATCCGGTGGTACGGCGCGGGCGTCCAGACCAACGCGCCGATCATCCAGTAGCGTCAGTGCTGCGAGTAGATGAACGTCACCGCGGTGCACACCGGTGACGGATTGCCGTTGACCACGTACGCCCGATACTTCCAGCTGTTCCGGATCGTGAACATGATCTTCTGGTCGTAGGCCGCGAACCCCGAGGTCTTCAGCATCGAGACCTGGGTGATCGCGCCGTCGGTGCCGAGGCACAGCTTGAACGACGCGACGAGCTTGTCCTTGCCGGACGCGGTGATCTCGACCTTGGTGTCGTCGTCGGGGACGATCAGCTTGTCGCCCGCGATCCGGCTGCCTTCGAGCATCGTCGGCGCGATGTTCATCGGTGGCGCGGGTGGCGGTGGCGGTGGCGGCGGCGGGGGGGAGTAGCCACCGACGACCCCACCGACGACCCCGCCCACCTCGCCACCCTCCTCGCCACCCTCGACGCCATCCTCGTCGCCGTCGTACGGCTCCTGCTTCTCGATCTTCACCGGCTGGACGAGATCCTTGATCGCGATCACCTTCACCGGCTCGGGATGCGCGGCCGGCTTGGGATCGGTCCAGCACCCGGCGAGCAGCAGGAACAACGCGAGCGACTTCGACATCCGCCGCTTATAGCGCGAGCGGCGCCAGCAGATCGTCGAGATCGTGCTCGGTGAGCACCGGCGCGACCTCGTGGTGCGGGCTGAGGATCGAGTCGGCGATCGCGCGCTTGCGCTTCTGCAGCCCGAGCATGCGCTCCTCGACGGAGCCGGCCGCGATCAGGTCGAACACGAACACCGGCTTGGTCTGGCCGATGCGGTGCGCGCGGTCGGTCGCCTGCGCCTGCGCCGCGGGGTTCCACCACGGGTCGTAGTGGATCACGGTGTCCGCGCCGACGAGGTTGAGCCCGGCGCCGCCCGCCTTCAACGAGATCAGGAACACGTCCGAGCGACCCTGCTGGAACGCGTCGATCGGCTTCTGGCGATCCGGCGTGCCGCCGGTCAGCGTGACGTGGCCGATGCCACGCGCGAGCAGGCCCTCGCTCGCGAGCTGCAACATGCGCGCGAACTGGGAGAACACGAGGATGCGGCGGCCATCGGCGAGGCCGGACTGGATCATCTCGAGCAGGACGTCGAGCTTCGCGGAGCCCTGGACGTCGCGGGCCGCGTCGTACGACACCAGGCGCGGATCGCAGCAGACCTGGCGCAGCTTGAGGAGCGCATCGAGGATGGCGATCTGGCTGCCCGCCATGCCGCGCTGCTTGATCTGGCTGCGGACCTCGGCGTGCGCCGCGACGCGGATGCTCTCGTAGAGCTCGCGCTGGCCGCCCGACAGCTCGATCGCGCGCACCAGCATCGTCTTCGCCGGCAGCTCCGGCGCGACGAGATCCTTGGTGCGACGCATGATGTACGGCCGCACGCGCTCGCGCAGCGCGTCGAGCCGGACCTTGTCGCCCTGCTGCTCGATCGGGATCCGCATCTCCTGGGTGAACCGCTCGCGCTCGCCGAGCAGGCCCGGCATCAGGAAGTCGAACAGCGACCACAGCTCGCCGAGGTGGTTCTCGATCGGCGTGCCCGACAGGCAGACCTTGTGGTGCGCGTCGAGTGCTCGGACCGCCTCGGCGGCCTGCGCGTCGTGGTTCTTGATCGCGTGGGCCTCGTCGAGCACGAGCAGGTGGAGCGGGATCGCGGCGAGCTCGTCGCGGTCGCGGGCGACCAGCGGATAGGTCGTCACGATCACGTCGTAGCTGCCGAGCGTCGGCAGGACGGCCTTGCGATCGGGGCCGTGGTAGGTGACCGCGCGCAGCGCCGGGGCGAACTTCGCGATCTCGCGCATCCAGTTGCCGACCAGGCTCGTCAGCGTGACGATCATCGCGGGCTTCTCGAGCCGGCCGTGCTGCTTCTCGAGCAGGACGTGCGCGATCGTCTGGAGCGTCTTGCCCAGGCCCATGTCGTCGGCGAGGATGCCGCCGGCCTCGTTGGTGCGCAGGTGCTGCAGCCACGCGATGCCATCGCGCTGGTACGGTCGCAGATCGGCGAGCAGCCCGAGCGGCGGCGCGAAGCTCGCGACCTGGCGCGGACCGAGGGCGATCGCGTACGCCTGGTCGCGGATCTTGGTGTCGCCGACCCAGCGCAGCGGGCGCGTGCCGTCGTGCAGCGTCGAGCACAGCTCGGCGATCAGCGGCGCGCGCACAGCTGGGGTCGAGACCTTGCCGTTGTCGCGATACAGCTCGACGAGCACCTTCGCGAGCAGCTTCAAGCGCGCGGGCGGCACCGGGAGCCAGCGCGTGGCGTCGACCCGGATCGCGACGCAGCGGCGCGACGACCGCGCGAGCGACGCGAGGTCGCCGGTGTTGTCGAGCATGTCGAGCAGGGCCGGCAGGAGGTCGACGCGCTGGCCGTCGATCTCGATGCCGAGCTCGAGGCCGAACCAGTCCGGGCGCTCGGCGTCGGGCTCGGCGGCGGCGTACATCGGCACGTCCTTGCCGACGACCTGCCACGGATACTCGGGATCGATATCGACGATCCAGCCGAGCTTCTCGAGCTGCGGCACGGCGTACGCGGTGAACGCACACAGCGCGTGGACGTCGCCGAACTGCGCGAGCACGTAGTCGATCGCCTTGCCCGGCGTGACGGCGCAGTCGTCGAGGTGGCTGACCGGCGTCGCGCCGAGGCTCTCGATCACCCGGGCGGCCGACAGCGCGGGCTCGCGCGGCGACCGATCGAGGCGCGTGCGCTTGCCGCTGATCTCGAGCTCGATCGCGAGCATCGCGGTCTGGATCTCCTCGCCGTGCCGGCTGCCGTCGTCGACGAACAACGTGTCCGCGAACAACCGCAGGCGCGGGGTGGCGCGCGCCGGCTCGGGCGCTGACGTGACCTCCCTCGGGTCGAGCATCGAAGCCCAACTCTGGAGATCCGGATCCCGCGCGTCCAGTTTTCGCCGGCCCCGCGGCACTGATCATCCGGATCGTGCAGATCCGGAAGCCGAATCCTTACGGCTGGGGCTTGCGCATTCGCTCGGCCATCGAGTCGGTCGTGATCGTCGAGGCGTCGCTGTCGGTCTGGACGATCTCCTGCAGCTTGCCGGTGACCCAGCCCAGCGAGTCGCGCGCGAGGAAGCCGGCATCGCCCGGCGCCTTCTCGCGATCGGTGCGGAGCAGCGCGGCGAACACCGCGGCACCCTCGGTCACGTTGGCGACGGGCGAGCGCACCGGCAGCGGATCCTCGGCGAGCGCGGCCACGATCTCGGCGCGCAGGTCCGGATCGTTCAGGCACACGCGAACGAGCTGCTTCAGGTCGAACGACAGAGTCTGCGGCATACCTATGTTATCCCATCAATGGTGGACGTCTGAGCGGACGATAACCCGGCACGCCCTGGACCGCCCCACACAGCTCGGCGCCACTCTGGAACCGTTGCTCGACCGGCTTGGCGAGGCACTTCGCGATCAGCGCGTCGAGCTCCGGTGGGATCTTCGCCTCGGGGTCGACCTGGCTCGCGAGCGGTGCCGGCTTCTTGACGTGCGCGACGAACAGCTGCGCGAGCACGCCCTTGAACGGGGGCTCGCCGACCAGCAGCTCGAACGCGACGCAGCCGAGCGCGTAGATGTCGGTGCGCCAGTCGGGTGGCTTGCCGCTGCACTGCTCGGGCGACATGTACTGCGGCGTCCCGAACACCGCGCCATCGGCCGACAGCACCATGCCCTCCTGGGCCTTCTCGTCGAGGATCTTCGCCATCCCGAAGTCGAGGATCTTGATCAGCTTGCCGTGCGGGTGGTCGGCCAGGATGATGTTGTGCGGCTTGATATCGCGGTGCACGACCTGCTGCTGGTGCGCGTGAAAGATCGCATCGGCGCACTCGGCGAGGATGCCGAGCACCACGACGATCGGCAGCGGACCGCGCTGGTGGAGCAGCTGGTTGAGCGACGGCCCCTCGATGTACTCCATCGTCAGGTAGAGCTGACCGTTCGGGAGCCGGCCGTGCGCGAACGTCGGCACGATGTTCGGGTGATGGAGCCGCGTGGTCACCGCGACCTCGCGATGGAACCGGCCCTCGGCGATCGCCGCGGCCTGCTGGTTCGCGACCTGCTTCAAGACCTTCATCGCCTCGAGGCGACGGGTCTGGAGGTTCTCGACGAGATAGACCTCGCCGACCGCGCCGGCTCCGAGGAGCTGCACGAGTCGAAACTGGTCACCGAGAGGAGGAATCGACACGAGCTTTGATTCTAAACGTAGATGTCCCCGGATCTTCCGGCTCAGCCACCCCAGGCGTGTGAGAAGTAATCCATGTATGCCCGGGTGATCAGCTCGAACGTCTTTCTCGGAACGAGCTCGGCGAGCGCCTCCTGACTGACCGGAGACAGGTCGCGGTACTCGGCGGTCACGTGGAGCTGGTTGACGCCGTCGTTCCAGAACAGCGTGTAGGCGTGGCCGAACGTGGCGCTCGTGTTGCTGTTCTCGTCGAGCTTCGTGGTGAGCCCGAGGTGGTACTCGTAGACCATCTTCTGGCCGTAGAAGTCGGCCATGCCGGACTCGAGCACGGCGCCCTTGACGGCCTGCATGCTCTTGTTGAGCGCGTAGTGGAAGATCGCCTCGTGTTCCGGGCGCTTCCAGGTGTCGAGATCGAGCGCCGGACAGGTCACCGGATCGCACGGCGCGGCCACGACGGTGACCATGATGAACGGCCGGCTCTTCGTCGTGTAGCGGACCTTCATCTGCTTGGGACCCTGGAGCTGCGGCTCGCTCTCCCACTCGTTGAACTTGAGCGCCGCGAGTGTCTTCATCTTCTCGGGTGACAACGGCACGGTCGTCTTGATCGGCGCCGACGCGCTGCCCTCGGGGAGCACGATGTCCTTCTGCTGCGCCGGGGTCCACGCGTTGTCGACCGGCGGCACCTTGTCGGAGCCGGGCGTCTCGACCTTCTTGGGATCGGGCTTCTGTTCCGGGGGCGGCTTGCCCTTGCAGCCGAGGATCGCGAGGGCGACGAGGAACAGCGGAGCGCGCATGGCGCGTGAGGTTAGCGCGACGCGAGCAGCAAGTGCAGGCCGATCGCGACGAGCACGATCCCACCGGCGATCACGAGCTTGCCGCCAAACCTCGCCCCGATGGCCTTGCCGACCAGGAAGCCGACGACGGTCAGGACCGCGGTCACCACCCCGATCAGGAGGATGGACAGCTGAGGTGCGAGCGGGATGAGCGACAGCGACAGCCCGGCCGCCGCGGCATCGAGGCTGGTCGCGATCGCGAGCGCGAGGTACATGCCGAGGCCGGGTGGCTTCACCGCGTGCCCCTCGACCTGCTTGACGCCGTCGACGATCATCTTGATCCCGATCAGCGCGAGCACGATGAAGGAGACCCAGCGGTCCCAGCCATCGAAGTACGTCGTGATCGCGTCGCCGCCGAGCCAGCCGAGCGCGGCCATGCCCGACTGGAAGCCGCCGAACAACAGCGGCAGCGCGATCAGGTCGCGGCGATGGTTCGCGACACCGCGCACCGCGGCGACCGCGGTGGCGTCCATCGCGAGGCCGAACGCGAGCGCGAGCGCTTGGAACATCGCCCTCGAGTCTACGCGCGTTCGAACAGACCGGCAGCGCCCTGACCGCCACCGATGCACATCGTCACGACCGCGTAGCGCCCACCGCGCCGACGCAACTCGTAGAGCGCGGTCGCCGTGAGCTTCGCACCGGTGCAGCCGAGCGGGTGACCGAGCGCGATCGCCCCACCGTGCACGTTCAGGCGATCCTCGGGGAGCCCGAGCTCCTTCGCGCAGTACACCGCCTGGCTCGCGAACGCCTCGTTCATCTCGAAGATGTCGATGTCGGACACCTTCAGGTTGTTCTTCGCGAGCAGCTTCTGCACCGCCGGCAGCGGACCGATGCCCATGATCTCGGGATCGACGCCGACCGTCACGAAGCTGCGGAACACGCCGAGCGGCTTGATGCCGAGCTCGTCGGCCTTGGCGCGCGTCATCAGCACCGCGGCGGCCGCGCCGTCCGAGATCGGCGACGCGTTGCCGGCGGTCACGCTGCCGCCCTGCGCGAACGCGGGCGGGAGCTTCGCGAGCCCCTCGAGCGTGGTCTCCGGGCGCGGCAGCTCGTCGATCTTGAACTCGCCGAACACGCGGTGGCCATCCTTGTACCCGACGGTGCGCACCGGGACGATCTCGTCGTTGAACACGCCCTTCTCGAGCGCGACCTTGGCCTTCTGCTGCGACTTGAACGCGAACTCGTCCTGCATCTGACGCGTGATGCCGAACCGGTTCGCGACGTTCTCGGCGGTGATGCCCATCGGCGTGTTCGCGCCGGGCAGCTTGTGCATCAGCTCGGGCGAGGCCGAAAGATGGAAGCCGGTCATCGGCACGTAGGTCATCGACTCGACGCCGCCGGCGAGGACGACATCGTACGACCCGATCGCGATCGCGCCGGCCGCGGTCGCGATCGACTGGAGGCCGCTCGAGCAGAACCGATTGATGGTCTGCCCCGACGTCTTCTCACCGAGGTCGGCGAGCACCGCGACGAGGCGGGCGACGTTCAAGCCCTGCTCGCCCTCGGGCATCGCGCAGCCGAGGATGACTTCCTCGATCTTTCCGGAGAGTTGCGGGAGCCGCGCCATCAGACCGCGGATGACATCGGCGGCGAGCTCGTCGGGACGCTTGGTCGCGAGGGAACCCTTGTGACCGCGACCGACCGCACTACGAACGGCATCGGCAATGACGATTTCAGTGGTCATCTTGGTTCTCCTTAGTTCCTGAGCGGCTTCTGGTTCTGGAGCATGTACTGCATGCGGGCCTGCGACAGCGGCTCGCCGCACAGCGAGAGGAACGCCTCGCGCTCGAGCTCGAGGATCTCGTCCTCGGTGACCTGGTGCGTGTTGCCGGTGATGCCGCCGCACAGGACGGTGCCGAGCTTCATCGAGATCTTGGCGTCGTGCTCGCTGGCGTACTTGCCGTGAACGAGCGTGTTCACCATCATCTCCAAGGTGGCGATGCCACTCTCGCCGGGCAACCGGTACGAACGGGGGATCGGCGGGTGATAGCCGGCGTGCGCCAGGCCGAGCGCGCGCTGCTTGGTCTCGTGAAGCTGGCGGGCGCGATCGAACGACACGCCGTCGGTGTTCCGGAAGTAGCCGAACGCCTTGCCCTCTTCGGCGGACGTCGCGACCTTGGCGAGCGCGATGTTCTTGAACACCTGGGTGACGACCGCGTAGGTGTCGACCTCGACGCCCTCGGGGATCGACTCCATCGCGCGCCACAGCATGTTCATCGTGCCGGCGCCGCCGGGGATGAGGCCGACGCCGACCTCGACGAGGCCCGAGTAGGTCTCGCTCGCCGCCTGCACCGCGTCCGAGCCCATGCAGAGCTCGAGGCCGCCGCCGAGCGTCATGTTGTACGGCGCGGCGACCACCGGGATCGTCGAGTACTTCATCCGCTGCGTCGCGTCCTGGTAGCCGTGGATCATCTCGCGGAGGCCGTCCCACTGCTTCTGACCGGCGGCGACGAGCACCGCGAACAGGTTCGCGCCGACGCAGAAGAACTCGCCCTGGTTCCAGATCACCATCGCGCGGAAGTCCTGCTCGGCGCGCGCGGTGGCCTCGTGGATCATCTTGATGACGTCGGAGTCGATCGAGTTCGCCTTGCTCTTGAACGTCAGGCCGAGCACGCCGTCGCCGATGTCCCACGCCTCGGCGCTGCCGTTCTTCAGGACCGGCGCCCCGCCCTTCCGCATGATCTCGAACGTCGCCTCGCGCGGATCGACCGCGCGCGGCACGAAGTCACCCTTGGCCGGATCCCACACGCGGGTGCCGTCGTAGAAGCCGGGCGCGTTCGCCGCGCGCATCTTCGTGACCCACGCGGGCAGCACGATGCCGTCCTTGATCATCCGGTCGGTGGTCTCGGCGAAGCCGAGCGCGTCCCAGGTCTCGAACGGCCCGAGGTCCCACGCGTAGCCCCAGCGCATCGCCTCGTCGATCGACGGCACCGAGTCGGTGATCTCCGGGATCCGGCGCGCGGCGTACGCGAGCGAGCGCGACAGCACCGTCCACGCGAAGTCGGCGGCGGCGCCGCCCGACGCGACGAGCGCCTTGACGCGCGCCTTCGGATCCTCGAGCTTCGCGGCCGCCTTGCAGGCCTTCGCGATCTCGGCGTCGCCGGCCTTCGCGCGATACTCGCCGGTCTTCGGATCGAGCGTCTGCAGATCCGGGCCGACCTTCTTGTAGAAGCCACCCTTGGTCTTGTCGCCGAGCTTGCCCTGCTCGATCATCTTGGTGATGAACGCGGGCGTCGCGAACGTCGCGCGATCCTCGTCGGTCGTCAGCGTCTCGTAGCAGTTCTTCGCGACGTGGCCCACGGTGTCGAGGCCGACGACGTCCGCGGTGCGGAACGTGGCCGACTTCGGGTGCGCCATCGCGATCCCGGTGATCTGATCGACGTCCTCGGGGGACAGGCCCTTCTCGAGCATCAGGTGGATCGTCGTCATCATCGACTGCAGGCCGATGCGGTTGCCGATGAAGTTCGGCGTGTCCTTGGCCCACACGATGCCCTTGCCGAGCAGCTCCTTGCCGAAGGCCTCGGCGCGCGCCTTGGCCTCGACGCTGGTCTCCGGCCCGGCGACGAGCTCGAGGAGCTTCATGTAGCGCGGCGGGTTGAAGAAGTGCGTGACCATGAAGTTCTGCTTGAACCGCTCGGTGCGGCCGACCAGCATGTCGGCGATCCGCAGGCCCGACGTGTTCGACGCGATGATCGCGTGTGGCGCGGCGAGCTTCTCGAGCTTCTCGAACAGCGCGATCTTGATGTCGAGCCGCTCGACGACGGCCTCGATGATCAGGTCGCAGTCCTTCACGCGATCGAGATCGTCGTCGAAGTTGCCGGTCGTGATCAGGACCGCGTTGCGCACGTGCGTGAACGCGGCGGGCTTCGCCTTCTTCAGCTTGTCGATCGCGCCGGTCGCGAACGCATCGCGCGCCGACTTCTTGGTCTTGTCGGTATCGGCCAGCTTGGGCGGCACGATGTCGAGGAGGACGACCGGGATGCCGGCGTTGGCGCAATGCGCGGCGATGCCGCTACCCATGACGCCGGCTCCGAGCACGGCGACGCGACGGATCGGAAGACTCATATGCCGCGGACTCTAGCCGATCTCAGGCGCTAAACACGGTTCGCACGTAACACCGCGGCTTGTCATCGTCACCGACGATCTGTCCCGCGACACCCATCCCATCCGGATGCTCGAACAGCCTCGTCCACACGCGGATCTTGTCGCCCGCGAAGCACGGCTTGCGATACGCGATGTCGACCTCGCGCGATCGCACGCGCAGCTTCGCGCCGTGCTTGCCGAGCGCGCGCTGCGCCGCCTCGAGGAACACGCGGATGTAGACCAGCGAGTTGACGTGCTGGTTCGAGTCGGTCTGATCGAGCGTGAACACGAGGTCCATGCCGTCGGGCTCGAGCTCCGTCGTGTAGCGCGCGCCGTCGGGAGCCTCGCCCGCGCCGACCGGCGGCCGCAGCGGATAGTGCGCTTCGGGCACCGGCTCGAACGGCGGCGGCAGCGCGATGACCTTGCGGTCGGAGGGCGCGGCGAACGGCCGCGTGAACGTGTGCTCGGCGAACATCTGGCCGGCGAGCGCGAGCGGCCCCGCCGGCTCGGGCGGGAACAGCCGGCCGGTCGCGCCGTAGACGTCGCACCACAGGTTCATGAAGATGCGGTTCGGGGCGCCGGCCTCGTCGCGCGCGTGCGCGAGCTGGTAGCCACCGCGCGACTCGACCGGGCGATCGAGCCGCACGTGCTGCGCGGTGGTCGACAGCGTCAGCCGGGTGAGCAGCGGCACGATGCCGGCGAGCTGCGACGCGCGCGCGCCCGCGTTGCGCGACAAGAGGCCGCGCCACAGGCCGCCCATCTGCGCCGGCAACGCGAGCGGCATCAGCCGGCCATCCATCGCGAGATCCTCGTAGCGCAGGTGGCCCTCGGCGACCGTCTTCCTGTCGTCGGGGAGATCGGGCATCAGCGGCGCGGGAAACATCGCCGCCATTCTAGCCGAGGTGACCGACGACGAGGTTGAGCACGAGGGCCACGATGATCGTGTTGTAGAGGAACGAGACCATCGCGTGCAGGAGCGTGGTGCGGCGGATGCGGCGCGTGGTGATCGACACGTCGGAGACCTGGAAGCACATGCCGATCGTGAACGCGAAGTACGCGAAGTCGGTGTCGTCGGGAGCCTCGTCGCCGGGGAACGCGAGGCCGCCCTCAACGCCGCCGTAGTACAGGTGCGCGTAGCGCAGCGTGAACGCGGCGTGGGTGACGAACCACGACAGCGCGACGGTCGCGACGCACAACCCGAGCTCGAACCCCGACTGGTTCGCCGCGCCGTGTACGACGGTCGCCGCGCCGATCACGCTGACGGCGCTGCCACCGAACGCGACGCTCCAGCTCAGCACGCGCCCGGGATCCGCGGCCGCGGCGCGGCGCCGGGTCTCGGCGACATCAGCGCCGAGGATGATCCAGCCGGCGACCGCGAGCAGCACGATCGCCGAGGCGTCCCACGCGGCGAGCGCGCGGATCGCGAACGTCCAGCCGGTCGGCAGCGCGAGCCACGCGACGATGCCGAGCGCGATGGCGGCCGCGATGCGCGTTCGTGCGCCGCGCGGATCGAGCGGATGAAACGCTCGGCTCACGCGGACAGGCTACTTCGTTTCGGGCGAGGATGCCGCCGCGTGACCCTCTCGCCACTTCCGATCGACGACGTGATCGGCGACGTCGTGGCGGCCGTGCGCGCTACCGGGACGTGCGTGCTGGTCGCGGCGCCGGGCGCCGGCAAGACGACACGCGTACCGGGCGCGCTGGTCGATGCCGGGCTCGTGACCGGCGAGACGATCGTGCTGCAGCCGAGGCGGATCGCGGCGCGGCTCGCGGCGGCGCGCGTCGCGGTCGAGCGCGGCGGCGAGCTCGGCGGCGAGGTCGGCTACGAGATCCGGTTCGACCGCAAGGTGTCGGCGCAGACCCGGATCAAGTTCGTCACCGAGGGCGTGCTGACGCGGCGGCTGCTCGCGGACCCCGAGCTGCGCGGCGTCGGCTGCGTGATCGTCGACGAGTTTCACGAGCGTCACCTCGACGGCGATCTCGCGCTCGCGCTGGTCGCCCGGCTGCGCGCGACGCGGCCGGATCTCCGGCTGGTCGTGATGTCGGCGACGCTCGACGCCGAGCCGGTCGCGGCGTTCCTCGCCAACGCGCCGATCGTGCGCAGCGCCGGGCGCGCGTTCCCGCTGCAGATCGAGTTCGCCGAGCACGAGGACGATCGCCACCTCGGCAAGCAGGTCGCGAGCGCGGTGCGGCGCGCGGCGCAGGAGGGCCTCGACGGCGACATCCTGGTGTTCCTGCCCGGCGCCGGCGAGATCCGGCGCTGCGCCGAGGACCTCGAGGACGCCGCGCGCGTGTTCGACCTCGCGGTGTTGCCGCTGCACGGCGATCTCACCGCCGACGAGCAGGACGCGGCGGTACGGCGCGATCGATCCGGGCGACGCAAGGTGATCCTCGCGACCAACGTCGCCGAGACCAGCGTGACGATCGACGGCGTGGTCTGCGTGATCGACAGCGGCCTCGCGCGGATCGCGCGGCACTCGCCGTGGTCGGGCCTGCCGTCGCTGCAGATCGAGCCGGTCAGCCGCGCGAGCTGCGCGCAGCGCGCCGGTCGAGCGGGCCGCACGCGACCGGGGCGCGCGATCCGGCTGTACACCAGGCACGATCACGACACCCGCCGCGCGTTCGAGGTGCCCGAGATCGCGCGCACCGATCTCGCGGGCGCCGCGCTCGAGCTCCATGGCGCCGGGCTCGCCGGGCTCGGCGCGCTGCGCTGGTTCGAGCCGCCGCCCGAGGCCGCGGCGAGCGCCGCCGAGGCCTTGCTCGCGCGGCTCGGCGCCGTCGCTGGATCGATCACCGCGCTCGGCCGCCGCATGTTGCGCTTCCCGCTGCACCCGCGGCAGGCGCGCCTGGTGTGCGATGCCGAGGACCGCGGCGTCGGGCCGATGGGCGCGCTGACCGCCGCGCTCCTGACCGCGCGCGAGCTCCGGCTCGAACGCCGCGGCCCGGCGGGTCAGGCACGCGTCGCGTCGAGCTCGGATCTGCTCGACGATCTCGATCACATGCTCGACGCGCGCGAGCACGGGCTGCGCGCCGATCGGCTGCGCCGCGATCAGCTCGACATCGCGACCGCGCACACCGTCGACCGAACCGCGAAGCAGATCGAGCGCCAGGTCGCGCGCGGCACCCGCAAGCTCACGGCCGACCAGGAGGACCAGGAGCTACTGCAGGCGATCCTCGCCGCGTATCCCGATCGCGTCGGCAAGCGGCGCGCGCCGCGCTCGGCGGACTTCGTGTTCGGCGGTGGTGGCGGTGGCACGCTCGCGCCGGGCTCCGCGGTGATCGATGCCGAGTGGATCGTCGCGGTCGACGTCGCCGAGACCGGCGCGCGCGGCCAGGCCAGCCGCGTGCAGATCCGCCGCGCGAGCGCGATCGATCCGACCTGGCTGCTCGCGTTCGACGATCGCCTCGTCGAGCGCGACGACCTCGAGTGGAACGCTGCCAAGCACCGCGTCGAGCGCGTCACCCAGGTGACCTACGACGGGCTCGCGATCGACACCACGCGCGACCTCGCGCGCCCGAGCCCGGCGGCCGCCGCGATCCTGGCGCGCGAGGCGATCGCGGCCGGCATCGAGAAGCTGGTCGATGGCGACGCGCTCGCGCAGTGGCGATCGCGCGTCGCGCTGGTCGCCAAGCTCGCCGGGCTCGACGCGCTCGCGCCGACCGATGCCGCCTTGCTCGCCCTCGTCGCCGGCGCGTGCGAGCACGCGATCAGCTTCGACGACCTGCGCAAGGCCGGGCTGCTCGAGCTGCTCGACGCCGGCCTCGGCGAGCACCGTCAGCTCGTCGCGCGGCTCGCGCCGACGCACGTCACGCTGCCGCGCCGCGGCCGGATCGCGATCCACTACGAGCTCGATCGCCCACCGTGGATCGCGTCGCGCATGCAGGACTTCTTCGGCCTCGCGCGCGGGCCCTCGGTCGGCGACGGCAAGGTGCCGCTCGTGCTTCACCTCCTGGCGCCGAACCAGCGCCCGGTGCAGGTGACCCAGGACCTGCCCGGGTTCTGGGTGCGGCACTACCCCGCGCTGCGCAAGCAGCTGATGCGGCGCTACCCGAAACACGCCTGGCCCGAGGATCCGACGCAGCTCGTCCGCGGCGAGTGACATACTGAAGACGTGCACCGGCTGTTGCTCGTCTCGCTCGCGTGCACCGGGTGCAGCGCGATCTTCGGGCTCTCGACGCAGCCGACCGACGGCGATGCGTCGGCGACCCCGACGATCACGGTCGTGCCGCTGCACACGTTCGCGCACGACCTGGCGGATGGCACGCCGACGACCGAGGTCGTGCCGTTCGCGCCCGGCTCGGGCTCGGTGCGCGTCCGGGTCGACGGCGCGCCAGTCGACGTCTCGCTCGACGCCGACGGCAGGATCGTGTTCGCGGCACCGATCGGCGCGCGGCTCGCGGCCAGCTTCGCCGACCTCGAGGTCCAGGCCGAGGTCACCGGCGACGCGACCTTCACGCTCCCGTTTCCGGTGTTCGGGCACCCCGATGCGAAGGCTCCCGCGGCCGGGACGTACGTCGATCTCGCGCCGATCACCCCGCTGCCGAGGGAGGCGTTCACGCCGGTGTTCACCGGGACCTGGCAGAGCTCGGCCACCACGTACACGATGATCTCGTTGGCCACGGTGGTGCCGTTCGCCGACACCGAGCCACGGTTGCCCGGGGTCGGCGATCGGATCTACCTGCTTGGCCGCCCGGATCCAGACGACGCGACCTACGCTTACGACTGGGTCGGCCACGCCGCCGCGACCGGCATCGTCGACGGCGCCGAGGTCACGATCCCGATCGACGGAACGAGCCGCGCGCTCGATCGCTGCGCGACGACCGAGGCGATCATCGGACGCGAGCTGGCGCGCTTCGACCAGCTCCCGAACCACGACGAGTTCCCGACCGTGGCCGGCACGTTCGAGGCGATCGCGTCGCCGGCGCCGGCGCTCGCCGCGGAGGCCGGGCCATGCCTCGCGCGAATCGCCGCGAGCTCCGACGGACCGCTGCGGTTGGCCTACGCCAACCTGCTCGACCACGCCGTCTTGCTCCGCCTCGCCGGTTCCATCATCACGCCGAGCGATCCCGCGCTCGGCGATGGCTTCAGCTTCGTCGTCAACGAGGTGGCCGATCCACTCGCAGCGTGCGCGAGCTACACGTTCGGCACGACCGAGGTCGCGCTCCCGAGCCTGCCTTCGCTCGGCGGGGTCGCGCTCGACCGCGACAACCTGACGGTCGCGTTCTCGCAAGATCTGACCTGGGAGATCGCGAGCGATGGCGCGGTCGATGCCTACGAGGTCGCGGTCTACGATGTCGACTTCGCGCGCGTGGTCGCCACCATCTACACGCGCGAGCGCCGCGCGGTGCTCTCGGCTGCGCGGTTGCCAAGCGACCCGTCGCGGACCTACGCGATCAGCATCCGCGCGATCGCCGGCCTGCCGGGCGTCACGAGCGGCGACTTCGCGACGATCGGCTATCCGTTCGCGACGACGCGGGTGACGTCGTCGACGTTCCACGTCATGTAGTCAGACGACATCGACGCCCTGCGCCTGGTTCTCCACGACCCGCCGGCCGTCCAGCGTGAGGCGCCAGCGCAGGCCGCGGCGCGTGAGCTCCGCGGTGTAGACCGAGTCGATGTACAGCCGGCGCGCGAGCCCGGCGCCGATCGCGCACGCCAGCAGCAGCGGCAGCGCGAGCGCGTAGTCTCCGGACAGCTCGCACGCGAGGATCGCGGCGGTCATCGGCGCGTGCGTGGTCGCCGCGAGCGCGACCGCGAGCCCGACCAGCGCGTAGGTCCCCGGCTGCGAGATCGCGTCGCCGAACACCGCGTGCAGCCCGAGCGCGTACAGCGTTCCGACGAGGCCCCCGACGAGCAGCGTCGGTGTGAACACGCCGCCGGGGTTGCCGGCGCCGACCGCGCTGGCGGTGGCGAGCGGCTTGGCGACCAGCAGCCAGATGACGGCCGCGATCGCGAGCTTGCCGTCGAGCAGCTCCTTCAGCGGCTCGAAGCCGTTGCCGGCCACCGCGGGCACCGCGCACATCGCGAGGCCGCACGTGAGGCCGCCGAGCGCGGTGCGCATCCAGACCGGCCCCGGGACCGCCTTCCACAGGCGCTCGACGAGCCCGAGCAAGCGCAGGAACCCGACGCCGATCGGCGCGATCAGGATGCCGAGCCCGGCGAACGCGACCAGCTCGAGGTCGTGGTACCCGAACGCACGCACGCCGTAGAGCGGCGTGTCGCCGACGCTGACGCGCAGCATGACCGTCGCGATCACGCTCGCGAACAGGATCGGCACGATCGCCTCGAGCATCAGCACGCCGGTCACGATCTCGACGACGAACAGGCACGCCGCGATCGGCGCGTTGTAGGCCGACGCGAACCCGGCGGCGACGCCGGCAGCGAGCACGAGGCGCGCGCGTTCGTCATCGAGCTTGAACGCGATCCGCGCGCCCTCGCCGAGCGCCGCGCCGGCCTGGATCAGCGGCCCCTCACGACCGAGGGAGTTCCCACCCGCGATCGCGAACCACGACGCGAGCGCCTGCAGCGCGCTGCGCACGAGCGGCACGCGCACGCGACCGAGGACGATCGCCTCCATCACGAAGCCGACGCCGCTCGTGCCGCGCTGCCGCCGCATCGCGTAGACCACGAAACCGGCGAGCAGGCCGCCGGCCGTCGGCAACACGATGCGCTCCCACAGCGGGGCCGCACCGATCGCGGTGACGATGTCGCTCGCGCCGAGTGCGTGGATCACCAGCTGGAGGGCGGCGCGAAACGCGATCGCGAAGGCCGCGGCGAGCACGGCGACGGCCGCGACCGCGACGGATAGCCGGACCATCAGCGCTCGAGGACCGGCCGCGACGCGCGCGACGCGGTCATCGTCGCGGTCGGCCACAGCACGTGGAACAGGCGCAGCGAGATGAGCAGCAGCGCGTACTCCTGGAGATCGCCGCCGGAGTCGCGGAGCACCGAGAAGTTGAAGTCGACGAGCGCGAGCGCGTCGCTGATCAGCGCCATCAACTCGTCGACGCTCGGCGTCCGCTGCGTCTTGTCGAACGCCCACGCGTTGAGCTTGGCGCGCAGCGCGTCGAACATCGGCTTGATCCGGACGTTCAGCGACGCGACGCGGCTCGGCTTGAGCCACGTGAGGATCATGCCGGCGAGCTGGCGACAGTCGCCGGCCATCGCCTCGAGGCCCATCGCGGGCTCGACGAGCCCGATCATCGCGGGCGCGACCATGCGGGTCGCCGGCGAGCCCTTGAACAGCAGCGCGTTGGGCGAGATGTTGTTGTGCGCCATCCCGTGCTCGTGGAGCGCGGCGACCTGGCGGATCACGAGGAAGCCGAGCGCGAGCGCGCCATCGACGTTGAGGTCGGCCTCGGCGATCTTGTCGCCGAACCTCGGCTCGTCGACGTACTCGGTGAACAGCAGCAGCGAGCTGGTGTTCGCGTCGTAGATCACCTTGTGCAGCGACGTCAGGAGGCCGGTGCGCACGCGCTTCAGGATCGGCCAGAAGTGTTGCTGCCAGTTCTCGACGAACAGACGCGGATCCTCGAGCTTCGTCAGATCGATCACGGTGACGAGCTTCGGGAAGATGTTGGCGTCGGGGAACGTGCCCGCCGCGATCAGGTCCTCGCGCGGATACGCCAGGAAGATCGGATGGCCGCGCACGCGACCGAGCCCGCTCTCGACGTTGTAGCCCCAGTCGGCGACCGCGCGCTCGGCGTGCGAGATCGTGTCGGGCGTGATCGACGGATCGGTCGAGGCCGCGAAGTCGCTGCGCTTCGTGTCGACCGGCAGCTCGGTCTTCTTGCGCGGGATGCGCGGGGTCTCGTCGGCGAGGTCGCGCAGCAGGATCCTGAGCTCCTGCACGACGGCCACGACCGACGGGAATCGCTGTGCCGGATCGCGCTCGAGGCAGCCCTCGATCACGCTCTTGAGCTGCGGCGGGAACGCGTCGGGATAGTGCACCTTGCTCTTGCCACCGACGACGACGCCCTCGGCGATCCGGATCAGCAGCGCCCACATATCGTCGGCGGTGCCGTACAGCAGCTGATCGGTGAACAGGCCGTGGATCGCGCCGCCGATCGCGTAGACATCGAGCGCGGTCGTGATCGAGCAGTCCATCAGGTTCTGATCGATCGTCTCGGGTGCGACCGACCAGCCCGGCGCGCCGAACACCCGGCCCTTGTAGTAGGAGCGGTAGGTCTGGCTGCCGATATCGTCGAGCGACATCGCGAGGTCGAAGTCGAACACGTAGGCGACGTTGGCTCCGGCGTCGACCAGGATGTTCCGCAGCGTGAAGTCGCGGTGGATGATGCGCGCCGCGTGCAGCGTGGCGAGCCCGTCGAGCGCCTGGACCAGCAGCTTGGTGCGCGCGCGGGGCGTCAGGTTGTTCTTGGTGATCGCCTCGAGCAGCGTCGTGCCCATGCGCGGCGTGACGAACAGGTAGTTGTCGGCGATCGGGGCCGACACGTACGTCGGCAGGATGTTCGGGTGCTCGATCGCCGCGATCCGCGCCATCGCCGCGAGGTTGTTGTGGTGATCGCGCCGGGTCACCTCGTCGGTGCGCAGCTGGTAGAGGTAGTTCGAGTGGAACACCTTGCCGACGATGGCCTCGACCACGCCGGTCTCGTCGTCGCGCCGCTCGAGCTCGTAGACCGTGCCCATGCCGCCGTTGGCGATGTGCGTCCCGGTCGTCCGGTAGAGATACCGGTTGTACCGAAAGGCGTGGCCAGCCTTCGCGAGGTCCTCGGATCGGAGGGTGCCGATCGACGTCGTTTCGGCCCAGGAGTCCGTCACCTGCCCGGGAATCGTACGTTGCCGGTCCGGATCGGGGCAACCTTCAGCCTGCGGTTAACCCGATGAAATGATTAACGCACCCGGGCGATGGAGACGCGACCGTTCGTCGCTGGGTGGATCTCGATGACTTGTGGTACCCAGCGGTCACGCCGGTTGTCATGAGCTACGCCGTCATCGCGCTCGGAGTCGTGCTCGCCGCCCTGGTCCTCCGGGTGCTGGCGCCGCTCGATATCGAGCACAAGCTGGCCAAGGCCGCCGCGGTCGCGACGTTCTGCCTGCTCGTCATCGGCGGGACGGTCAACCCGACCGGCTCGTCGCTCGCCTGCCTCGAGCCGACGTTCGTGTGCAACGGCAAGCTGTTCCCGGCGATGACCGGCGGCGTGTTCTACGAGCACGGGCACCGGCTGTTCGCGATGTCGGTCGGCCTGCTCCAGATCGCGCTGACCGCGACGCTGTGGAAGCGCCGCGGCAAGCTCCGCGCGCTCGGCTTCTTGCTGATCGGCCTCGTGATCGCGCAGGGCATGCTCGGCGCCATCACCGTCGCCTACAAGCTGCCGTGGTTCGTCTCGACCGGCCATCTGGCGCTCGGCATGAGCTACTTCGCGACGCTGATCTACACCGCGTTCCGCACGCGCCCGGCCCCGAGCGTGATCGAGCTCCAGCAGCACGACCGCCAGCGCTCCGAGCTCGGTGGTGCGCGCAAGTGGATCTTCGTTGCGGTCGTCGCGGTGTTCTGCCAGCTCGTGCTCGGCGCGCTCGTCCGCCACCTCGGCGCCGCGCTGGTCTGCATCGGGATGCCGACCTGCATGCTCGACGGCACGATCTGGCCCGACACCGCGATCCAGCAGCTCCACATGCTCCATCGCCTGTTCGGCTGCGTCGTCGCGGTCGTCACGATCGTCGCGTCGATCAACGTGTATCGCCACGCGCGGTCGTGGTCGACGCTGCGCGTGCTCGCGGTGATCGCGCCGGTCCTCGTCCTCGTGCAGATCACGCTCGGCATCTTCACCGTCCTGACGCTGCGTGCGGTCCCGCTCGCGGTCGCTCACTTCGCCGGGGCTGCGAGCCTGTGGGCGCTGTGGATGTCGGCCTGGCTGATGACCGGCAAGCGCGTCGCCGGCGCGTCCGCCGCGGCGACCGAGACCAGCCCGCTTCGCAAGATGGTGATGTCGTGACCGCGCTCGTCCTTCGTCGCAAGGCGCTCGACCTCGTCGCGCTGGTCAAGCCGCGCATCATGGTGATGTCGTTGCTCACCGCCGCCGGCGCGCTCTCGCTCGCCCCGGGTCGCGCGTCCGCGGTGACCGCCGCGTGGTTGATGATCGGCACCGCGCTGATCGTCGGCGCGGCGAACACGCTCAACATGTTCCTCGAGCGCGACGTCGACTGCCTGATGGCACGCACCCGCGAGCGCCCGCTCCCGCGCGGCCGGCTCGACGCCAGGACCGCCCTCGTGTTCGGCGCGATCCAGGGCACGCTCGCGGTGCCCGCGCTCGCGATGGTCAACCCGGTCACCGCCGGGCTCGGCCTGCTCGCGTTGATCCTCTACGTCGGCATCTACACACCGATGAAGCAGCGGTCGCACTGGGCCGTCTGGGTCGGCGGCATTCCCGGCGCGATGCCCGCGCTCATGGGCTGGACCGCCGCCACCGGGCGGATCGAGCTCGCCGGCCTCGCGGTGTTCGGCGTGCTGTTCTTCTGGCAGGTCCCGCACTTCCACGCGATCGCGCTGTATCGCCAGAAGGACTACGACGCCGCCGGCCTAAAGACGTTGCCCGGCACGCACGGCGTCGCCGCCGCGCGCCTGCAGATCGCGCTCTACCTCGTCGTGCAGGTCGCCGTCAGCCTGCTCGTCGCGTTCTACGTCACCAACGCCATCTACCTGACGACCGCGATCGTGCTCGGCGCGTTCGTGCTCGTGCAGGGCTTCTCGGGCGTGCGCACCGGCGACGCGAAGTGGGCGCGCAACGTGTTCCTCGCCTCGATCGTGTACCTCCCCGTGCTGTTCTCGGTGATGGTGTTCTCGTGACCTGGGGGCAGCTGCACCCCGCGATCAACGCCGCCCTCAACCTCACCTGCTTCATCTTCCTGGTGCTCGGCCGCGTCGCGATCGCGCGCGGCGACACCGAGCTGCACCGCAAGCGCATGCTCACCGCGTTCACCGCGTCGTCGGTGTTCCTGGTCTCGTACCTGATCCGGTTCGCGACGACCGGCGCGCACAAGTACCCGGGGACCGGCTGGGACAAGTACTTCTACCTCGCCATGCTGATGTCCCACATGGTGCTCGCGCTCGTGCTCGTGCCGCTCGTGATCACCGCGCTGCGCCGCGCGTTCCGCAAGGACTTCATCGCGCACAAGAAGATCGTCAAGCTGACGTGGCCGATCTGGATGTACGTCTCGGTGACCGGCGTCCTCGTCTACTTGATGCTGTATCACCTCGGCCCCGCGCTCCACGGCTGAAGCTCAGCGCGTCGGAGTGTTGCCCGGGGCACCCGGGCCGGCCTCGTAGTTGGCGTACGGATCCTGCGGCTGCGCCTGATCGTCCTGCGGCTGCGCCTGATCGTCGTAGGCCGGCTGGTCCGCCTGATCGTCGTACGGCTGCTGGTCGTCGGCCGGCGCCTCGTCGGGCGCGTAGCTCGGCTGCGGCGCGACGTTGTCGGGCGCGTAGCCGTCGTCGAAGTAGTACAGCGAACCCTCGAAGTACGGGTCGTAGTAGTAGCCCCAGTCCCAGATGAGGAGGCTGTTGCGCCAGAAGCTGTGATAGCCCCAGCGATAGCCGTGGGCGTAGCCCTGGTAGCCGTGGTCGCCGTAATAGAACGGATGACCGCCGTACGAGCCACGACCAGAGCCGCCGCCGTGCGCGACGACGCCACCACCGCCGCGATGATCGCGCACGGTGTAGTTGCCGCCGCCGTGGTTGCCTCCGGTCGGCATGCGGTGGTCGATCGCGACGCGACCGCCACCGTTGTGGTTCACGTAGTTCCCGCGGTTCACGATCGGGCCGCGATTCACCGGGCCGCGATTCATCGGGCCGACGGGGCCGCGATTGACGAAGCCGCCGCCGTTACCGACCCGCGCTCCGCCACCGAAGTGCGGCGCCTGGACATGACTGCCACCACTCGAGTGGAAACCGCCGCCACCACCGCTCGAGTGGAAGCCGCCACCACCACTGCTGTGGCCACCGCCGCCGCTGCTGTGGCCGCCGCCGCCGCTGTGCCCGCCGCCGCCACCATGGCTGCCGCGCGCTTCGGCAGCGTCGGCCGAGACCAACGAGCCGAGTAACGTGATCGCGAGGAGGGCGTTCCGCATGGGTGAACCATAGTGCATCGGGCGTGCCGCGTCACCGAAGCGATTTGAGCGGGTGGCTCGAATGATCAGCGTGAATGTACGACCACACGTGCCGTGCACACGTCAGTTGCAGGTCCCCGAATGCCCCGATCTCACGGACAGTCGGAGGTGTGCGCGCGCGCGAACCGCGCCACGCCCGGCAGGGGCTGCAGGTCATAGGTCCCCGCGTACATCACGACGGTGATGTTCGTCGGATCGAGGCGGTTCGCGAGCGTTGTCGGTTGGCGCCACACCGCGCCATCGGACGACGTCGCGAACCCGATCTCGCTGCCGAGGAGCTCGATCCGCCACAGGCGGTCCGCCGTCGGCTCGTAGGTCATCCCGGCCGAGCTCGTCATCGAGTGATCGTTGCGCTCCTCGATCGCGAGCAACTGGCCGTTGGCAACGCCGAGCGCGGTGCGCCAGGTGTCGTCGTGGAGCTCGAGGAACATCTCGGCGTGCGTGGTCTGATCGGGGACCTCGAGCGTCTCGACCTGGAACCCGAGCCCGGTGAGATCGATCGTGCCGGTGAGCTGGACGCCGCCGTAGGCGCGCGCCTGATCGGCGAGGTCGATCTCGAGCGTCCCGCCGCGCTGCACGAGCGTGATCGCGGGGTCCTGAAACGACGTCCACAAGAGGCCGCTGCTCGCATCGAAGGGATCGACGAGCCTCGGCGTGCACGTCGTTGGCCCGTCGCCGATTCCAGTGTCGAACCCGACGCGGCCGCATCCGACGAGCGCGACGAGGATCAGGTGGTGTACGCGACGCCCCACCGGATCCCACGATCGCAGGTGATGAACGTGGGCGCACCGATCCGGTGCAGCGCGCGCGCGTAGATCGCGATCCCGGCGACGATCACGTCGGCGCGCTCGGCCGGCAGGCCCGCGATCGCGTGGCGCGCGGCGACCGGGGTGGTCGCGAGCCGCGCGAGCTGGGCGTCGATCGCGGCGGGCGCGATGCGGAGCCCGGTGACCCGTACCGGATCGTACGCCACGAGCCCGAGCTCGATCGACGCGATCGTCGTCGCGGTGCCCGCGGTGCCGATGATCGGTACGCCGGTCGGGAGCGCGAGCTCGGCGAGCTGGCGATCGATGTCAGCGTTACACGCCGCGAGCTCGGCGGCGGTCGGCGGATCGCTCGCGAGGTGGCGCTCGGTCAGCCGGCGCGCGCCGATCGGGATCGAGCGCGCGAACGCGATCGACTTGCCATCGGTCGTCGCGATGAACTCGGTCGAGCCACCGCCGACGTCGACGACGACGTACGCCGACCCGGCGAGCTCGGGGAACGTGTGGGTGACCGAGGCGAACGCGAGTTCGGCCTCGCGCTGCCCGGCGATGATCTCGATCGGCGCGCCGAGGATCTGCTCCGCCGGCCCGACGAAGTCCTTCGCGTTGGTCGCCTCGCGCGCCGCCTGGGTCGCGATCGGCAGCACGCGGGTCACGCCATGCTCGTCCATCACGCGGCGATACTCGCGGCAGATCTCGAGGCTGGCCGCGATCGACTCCGGGTGCAGCTGCTTGGTCTTGTCGAGCCCGCGGCCGAGCTTGCCGAACCGACACAGGTCGACGAGCGGCACGAGGCCCTGCGCGGTGCGCTCGACGATCAACAGCAGCAGCGTGTTCGTGCCGATATCGATGACCGCGGTGCGCATGGGCACCGATGCTACTTCAGCTCGAGGCCCGGATGACCCGCAGGAGCTCGATGAACGCGGGGAGCTCGGCCTTCGTCGGACGGATGCCCTCGGGCTTCCAGTCGTAGCCGTCGGCCTTCTTGGTGAACACGACGCTGCGGCGGAACCAGCCGGCGAAGATCCGGATCCGCGGGTAGAGGAACAGTGCCTCCGCGATCATCCCGGGCTTCTCGTGCGACCAGCGCTGCAGCTGATCCTCGAGCGACGCCGGCGTCGTGTCGGGGCTCGCGAGCAGCGCCTCGAACGGCAGCTCCGGCAGCGTGCTCGCCGTGACGATGACGACGACCGGCCGGCGCGACTGCCACTACAGGCCGAGTTGCTTGGCGACGATGACCTTCATGATCTCGTTCGTGCCGGCGTAGATCCGCTGGACGCGCGCATCCATGAACGCGCGCGCGACCGGGTACTCGAGCATGTAGCCGTAGCCGCCGAAGAACTGCAGGCAGGTGTCGACGATCTCCTGGCCGGTGTCGGTCAGCCAGAACTTCGCGATCGAGCACTCGGTGACGAGGTACTTGCCGGCGATGTGCTCGGCGATCACCTTGTCGAGGTACGCGCGACCGACCTCGACCTTGGTGAGGCACTCGACCAGCTTGAACTGCGTGTTCTGGAACTTCGAGATCGGCTTGCCGAACGCCTTGCGCTCCTTGGTGTACGCGATCGTGTCGGCGAGCACCTGCTCGCTCGCGCCCTGCGCGCCGATCGCGACGCACAGCCGCTCCTGCTGGAGCTTCTGCATCAGCATCATGAAGCCGGCGCCCTCCGCCCCGAGCCGGTTCGACACCGGCACGCGGCAGTCCTCGAAGAACATCTCCGAGGTGTCCTGCGATGCCATGCCCATCTTGTGGAGCCGCTTGCCGCGCTGGAACCCCGGGCGGTTCGCTTCGACGACGACGAGCGAGATGCCCTTGTGCGCGTTCGCGGGGTCCGCGTCGGTCTTGACCGCGACGACGACGAGATCGCACAGCTGGCCGTTCGAGATGAACGTCTTGCTGCCGTTGATCACGTAGTGGTCGCCGTCGGTGCGGGCGAACGTCGCGATCGCGGCGACGTCGGAGCCGGTGCCGGGCTCGGTCATCGCGAGCGCGCTGACCAGCTCGCCCGACGCCATGCCGGGCAGCCACTTCTGCTTCTGCTCCTCGGTCCCGAACGAGTGGATGTACGGCGCGATGATGTCCGAGTGCAGCGCCATCGCGAAGCCGCTCTCGTACGCGCGCGCGAGCTCCTCCATCACGATGACCGAGTGCCGGAAGTCGCCGCCCGAGCCACCGTACTTGTCCTCGAGCCACGGGCACAGGAACCCCTGCGCGCCCGCCTTCTTCCAGATCTCGCGGTCGACCTGACCCTGCTCGCGCCAGCGCTCCTGGTTCGGCCGGACCTCGCGGTCGAGGAAGCCGCGGAAGGCCGTGCGGAATTGATCGTGCTCGGTGTCGAACAGCGTGCGGTCCATGCCGCCGTTGTATCAGATCAGATACGGTGCGGCCGTCATGAGCTGGATCGCCCCGCCGGGCGGAGTCACGGTGTCCGCGTTCGTCAAGGAGCGCGCCGATGTCGCGTGGACCGTCGCGAAGCGCCACGTGACGACCGGGAAGGTGTTCGTCGACGGCACCTGCGTCACCGACATCGCGCATCGGCTCGCCGGCGGCGAGGCGGTCGAGCTGCGCATGGGCGCGCGGCGACCGGTGGATCCCGAGCGCGAGGGCGTGCTGGTCTACGACGACGCGCACGTCGTCGTGATCGACAAGCCGGTCGACGTCAACAGCGTGCCCTACGAGGACCGCGAGACCGGCACCGCGATGGATCTGATCCGCGGCGCGTGGCGGCGGCTCGGCAAGCAGGCGACCAGCGTGCCGCTCCACGTCGTCCACCGCATCGATCGCGCGACCTCGGGCCTGCTCGCGTTCGCCAAGACCAAGCGCGCCGAGCAAGGCATGGCGGCGCAGCTGCGCGCGCACACGATGCAGCGGACGTACTTCTGCGTCGCGCACGGCACCATGACGTCGCGGCGGATCGAGTCGTACCTGGTCACCGATCGCGGCGACGGCCTGCGTGGCTCGTCGAGCGCGGGCGAGGGCAAGCGCGCCGTCACCCATGTCACCGCGGTGCGCGCGCTGCGCCACGCGACCTTGTGCGAGGTCCAGCTCGAGACCGGCAAGACGCACCAGATCCGGATCCACCTGAGCGAGGCCGGCCACCCGCTGGTCGGCGAGGAGGTCTACATCCGCGACTATCGTGGCTCGCTGTTGACCTCGTCGCGCATGATGCTGCACGCCGCGACGCTCGGCTTCGAACATCCCGTGACCGGCGCGTGGGTCGCGCTCGCGTCACCGCTGCCGCCCGACTTCAACGCCGTCCTGGAGCGCCTCGCATGATCCGCACCGCCACCGTCGACGATTGCGCCACCATCCTCGGCTTCATCCGCGATCTCGCGGAGTACGAGCGCCTCGCGCACGAGGTCGTCGCCACCGAGGCCTCGCTCGCCGCGACGCTGTTCGGGCCGCGCCCGGCTGCCGAGGTCGCGATCGCCGAGGTCGATGGCGCGCCGGTCGGCTTCGCGCTGTTCTTCACGAGCTACTCGACGTTCCTCGCCCGGCCGGGGCTCTACCTCGAGGATCTGTTCGTGCGGCCCGCCGCGCGCGGCAAGGGCGTCGGGCTCTCGCTGATGATCCACCTCGCGAAGCTGTGCGTCGCGCGCGACTACGGCCGGTTCGAGTGGTCGGTGCTCGACTGGAACGAGCCCGCGCTCCGGTTCTACGCCGCGCTCGGCGCCCGGCCGCAGGGTGAGTGGACCGTCCAGCGCGTCACCGGCGAGGCGCTCGCGGCCCTCGCCTCGCGCTGAGCTCGGCGACGGCAGCGCGTAGGTCGCGGTCGCGTGGGCGACGAGGTCCGGCGCGGTGTCCGAGCGCATCTCGATCGCGATCACCGCGAGCTTCTTGCCGAGCTTCAACATGCGGGCCTCGGCGATCACGTCGGCCTGCGCCGGCTTCGACAAGAAGCTGATCGTGAGGTTCGAGGTCACCGCGAGCGCGAGCGGCCCCTGCATCGCGAGGATCAGGTAGTAGGCCGCGACGTCCGCGAGCGCCATCAGCGATGGCCCCGACAGCGTGCCGCCCGGTCGCACGGTGTCGCTGCGAAACGGCATCCGCATCGTGATCGTGCGCTCGCCGATCGCCTCGATCCGGGCGATCGCCCGCGCCGGCTCGAAGCCGACCTCGATCATGAAGGCATCGATCTGTTCGGCGGTCATGCGCGGCATCGGCCAGATGGTGTCACGGCAAAAGTCGCTTCGGGATCTCGACAAGGATTCGATTTCGCGGCATTCAAATCGCCGCTCGAACATTCGAGCAAGTCACATTCACGATAGAAGTACAGGAGTTACGACGATGTCCGAAGGTACGATCAAGCGTCTCACCGACAAGGGTTTTGGCTTCATCTCGAACAGCTCGGGCACCGATCTGTTCTTCCACATGTCCTCGGTGGAGGGCGTCCGCTACGAGGATCTCCGTGAGGGCCAGAAGGTCGCGTACGAGGAGGGCCAGAGCGCCAAGGGCCCGCGCGCCGAGAACGTTCGTCCGATCTAATCAGCGACGATCACGGTGCTGCGTCCGCCACCGCGCGGACTGACTCGCACGTGCGCGCCGACGCGCTCGACCAGGGCCGGCACGTGCGAGATCACCCCGACCTGACAGCCGGTCGCCTGCAGGCGATCGAGGACGGCGAGCGCGCCGTCGAGGGTCGCCGGGTCGAGCGAGCCGAACCCTTCATCGATGAGCAGGGTCCGGACGCGGACGTCGTGCGCCGACATCGACGACAGCCCGAGCGCGAGCGCGAGGGAGACGAGGAACGACTCGCCACCCGACAGGCTCTGCACCGAGCGCCGCTCGCTGCCGAGGTCGCGATCGATGACCTGGAGCTCGAGGTCGTGCCGCGGCACGCGCTCGAGCTGGTAGCGCGGCGCGAGCTCCTCGAGGTGCGAGTTGGCGACCGCGAGCAAGCCGTCGAGCGTGAGGCTCTGCGCGAAGCTGCGGAACAGCTTGCCGTCGTGCGAGCCGATCACCTCCCCGAGGATCCGGTCGACCTCGTCGGCGCGCTCGGCGTCGCGCAGCATCGCCTCGACCGCGGCCCGGCGCTCGTGCGCGGCGCGGTCGGCGAGCAACTCGGCGTTGAGCTGGGCCCGGCGATCCTCGGCCGCGACCACCGCCGCGGCGCTCGCCTCGAGCCACGTGGCCCAGCGCTGCGCGCTCGTCGCATCGAGCGGCGTGTCGGTCGCCGCGGGCTGGGCGGCGGCGTGCTCGGCGACCAGCCGGTTGCGCTCGCCCGCCAGCGCGCTCGCCTGATCGACCGCGCGCTCGAGCTCGGCGAGCTCGGTGGCGAGCGTGTCGACCCGTGCGCGATCGGCGAGCAGCGCGTCGATCGACGCCATTCCGACCCCGGTGAACCCGGCCGCGGCGCGGGCGTCGGCGAGCTTGGCGGTCGCCTCGGCGTGCTCGCGCGCGAGCTCGGCGGCGCGGCGCTCGGCATCGCTGCGGCGCACGGCGTGCTCGGCAACGGCGCGCTCGGTCGCCGCGGCCTCGCGATCGAGCTCCGCGATCGCGATCGCGAGGGCGGCATCCGCATCGGCGACACGCTCGCAGCGCGTGCGCCACGCGGTCGCGAGCTCGCTGAGCGCGACGCGCGCGCGATCGAGCCGTGGGCCGAGCTCGGGATCGTCCGGATCCGTCGTGTTCGCCGGCTGCGTGCCGGGGTGCAGCGAGCCACGCGCGAACCGCGTGTTGCGCTTGCCGCTCGGGGTCGTCGACGCCTCGCCGACCGCGCCGAGGCCGATCCGCTGCGCCCACGCCGCGCGATCGGGCAGCGCGGCGAGCCAGCGCGCGACCGCGGCGTCGAGCTCGGTGGCCAGCTCGGCGTGGCGCTCGACGCGACCGACCCGCTCGCCGCGCACGCGCTCGATCACGACGTCGAGCTCGCCGATCCGGCGGTCGAGCTCGGCGAGCTGCGCGACGCTCTGCTCGAGGTTCGCCTGCCACAGCTGGACCTCGGCCTGGACGTCGGCCGCGGCCTTGACCGCCGCCGCGACCTGCTCGCGGATCGCGCGCGCGTCCTCGAGCTGCTTGCGCGCCGCGGTCTCGCGCGTCGCCGCGAGGCGCTCCGCGTCGTGCGACGCCGGATCGAGCTCGAACGCGAGCTCGTGGAGCGCGCCGAGCTGTTCGCGCCACACCGGCACCGCATCCGCCGCGGTCTGCATCGCGGTCTCGCGATGGGCGAGCAAGCGGGCGCGCTCGCGGCCGTGGGCCTGCGCGCGCGCCTCGAGCTGCGCGCGCGTGTGGGTCTGCGCGTCCAGCGCGGCGACGACCTCGGCGAGCCGCGCCTCGGCATCGCGGATCACGTCGTCGAGCGCGCCGCGATCGTGCCACGGGTGCTCGGGCGAGCCACACAGCGGGCACGGCTCGCCGTCGACCAGCTCGGCTCGCGCGTGGGCATGGCCAGCGGCGCGGCGCAGCTCGTCGACGACTCGCGCGCGCTCGAGCTTCACGATCGCCGACGTCGCCTGCGCGGCCACCACGATCGTGTGCTGGGTGGCATCGGTGCGCTCCGTGACCTCGACCTCGGCGATCTGGCGCTCGAGCTCGCGCTGCACGGCGGTCGCGTTGCGCGCACCGAACGCGATCGCGACCAGCCGGTCGGCGTCGGCGAGCCGGTTGCGCGCCTCGTCCTCGGCGCGGCGCGCGTCGTCGAGCGAGATCCCGCGGCGCTGCTTGAAGCTTCCCGCGCGCACCTTGACCTCGGCGAGCTTGGCGGTCGCGGCCTGCTGATCGGTGACGTGCGTCGCCTTGCCGCGGATCAGCCGCGCGCGCTGATCGTCGTGGCCGCGCACGCTACCCGCGAGCGCCGCGATCTGGTCCGCGATCGCGGCGCGCTGCGCGAACTTCGGGTCGAGATCGGCCCACGCGGCGATCTCGGGTGCGAGCGACTGCCGCGCGACCAGCCAGTCGGCATCGGCGGCGGCATCGATCAACGCCGCCGCCGCGAGGCCGCGCTCGCGCGTCCGCTCGACGAGGCCGACCGCGATCCGCGCCGCGCGGACCGGCGCGTGGAGCTCGCCGACCTGGGCGCGCCGCACGCCGACCTCGTGGAGCGCCGCCGCCGCGCGCGCGCCGCCGTCGACCGCGCTCGCGAGCTCGCCGCGGACCGCCTCGACGCGGCGGCCGATCCCGTCGACCAGCTCCCACGCCGGCCGCAGCCGCTCGGCGTGCTTGCGCTGCGCGAGCTCGCGGCGTGCCGGCTCGGCCGCCGCGACCGCGCCGACCGCGCGCGCGTGCTCGACAAGCGCGGCATCGCGCGCCCGGACCCGCTCGACGCCCTCGACCACCCAGCGCGCGACCGCCTCGGTGGTCAAGTGGGTCGCGCGCGCCGCCTGCGCGCCGTGGATGGCGGCCGCGTGGTCGGTCTCGAGCACCGCGCGCGCGTCGTCGGCGAGCACCGGGATCGCGAGCAGCGTGGCGCGACCCTCGCGCGCGCGCTGATCGGCGAGCCCGGCCTTGACGTGCGCCGCGATCGACAGCCGGGTGTAGATCTCGGTACCGGTCATGCGCTCGAGCAGCTCGCTGCGATCGCGGCCGTCGGCCCGCAGGAACGCCGCGAACTCGCCCTGTGCGAGCAGCGCCGAGCGCCGGAACTGGTCGAACGTCAGGCCGAGCCGGTCGTGGATCGCGTCGAGCGTCTCGGTGCGCGTGCCGCCGAACCGCTCGCCGTCGGCGATCGCGGTCAGCGTGATCTGCTGCGCCTGGAGGTTGCCGTCGCTGCGATCGCGCGCCCGCCGCACCGACCATCGCGCGCGATAGCGCCGCAGATCGCCACTCTCGAAGTCGACCTCGGCGTAGCCCGCGGCCGCCCCGCGCCGGAGGATCGTGCGGACGTCCTGGGCGCCGAGCGCGGCCGGGTCGTCGGCGTCGCGCCCGACGACGACCGTGCTGCGATTGGTCAACCGCGGCGTGCGATCGAACAGCGCGACGCAGATCGCGTCGAGCAGCGTGCTCTTGCCGGCGCCGGTCGGCCCGACGATCGCGAACACGCCGGCGCCGCCGAGCGAGCCGTTCGCGAGATCGATCTCGAACTCGCCGTCGAGGCTGGCGAGGTTCGCGCCGCGGATCGCGAGGATCTTCACGACAGCTCCGTGTCGAGCTCGAGCAGCAGGCGCTCGAAGCCGGCAAGCACCGCCGCGCTCGGCGGCTCGACGTGATCCTTGGCCCAGCAGCGCGAAAACACGTCGCGCGGATCGAGCTCGGCGAGGCGCGGCGCGAGGCCGTGCTCGGCGAGCGCCTTGCCGTCGCCGGTCGGCAGGTCGCCGATCCGCACCAGCCGCGCGCGCTTGCCGTCGAGCGCGAGCTCGATCGTGTTGCGGAGGCGCGGCTCGGGGCGCGCGAGCATCACGATGACCTCGAGCAGCGGTCGCGTCGGATCGAGCCCGACCTCGCGCTGGTCGGGCAGCGCGGCGATCGCGGCGACGACCTCGGCGAGCGGCGCCGGCCCGATCCGCAGGATCTCGACCGCGCGGGGGATCGGCAGCAGCCGGTGCGACTCGACGCGCCCGTCGTCGCCGAACTCGACGATGACGACCGAATGCTTGTAGTTGCCCTCGTCGAGCGACAGCGCGATGGGCGCCCCGGCGTAGCGCATCGTGTCGCGGCCGACCCGCTGCGCGCGGTGCATGTGACCGAGCGCGACGTAGTCGAGATCGTCGGGGAACAGCCGGGCCGGCGCGGACTCCTGGCCTCCGATCGCGACCCGGCGCTCGCTCAGGTAGCTCGGGTCGGCACCGGCGACATAGAGGTGGCCGGTCGCGATCAGCGCCTGACCCGGCCGCCGGCGGGCGCGCGCACCGGCCACGACCTCGGCGTAGATCGCGGTCAACGGATCCGGATCGATCGGCAGATCGATCGGGCGCAGGAACGGCACCGCGGCGACCAGGCCGCGCCCACCGGCGACCGGGATCAGCACGCGGTCGAGATCGATCGCGCCACCCGCGAGCCGCGGCAGGCCGCCGACCACCGAGATCCCGAGCTCGCGCAAGATCGGCGTCGCCGCGCCGAGCCGCGCCGGCGAGTCGTGGTTGCCGGCGATCGCGATCACGTCGACCGCGGGCAGCGCGCGGCGCAGCTTCGCGAGGATCTCGAACCACATGCGCTCGGCGCTCGCGGGTGGCGTGCCGCTGTCGAACACGTCGCCCGTGATCAGCACCACGTCGGGCACCTCGCGCACGCAGGTCGCGAGCAGCCAGTCGAGGAACGCCTGGTGCTCGTACTCGCGCGACACCTCCCCCCGGAGCGTGTGCCCGAGGTGCCAGTCGGAGGTGTGGAGCAGCCGCATCGCCCGGCTACCATGGCACAGCGGTCTGATCATGCGTTCAGAGGGTCGTTGACAGCGTCGGGGTTCGCGGCTCTAGTCGAAGGATGCGGCTCGCCCTCCTGGTGGTTCTCCTTGCCGGCTGCAACAACGACCTCACGCCGGCCGGGTACGCCAAGTTCGACGGCCCCGAGCGGGTGTCGACGTCGCACGTGACCACCGGGGTCACGAGCTACGGCGGCGGGCCGATCGCGACCTGGACCGTGTCGCTGTCGACGATCGACGGCTGCACGCCGAACGGCAAGGTGCTCGACATGGAGCTCGACATCCTCGCGAACGGCTCGACGCTGCCGACCGGCACGCCGATCCCGTTCCGCCCCGTGGCCGGCACGGTCGACACGCTGCCGTCGGCGGTCCTGACCTACGGCACCAACACGCTCACCAGCGGCTCGATGACGCTCGACGACGCGTCGGCCGGTGTGATGTCGGGCAACTTCACGCTGCAGACCAGCGCGGGCACGTTCACCGGCATGTTCACGGGCCCGGTCTGCCCGGCTAACTGAGTCAATTGTCCGGAGCTCGCGAACGCTCGCGACACCTCGAACCTGGTTCGAGGCGTCAATTCAGCTTCGTGCCGGTCGGCGTGCCTTGGACCTCGCGGAGGAAGGCTTCTTCGGACGCGGACAGCGGCCGACCCTTCAGGCGCTCGAGCTCGTCGCGCGACAGGCCGCCGACCTTCTGGCGATGGCGCGCCATCACGACGTGCGCGCGCGCGATCGAGGCGAGGAGGTCGTCGAACGACTCGAACGTCGTCGGCTGGCGCTCGGGGTGCGCGCGGACCAGCTCGGTGATCCGCGCCTCGTGGCGAGCGACCAGCTCGGCGAGCGGTGTCTGCTGCTTGAGCCGCTCGATCTTGGCCTCGGGCGGTGGCTCGAGCCGATCGATGCCGTGTGTGTTGCTGGTGACCAGGAACTGACCGCGGACCTCGCTGACCAGCTCGACGACGTGGAGGTGGCGCGGGAACAGCTGGACGAGCTGGAGCAGCGACACCACGACGCCGCGCGGATGGAGATGATAGGCGCTCGCACGGATCATCCCGCCGCGGTCGGTGAACAGCCGCAGGAACGTCCGGTTCTCCGGATAGATCCGCGTCATCGTGAGGTCCTCGACGTCGGCGATCCACTGGTAGCCGCGCTCGCCGAGCTGGTCCTTGGCGCGATCGTAGAACGCGAGATCGGCCTCGGGGAACGCACCCGCCGACACCCGCGCGAACTCGTGCGCCTCGCCGTAGACCGCGTCGAGCCGCTCGCGCAGGGCTCCGCCACCCATCATCGTCGGCCGGCGCACGCCGAGCGCGACCGCGACGACGAGCCACAGGCCCATCATGAGGAAGAAGACTTCCACCGGAGCGATTGTGCCACGCGCCGCCTCCGTGTCTGCTATCCGCCGTGACCTGGCCGATTACCTACGCTGACGTCCTCGCCGCCCGCGCGCGCATCGCGCCTCACCTGCCCGTCACCCCGCTCCGCCACTACGCCGAGCTCGATGCGGCGATCGGCCACGGCATCCGCGTGCTCGTGAAGCACGAGAACCACCAGCCGACCAACGCCTTCAAGGCGCGCAACGCGATGTCGTTCATGACCGCGCTGCCCGCCGACCAGCGTGCGCGCGGCGTGGTCGCGGCCACCCGCGGCAACCACGGCGCCGGTCTCGCGTGGGCGGGGGCCGCGCTCGGCGTGCCGGTCACGATCTGCGTGCCGATCGGCAACAACCCCGAGAAGAACGCGGCGATCCGCGGTCACGGTGCCGAGCTCGTCGAGGCCGGGCGCGACTACGACAGCGCGGTCGAGGTCGCGGTCGGCCTCGCGCGCGATCGCGGGCTCGTGATGGCGCACTCGACGAACGACGCCCACGTGATCGCCGGTGCCGCGACGCTGACGGTCGAGCTGCTCGAGCAAGCCGGGCCCGGCCTCGACGCGATCGTCGTCGCGGTCGGCGGTGGCTCGCAGGCGGTCGGCGCGCTGGTCGCGACCCGCGAGCTCGCCCCGAAGGTCGCCGTGCACGGCGTCCAGGCCGCCGGCGCGAGCGCGATCCACGACTCGTGGCACGCCAGGCAGCGCCTGACCACGGCGAGCGCCGACACGTTCGCCGACGGCCTCGCGACGCGTTCGACCTACGACCTCACCTGGGAGCCGCTGCGCGACGGGCTCGCCGGCTTCGTCGCGGTCCCCGACGACGCGATCGCCGCCGCGGTCCGCACGATCGTCCAGGCCACCCACAACCTCGTCGAGGGCGCCGGCGCGGCCGGCTTCGCGGGTGCGGTCGCGCTCGCCGAGCAGCTGGCCGGCAAGACGATCGCGGTGATCCTGTCGGGCGCGAACATCGACACGCCGACGCTGCGCCGGATCCTGTAGCGACCCGGGGTCGCGCACGCTACGACCGAGGCATGCGCACCGGCATCGTCGTCGCGGGTCTCGCCTGCTCCCTCCTCGCGCGCGCCGAGCCGCGGCAGCGTGCCAGCTTTTACCTCGAGGCCCTGTCGACCGATGGCAAGCACGCGCTGCTGCAGGAGCTCGTCAACGGCGGCGGCGACCTCCACTATCACGTGGTCGCGGTCGACGGCGGCGCGATCGAGGCCGACGTCACGCTGCCGGCGATCTCGAAGCTGCCGCTCGAGACGATGACGGACGGCGGCGGCGTCAAGCCGGGCGTCAAGATCCAGCTCGGCACCCCGGAGCTCGCCGCCGATCTGCGCGCGGCCGTCCCGGTGCTCGCGCAGTTCCCGCTCGGCGCCGGCAACCGGATCGCGGTGCGTGGCTCGATCGTCGCGTTCAATGTCGGCGACTACATCTACACGTCGAAGGCCGCGGTGATCGGCAAGCGCCTGTCGAACGAGGCGTCGTATGCGCCGTGGCTGACCCCCGACGGCACCTCGATCATGTTCCGCATGATGAACGGGCACTTCCCGAAGTCACCGATCGGGAACTACGAGCTCTACATCTCGCCGGTCGACGGCAGCACGCCAGCGGTCCGCATCTTGGGCACGAGCGGCGCGCTCGACGGCTTCGTCCTGGGCCGCGCCGGCACCGTGCGCTTCCTCGCGAACGACGAGGGCGCGCACCAGATCTGCGCGATCGACGTGACGCTCGCGAAGCCGTACGTGGCGACCAAGAAGGGCTGCCTCTCCGACGGCGAGCGCCTGGTCGCCGGCACGCTGTCGACCCACGGCGAGTGGGCTGCGATCACGACGACCAGGGACGCGACGAAGGATCGCTCGCGCTTCCGGTTCCGCACGCTCGACGTCGAGCACGGAAAGCCGGGCTTCGACGAGCCGCGAACCCTCTTGGCGAGCGCGATCAACGACGACGGCCTCGTGGTGATCGATCGGTTCACCGCGACGGTGATCGTCGACTCGCACACCAAGGTCGTCGATCAGCTGACGAAGCCGCTCCACGTGATGTCGTCGATGTTCCGCGCGACGACCGAGCTGGTCGCCGAGCAGGACGGCGCGGTCGTCGTGTTCGACACCCACAGCTGGAAGCACATGCCGTGGAAGGACCCGAACTAGGCCGCCGACAGTCAGCGGCGCGTGAGGCCGAACATCAGGCCGCGCAGGCGATCGAGCACGGGCGGCTGATGCGCGGGCTCGTCGGATTGCTCATGCGCTCGGCGTGGGCCGATGCGCGTCACGGCGCGAGGGCGAGCCCGGCTGCCGTGGGCAACGAAATGAAATCGCCGCGGAGCCGATTCAGCCCGCGCGCCGGTCGCGCCGAGCGCTGCACGCCGCCGCCGTTCGCCGCCACGCCGTTCGCCGCTCGCCGCCGCTGTCCGCCGCCCGCCGCTGGCCGAGCTAATCCTTGGCGCGCGGCCGTTCCGCGATCACCTTGTCCCGCACCAGCCGCACCACCGCCGGCCTCATCGCCACGATCTCCGCATCCGCGAACGTCCGCTGCTCCCTCGGTGGATCCTTGCGGTCGCTCTTGTTCATGATGCTGATCGCGTAGGTCGAGTGCGGCAGCCCGAAGAAGTGGCCGAGCTCGTGCGCGAGCGTGCGCGGCCACGCCGCGGCCGACACGATGATGTACTTGCGATCGTCGCGCCGCCACGTCACGCCGTACGCGATCGCGCCCGCGGTGTCGACGTCGTCGAGCTTGCCGGTGATGTAGACGTGGATCACGCGGCCGGGTAGCCCGCCGGCGGCGAGCGCGTCGCGATCCTTGCGGGTCTCGAGGTGGCGCGCGGCGTCGGGCAGCAGATCGGCGCCGACGACCTCGAAGCCGACGTCGAGCGGCGTGAAGTGACGCTCGGCCTCGGCCACCTGCTGCGCGAGCCAGTCCGATGTCACGATCAGGTTGCCCTGCTCGTCGGGCGCGACGTGTAGCTGGATGCCGAAGCAGTGCGCGCGCGCCTTGTCGCAGCTCGGCATCGCCTTGGGGATCGCGGCGAGCTCGGCCGCGACATCGGCATGCGCGATCGCCGACCCGGCCGCGAGCACGACGAACACCAGCCAGCGCATCGGTCGAGCTTAGCCGACCAGGCGCAGCGCTTCGAGCACGAGTGCACCGAGCCCGAACGCCATCCGGGCGGCGACCGGCGGGCCCAGGTTGCGGCCACCTGCGACGTACATCCAGCCCAGCCCGACGCCGAACATCGCGGCGCCGAGGCGCGCGACCATCCCACCCGGCGTGATCATCCCCTCGGCCAGCGCGCCGAGCGCGATCGCGGTCGCGGGCGGCAGGCGCAGCTCGAGCGCGCGCTCGACGATCCAGCCGCGCAACGCGAGCTCGCTGGCGAACGCGACCGTGACGACGACGAGCGCCACCGTCGCGGCCTGCATCGCGTTGCCGCGCACGATGGGGTACGTCGCCCACATGTCGCCGTCGGTCAGGAGCAGCGCGAGGCCGAGCGCGACCAGCCCGACGACGAGGCCGATCGCGATCGACGGCCGCGCCGCGCTCGGCTCGATCAGCGGCCGGCCGCGCACCCAGCGGGCCAGCGCCGCCGCGATCAGCAACGGCAGCGCGATCGGCACGGTCTCCGGCAGCGGCAGGAGCGGGATGGCGACGATCGCGAGGATCTCGACCGGCACGAGCAGCCGCATCTCGCGAGGCACGTAGGAACGATACACCGGTGCACGCGACGAGCTTGGGTACGAACATTTTCGCGATGTTGCGCAACGAGGCGGGTCATCCTCTGTCGACGTCCGATGAGGAACCTCGCGCTCGCGCTCGCCATCGCAGTGACCGCACTGACCGCAATCACGCCGGCCTTCGCCGACGATCCCCCGGTCAAGGAAGCCCCCAAGCTCGCACCGACCAAGGAGAACCTCGACGCCAGGCGCGCCGAGCTCGTCAAGAAGCTCGACAAGCAGGGCTTCACGGTGCTCGTCGAGGCGCCGTTCGTGATCGTCGGCGACGAGGCGCCGTCGGTGGTCACCCACCACGCGACCGGCATCCTGCGCTGGTCGATCAAGTTGCTCGAGGCCGACTACTTCACGAAGCGGCCGGGCAAGGTCATCGAGATCTGGCTGTTCAAGAACGAGCAGACCTATCGCAAGGGCGCCAAGAAGTACTTCGACGACACGCCCGACACGCCGTACGGCTACTACTCGTCGTCGCACGACGCGATGGTGATGAACATCGGGCCCGGCGCCGGCACGCTCGTCCACGAGGTCGTCCATCCGTACATGGAGGCCAACTTCCCGAACGTGCCGTCGTGGTTCAACGAGGGGCTCGCGTCGATGTACGAGCGCCCGAGCGAGAAGGCCGGCCACATCGTGGGGCTGCCAAACTGGCGCCTGCCGAACCTCAAGAAGGAGATCCGCGCCAAGACGCTGCCGCCGATGACCACGCTCCTGCGCACGACGACCGAGGAGTTCTACGCCGCCGAGTTCGATGCCTACGCCTACGCGCGCTACCTGCTCCTCTATCTCCAGGAGAAGGGCAAGCTGCGCGACTTCTACAAGGCGTTCCTCGCCGACACCAAGGATCTCACCGGCCAGGCCGCGCTCGAGTCGATCCTCGGCGAGAAGCTCGATACCTTCGAGCCCAAGTGGCGCAAGTGGGCCGTGGAGCTTCAGGGCGACAATCGTTAGCCGACGCGGTGGTCGCGAAGTGGCGCGCGGTCGGCGTCGTGCGCGACGACGTCGCCGATCTCGGCGCCGACGGCCTGCCTGCCGCGATGGGTCCGCTGTGGTCCGGATCCGACGGCACCGCGGCGATGGACGACGACGAGATCATGTTCTGGCCGCGCGACAACATCCTGCACGATCCGGGACTCGCGGTCGCCGGCCACCTCGTGTTCGCCGATCACCGGCTCGGCTCGATCGCCTGGCTCTACCGTCTCGCCGATGGGCGCGTGCTCGCCCGCCGCGGCGCGATCGACACGCACGCCGCCGACTCGTTCGACGACTTCCTCGCCTGCTACCTCGCCGCGCCGCGCGACCTGATCGTGAACGGCGACGCGAGCGGGTGATACCGTCGGGGATGATCCGATCGATCGCGTTCGTGGCAGGTCTCGTTGCCTGCCACCACGAGCCCGCGCCAAAGTCCGCCACCCCGCCACCCGAGCCCGCCGCGACGACCGGGTCCGCGCAGACCGAGGGGCCCGAGATCACCGATCTGCGCGCGTTCAAGGATCGCATGTGCGCGTGCAAGGACCTGGCGTGCGCGAACGCCGTCGATCAGGAGATCGATGCGTGGTCGTACGCACCGCACTCGGCGACGCCGACCACGAAAGATGAGACCCAGATCGCATTCAAGCTCACCGCCGATACCGAGACCTGCGCGCGCCACGCGCGGCACAGCTCGCCGGACCCTGATCGTCAGTGACACAGCGGAGCGCGGACGACCTTGACCTCGCTCGACGCGACATCGACGACCGCGACACTGCCGTTGGCGGGCGAGCCGGCGATCACGGCGAGCTTGCCATCGGCGAAGCGCACGAGCGCGGACTCGCCGGGGTTGCCCATCGCGTCCTTGTGATCGCCCCACAGCGCGGCGATGTCGATCGTCTTCACGACCTTGCCCTTCACGACGTCCTGGATCGCGATGCGATCGGCGCTCTCCTCGAGGAACGCCCACATCGTCGTGTCGATCTGGACCCGCGCGTTGCCGTAGACGCCGAAGTCCTTGTTGCCGACGTTCGCGATCTTCTGGCCCTTGAGCGAGTACAGGGCGCCGCGCGCGGCCGGCGTCGCGCACTGGCTCGCGCTCAGGTAGATCGTGTCCTCGAGCATCGCGACGTCGCCGCACTTGAAGTCGCCGCGCGCGTAGCGAAACGTCGACGTCTTCTTCGCCTTCACGACGTCCCAGATCTCGGCATAGCCCTGCCCGGCGGCCGCGTCACCGAGCAGGACGACGAAGACCGTGCCGGCCGGGTTGGTCGCGGCGTGGAGCTGTGCGGCGTTCGGGATCACCTTGCCGGTGAGCGTCTTGCACGTGTCGGCGGCACACACCTCGATCAGCGGGTTGCGGGTCTCGACGCGCGCGGCACTCGCGGGTGGTGCGGGCTTCGGCGGATCGCGCATCCGATCGAGCTGACCGGATCCGAGATCGAACGAGTAGCACTGCGGCGTATCGCCGATGCAGTAGTGGACGCGCGTGAGCCCGTCGGCGGCCGCGCGGGTGATCGTCGCGGCGATGTCGGGCGGCGTGATGCACGCGGCGGCGACCTTGCCCTTGCCGATCGGCTCGACGCCATTGGCCTCGACCCAGCCCGGCTCGCCGCGCGGCTTGACCTCCTGGAACATCCCGCATGCCGTCAAGCCGAGGAGGATCGCGACCCGCACCACGCGCGAGTCTAGCCGATCGGACGCGTCAACCCGCACGCGCGCGCCACCTCGTCGCGATAGGCGAGCCAGACGGCGAGCGTGTGCTGCATCGCGGCGACGACGCCCGCGCGATCGGTGGTCGGGACGTGATCGAGGATGCAGCGCCACGCCGCCGCGCGATGGTCGCCCTCGACGCGCCGGTGCGCCTTGGTGAGGGCGAGCGCCTCGAGCGGCAAGCCGTAGTGGACGACGAGCGGATGATCCTCGAGCGGCGGTGCCGGCCGGCGCGGCGCATCGGGGTCGAGCTCGCCGCGCTCGTGATCGGTGCCCTCGATGAAGATCGTGACGACGGCGCACGCGACCGCCCAGCCGTGGCGCTGCGTGTAGTCGTCGAGCGCGTCGCGGTAGGCGCGCGCGGCAGGCGCGAGCTCGACGCGCGCGAACCGCGCGAGGTCCATGCCGAGCCCGCGCGGATATTCGAGGAACAGCTCGGGGTGCGGCCGACCGGCGGTGATGCCACCGGTCTCCTCCTCGTAGAGGTTCTCGGCGAGATCGCGGCGGACCTCGGCGATCGGGCACTGGACGAACGCCCAGCCGACCATCACCGGAAAGTCGCGGACGTAGGTCGCGTACTCCTGCTCGAAGTGCAGGTGCATGCGGTCCTTCGCGACGACGCCGGTGGTGAACGACTTCCACGCCCAGTGCTTCTTGTGCTCCATGATCTGGAGCAGCGCCTCGCGGAATGCATCGCGATCCATGATCGAGCCTACTTGATGGGAGCGAGCGCCGCATCCAGCGACAGGCGCAGGGTGCCGTTCGGTGGGGCGAGCGTCACGCTCGGGTGGACGGCGCCGATCACGAGATCGACTGGCATGCCCGCGGCGCCGAGGCGCTGGGCGACGAAGATGTCGTCAAGCAGCTTGGTGAACGCCGTGGTCAAGACGCCGTGGAAGTCGGCGCCGCGATCGCGCAGCGCGCCGACCAGATCGGCGTAGCACGGCACGAGCGTGGTCGGGGTGCGCTCGCACGACAGCTCGAGCTCGCGGAGGTCGACGTCGAGCGGTCCCCTGGCGCCGACCGCAAACGACAGCCCACCGAACACGCGGCCGGTGGTGACCGCGGCGCCGTCGTTGATCGCGAGGCGGCCGTCGGCGACCAGGCGCAGGCCGTGCGCATCGGCGGTGATCACCGGCGGCAGCGCGAGCCGCAGCGGCGAGATCCGGATCGACAGGTACTCGGTGACCAGCGGATCGCGGTTGAACTGACGATCGAGGCCGACGTCGGCGAGCTGGCGATCGAGGAACCCGCCGCGCCACAGCTCGAACAGGAGCGCGTTGAGCGCGTCGAGCTCGAGGTCGATCGCGAGGCCGAGGTCGGCCGGTGGCGTGGCGTGCGGGCCGTGGCCGAGCCGCGGTGGGAGCGCGAGCGGCGAGCCGTCGACGCGCCCGATCGTGACCGCGAACGGCAGGATGGCGTACGCGTTGTCGTGCAGCTCGGGCGGCTCGTCGCAATAGGTGAACTCGAGGCGCTGGCCGCCCGGCAGGTCGAACGGCGGCGGCGGCGCGAGCGTGGTGATCAGCGACTGGTCGATCTGGCGGCGCGCGAGCCGCGACGCGAGCTTGTTGCCGCCGACCTTGTCGCTCGCCCACTGCAGCACGCGGTTGTCGAAGTCGAGCTCGGCGCGAGTCGCGAGCTCGAAGTGGAGCTGGCCTTGGTCGACCTTCGGCAGCAGCGCGACGATCACGGGGATCTCGACGCGGTCGAACACGAGGCGCAGCGCGACGCGCACGTAGCCGTGTGGTGCGGCGCCGATCATGCCCTTGTCATCGGGGTGGTTCGCCAGCTCGGCCCAGCCGAGCGTGACGCCGGAGATCTTCCGGTAGCTGCCCGCGCCGAAGATCTCCTCGCCGGCGAGCTCGGTCTCGAGCATCTTCGTGATCGTCGCGGCGACCGAGCCGAGCACCTTCTGGCCGATCAGCACGCGGCCGGTGCACGCCTTCGCCGCCGGATCCTGGAACGGCCCGACCAGCTGCGTGGCGCCGACGTCGCGCGTGAAGCCACCCTGGTAGCGGGCGGTCCACCGGAGATGCTGGAGGCCGGCGCCGGCGAGCGCGTCGCGATCGTCGACCGTGACGCGCGACGCGACGCCGGGCGGGATCGATCCGTCGATCGCGAGGACCGGCGAAGCGAGCGGCGTGGCGTGCAGCGCGACCTCGAGATCGCTGCCGCGCGCGCGATCGGCGAACGCGACGAACGCCGCGGCGTGCACCGCGACGACCGCGATCCCGAGCGTGGCGGTGATCGCCTTCACAGCTGCCACGGTCACAGCTTGAAGACCACGAGCACGGACATCAGCTCCCAGCCGACGACCCACAGCGTGCACGCGACGACCGACGCGGTCATCCCGCGCGTCACCGCGTCGGCCTCGGGCTTGGGCGCGCCGCCCTTGGCGATCACGTCGCTCGCGATGCCCCAGCCGTACATCCAGACCAGGAACACCGCGCGATAGACGTAGCGGATGCGCTCCGGCCGCGGATCGAAGATGTCGGCGGTCAGCATGTGCCACGGATCGGCGACGCCCTGCGCGCGGCACACCATCAGGCCGCCGATCAGCATGCCGAGCGCGAACAGGATGGCGACCGCGAAGTAGCACAGCGCCGCCGACAGCCAGGCCGGCGCCCACAGGTACGCGCGGCGATCGACGCCGAGCGCGTCGAGCGCGAGCGTCTGCTTGGTGAGCCCCATCGAGCCGAGCCACGCGTTGGTCGCCGAGCCCGACGCGGCGACATACAGCAGCGCCGACAGCGCCGGCGCGAGCGCGACGACGTAGCTGCCGCCGATCTGCTTGAGCAGCGCGTCGGGTCGGATGCCCGCGCCGCCGACCTTGCTGATCACGAACAGCACCGTGTAGCCGATCAGCGACGACACGATCGCGTAGAACACGAGTGGCCGCAGCAGCGTCTGCGCGATCACCCGGCGCGCGACGATCGCGAAGTCACCCGGGTGGCGGACGAGCTGGCCGGGCACGCGCAGCATCGACTGCATCGCGACGCGGAACGGCGAGATCAGCGGGTCGAACACGCGCGCGACCTTGCGCAGCGCGCTCCCCCTGGGCACCGGGCCGCTCGGCGGCGGTTTGTCGCCGAACGCGGCGAGGTGATCGACGAGCGCGGCCTCGAGCTCGACGAGCCACTTGCCGCGCTCCTCGGGCGCGTGGCCGAGATCCTCGAGCGCGCCGGGCCAGCGCCCGACGAACATCTGATCGAGCTTGCGATCGTCGAGCGACAGCATGAACAGCCGGTCGCCGACGCCGGCCGCCAGCGCGACGTCGTGCGTCACCACGATCGCCGAGATCCCGAGCGCCTTGACCTGCTCGCGGATCAGCCGCGCGAGCATGCGGACGCGATGCGGATCGAGCCCGACCGACGGCTCGTCGAGGAACAAGAGCTTCCGGCGCGAGGCCAGCACGCGCGCGACCGCGACGCGCTGCGCCTGGCCACCCGACAGCTTGGTGACCGGGGTGCCTTTCTTGGCGAGGCCCGGCTCGAGGCCGACGCGCTCGAGCCAGCTCGGCGCGTCCTCCGCGGGCTGGTTCGCGTGGCGCAGCGCGAGCTCGATGTTGCCGCGCACGTCGAGGTGATCGAACAGCGCGCCGCGCTGCGGGACCAGGCCGAGCTGCGCGCGATCGAGATCGAGCTGCGTCGTGACCACGTCGAACCCGGCGGACTCGAGCTCCTCGCGTTCGAACAGCACGCGCGCGAACGTCGACTTGCCCGCTCCGGAGCCACCCAGCAGCACGACCACTTCGCCGGGTGCGATATCCAGGTCGACGGTGTCGATCAGGACGCGCCCGTCGGGGAGCGCGACGCGAAGTCCCTTGACGGTCAGGGTGTTAGCGGTCTCTCCCACAGCGACAATCTACACCTACACGGGATCGTTCGACGAATTCGGGAACCGTCCGGCGGAGTCGCTGTCAATAGCTTTGTTCGGTAGGCGATTGCTTAACGGACGCGACGGCCGACAGGGCCACGACGCTACGCGCGCGATTGCGTGCGTGATGTTCGAGGACGAGCCGACCGCCACCGGGACGCGCGCAGCGCGCCCAGAAGTCGAGATCTATATGACGACCACCACGACCAAGCTCACGTTTCGCATCTTCAACGGCTCGCAGCTCGTTCGCGAGGAGTCGCTCTCGCAGTCGGTCATCAAGCTCGGCAAGGTGGCGTCGGCGCACCTCCGCCTCGATGACGACTCGGTGAGCCGGATGCACGCGATCATCGAAGTGAACAACGACGTGGTGTCGATCATCGACCTCGGCTCGACGCGCGGCACGATCGTCAACGGCAAGAAGATCAACAAGGCGACGCTGCAGAGCGGCGACGTCATCACGCTCGGCGACACCCGCGTCGAGCTCGCGATCGCGCTCGCCGCGGTCGCCGTGGCCGCGCCGCTGCCCCCGCCGCTGCCGGTGATCCCGGTTCGCACCGCGCCGGTCGCGGTCGCGGTCGCCGCGCCGGCGATGCCGGTCCTGCCGACCACGATGTCGACCGAGTCGGATGACCCGAGCGGCGCGCGCGCCGTCGAGGTCGCCGCGATGTTCGGCGAGTCGGTCGTCAGCGTGAAGCACGTCTCGAATCCCAAGGGCGGCAAGCTCTCGGGCACGACGCTCGGCCTGTTCGCGACCGGCGCGGCCGCGCTCCTGTCGACCGCGATCGCGTTCGGCGGCTCGATCCACACCGCGGCGAAGGACAAGGCGGCGCTCGACAACTGGACCCACGTCCAGAACAAGCCGGCGCGCGCGTTTCGCGCTCACCAGGGCTCGACCGGCGTCGACATCGCCGGCCTCGGCGGGCTCGCGCTCGGCGTCGCCTGCCTCGGGCTAGCGCGGGCGCGGCAGTCGCGGGAGAAGGCGAAGACCCCGACGTACCGCATCGGCACCGCGGCGGGCGTCGAGCTCGCGCTCGAGACCGCGCCGTCGGCCGACTACGCGCTCGTCGCGCCCAAGGGCGACGACTTCGTCTTCAACTACAACGCGTCGATGGAGGGCGAGATGACCCTCGACGGCAAGTCGACCTCGCTCGCGACGCTCGCGCAGTCGGCACAGCCGTCGGCGACCGTCGCCGGCGCCGTCGAGCTCCCGATCCCGCACAAGGCGAAGATTCGCGCGAAGTCGGGCAACACGACGTTCCTCGTCTCGTCGGTCGCCAAGCCGCGCGAGGAGGCGAACCCGCTGTTCGCGCCGGATCGCCGCATGCTCGGCTACGCCGCGGCGTCGCTCGGCGTCCACCTCGCCGCGATCCTGTTCCTCCAGACGATCCCGGTCGACGACACCGGCATGGGTCTCGAGATGGACAGCAACGAGAGCCTCGCGATGCGGATGAACCAGACCAACAAGGACGACAAGGTCGAGGAGACCAAGCCGACCGAAGGTGGCAACAACGCGTCGAAGGAAGCGTCGCAGGAAGCCGCGAGCATGAAGCTCGAGGCGGGCACGGCCGGCAAGAAGGAGGTCGACCACAAGGTCGCCGGGCTCCAGATGGCGAACAACAACACCGATCCGGCCGTCGCAAAGGAGCGCCTCGAGGCGGCGCGTGAAGAGGCGCGCACCGCCGGCATCCTCGGCTCGACCGCGATCATCCAGGACAGCATCCGCTCGGTGACGGGCGAGATGGACATCTCGAGCGGCATCGACGCGAACAACGTCTACGGTGTGTACGGCGCCGACGGCGGCGGCACCAAGGGCTTCGGGTTCGCGCGCAGCGGCAACGGCGTCGGTGGTGGTTGCACCGTCGGTGCGTGCGGCATCTCGGGCACCGGTCGCTACGGCACGCTGCCGGGCGGCTCGCACGGCGGCGACGGCTACGACGCCCACATCGGTGGCCCGCAGGGTCACGGCCACACGCCCACCGATCCGGGCCGCTACATCGGCAAGCCGATCGCGACCCCCGGCATGGACAAGGAGATCATCAAGCGCTACATCAAGCGCCAGGCGCCGAAGATCGCGTACTGCTACGAGCGCAAGCTCCTCGGTCACGAGGACCTCGGCGGCGAGCTGAACGTGTCGTTCTTCATCGCGGCCGACGGCAGCGTGCAGTCGTCGACGGCGACCGGGTTCGATAGCGAGGTCGGGGCGTGCGTCGCGACGGTCGTCAAGGACATCCAGTTCCCGCGCACCGAGGGCGGCGCCGGCGTGCAGGTCAACTATCCGTTCACGTTCCACCGCGTCGGTTCCGAGTCGAAGTAATCGGCATCACGCGTGACGGCGGCGGCGAGCAGCGATGCTCGCCGCCGTCGGCGGTTTCGGGTTGTAGTAAGGTGATTCGGTGAACGGCGCTCCGAAGCCACCCGACGAGCCGGCCCGCCTCGCCGCGCTCGAGCGATACGCGATCCTCGATACCGAGCCCGAGCCGACGTTCGATCGGATCGCCGGCCTGGTGTCCCGGATCCTCGAGGTGCCGATCGCGCTGGTCTCGCTCGTCGATGTCGAGCGCCAGTGGTTCAAGGCGTGCATCGGCCTGCCGATCCACGAGACCTCGCGCGACGTCGCGTTCTGCGCGCACGCGATCCACGCCAACGACGTGTTCGAGATCCCCGACGCGACCGCCGACCCGCGGTTCGTCGACAACCCGCTCGTCACCGGGCCACCGTTCATTCGCGCGTACCTCGGCGCGCCGCTGTGCACGCCCGATAACCAACGCATCGGCACGCTGTGCGCGCTCGACTCGCGACCGCGCGAGTTCACGCCGTCGCAGATCGCCACGCTCGTCGACCTCGCGAAGATCGTGGTCGACGAGCTCGAGCTCCGGCGAGTCGCGCGCGGCCTGCGGGAGGCGCAGCAGCAACTCGCCGAGCTTGCGGTCACCGACTCGTTGACCGGATTGTCGAACCGCCGCGGGCTCGACGCGCGCCTCGACGTGCTCGCCGCGGAGGCCGCGCGCGGTCGCCGGTTCTCGATCGCGATCGCCGACATCGATCACTTCAAGCGGGTCAACGACAGCCACGGTCATGCGGTCGGCGATCGCGTCCTCGTCGCGGTCGCCCACGCGCTCCGCGATGCCGTTCGCAAGAGCGATCTGGTCGCGCGCCTCGGCGGCGAGGAGTTCTGCATCGTGCAGGCCGACGTCGATGGCGAGCTGAGCACGATGCTCACCGAGCGGCTACGCGTCGCGGTCGCCGCGATCGGCGATCCGGTCGCGGTCACGGCCAGCTTCGGCGTCTGTCACTCGAGCACGACCGCCGATCCGGTCGCGATGCTCGCCGCCGCCGACGCCGCGCTGTATCGCGCGAAGCGCGCCGGCCGCGATCGGGTGGTAGCCGGGTGATCGATCATCTGAACAAGGCGCGCGCCGCGATCGACGACGACGATCACGCCGCCGCGCTCCGCCACCTGCTCGCGGCCTGGCAACGCGTGCCGGCACGGGCGCTCGCCGACGCGATCGACGCGGTCGGCGCGCGCGCCGCCGAGGGCCTCGAACCGCCGAGCGGCAAGACTCCCGACGAGCGCAACGCCCGCTGGACCAAGCTCGCGAAGGCCGGCGATCCGGTGATCCGCGGGACGCTCGTCGCGTCCCTGACCGAGATCAACAGCTTCCCGAACCTGATGGCGCGGATCGCTCTGCTCGTCGCCAAGCCAGATCCGCGCGTCGCGCGCCGGATCTTCGGGCTCGTCGAACAACCGGTGTTCAGCGCGACGATCGCGCGCAACGCCGGCCCGTGGCGCGCGCTGTGGAGCGTCCTGCCGACCCTCGGCGATCCGCAGATCCTCGAGCGCGCCGGCAGCCTCGAGAAGGGCTGGAAGAAGGCCGCGTCGAGGAACCAGCAGGCCGCGCTCGCCATCCGCCTGAACAAGACCCTGCCCGCGCTGACCGCGGCGTACGGCGGCGGCGTCCCCGAGCTCGCGGCGGCCGATCGCGCGCTGGTCGATGCGATCGCGAAGCAGGCCGTGGCGCTGTCGCCGAAGGTGGTCGCCGGCAAGCGCAGCGAAGCCGAGCTGCTCGCCGCGGTCTACGCCGCGCCCGCCGACGATGGACCACGCGCGGTCTACGCCGACTTCCTGCAGGAGCGCGGCAACCCGCGCGGCGAGCTCATCGCGCTCCAGCTCGCGGCCAAGCCCACGCCCGCGAGCCGCGCCCGCGAGCGCGCGCTGCTCGCCGAGTACGTCGCCCGCTGGATCGAGCCGCTCGAGATCGACAAGGCGAGCGCGCGGTTCGAGCGCGGCTTCGTCGCGTCCTGCGCGCTCGGGGCCCAGTTCACCACCGCCAAGGATCCGGCGTGGTCCACCGTCCACACGATCACGAACGCCAGCAGCGAGGAGCTCGTCGCGCTCGCCCGGCGGTTGCCGCCGCTCGCGCTTCGGGCGTTGAGGTGGATCGGTCCCGAGACTCCGCGCTCGCGACTGAAGGAGGATCGCGCGGCGATCAAGGCGTTCGCGACCCTGCCGTGGCCGACCCTGCGGCACCTCGAGGTCGGCGACTACATGTGGCTCGCCAGCGACCCCAAGGTGACCGTGAAGCAGATGGCGTGGTTGCTCCAGGCCAGATGCGTCGCGAGGCTCGACGAGCTGATCGTGCACATGCCGCCGGCGCTCGCGACGCCGGTGCTCGCCGCGCTCGCGCCGACCGCGATCCAGCGCTTCGAGGTGTGCGCTCGCCACTACAACCAGACCCTCGGCTGGCGCCTGAGCTTCGAGCGCGACCTGGCCAACGCGTTCACCCGGCTGACGATCCACGTCGATCCGAACCCGGCCGACTGGCCGCACCAGCAAACCTGGGGCGAGGACGTGATCGCCGCGCTTCCGACGCTGAAGGTGACCTCGATCCGCGTCGTGGTCGCCAAGCGATCGGCCGCGGACTGGAAGCGCCTGAAGGCTCGCCTGATCGCCGCGTGCGGCGAGATCAAGCCGACGTTCGGCTAACTCAGTTCGAGAACCCGCCGAGCTGCGCGCCCTGCGAGGCCTTGATCGCGGACTGCGAGAACACCGCGAACGCGCGCCGGATCTCGGAGGCCGAGTTGCCCGGCGTGAGGATCCATTTGTCGGGGATGCCCATCGAGCGGAACACGGCCTTGAAGTCGGTCGAGCCATCGCTGATGCCCATCGCGGCGACGATGTGGTTCTCCTGGGCGAGCATGTCCTCGACGAGCGCCTTGACGTCGGCGGCCTTGCAGCGGGCCGAGCCGTAGTCGCCACCGTCGGTGATGAGGAGCGTCACCGTGCGCACCGCGATGCCGGCCTGCGACAGCTCCTGCGACTTCGCGATCACCGTGCCGAGCACGACGCAGGTCTGATCGTAGAGCGGCGTCCCGAGGTGCGGCTTGTAGTTCGTCGCGGTCAGGCGCTGCGCGGCGTCGAGGCTGGTGTACGGCGACAGCACGAAGCCGTTGAGGTACCGCGTGTGCGTCAGGACCTCGCCGGACTGCTTGCTGCCGTCGAGCGCATCGAGCACGAAGTTGTGTCCGTCGCGCACCGCGTCGGTGTTGCCCGCACCCGCGATCGACTGCGAATCGTCGGGCATCATCGTCACCAGCACGACCTCGCTCGCGGCGACGTCGTCGATCGTGACGCCGAGGCCGGCCTGGATCTGCGCGCCGACATCGACCACGTCGAGCGTGGCGAGCGACTTGGCCGACAGCGCGCCGGTGGCGTGGGCTTCGTCGAGGAGCTTCTTGATCTTGGCGTCGTCATCTTGCTTGGACATACAGATTCCCTTCGTTACAGCCGGATTCCCGGCCAGGTGGCGATCGGATCGGTGGAGCGGACGAGGTTCATGCCGGCGTTCGCGAACTTCGCGAGCGCGGTGTCCGACTGCGACGTGAAGTCGGCCGCGAAGCCACCCTTGCCGTCGGGCACGGTGACCGAGGACATGCAGTCGGTCACCAGGTAGACTCGCTTTGCGAGCTGCGGGTCGGTCGTCACGATCTCGGACAGCAGGTCGTCGATCGTGGACTTCACGCAGTGGCTCGCGGCCTGACCGGCGATGATCACCGCGTCACCGGCGAGCAGCGTCTGGAGGAACTGCGTGTTGCGCTGCGCGAGCGGCGCGCCGTCGAACCGCGACAGCACCTCGGGGCGGAGCACCGAGTAGTTCTCGGTCAGCGGGTTGCCACCCTTGACCTCGACGGACGACTGCGCGGTGCGCGCGAACGCGTGGAACAATCGCGCCTCCTGGATGATGCCGGCGAGCGCGTGCCCGTCGGAGCCGAGCAGGCAGTGCGGCGGCCACAGGTAGAGCTGGTACTTGCCGGCCTTCTCGAGCTCCTGGCAGTAGTAGCGCGCCTGCTTGCACAGCCAGGTGTAGTTGCCGCCGCACAGCCACTTCGCCATCGCCGGGTTCGGGCGCACCTCGCCGGCCGCGATCTCGTCGGAGGTGATCACGCGGAACGGCGCGAGCATCTGATCCGACTTGTCGAGCCAGAAGCTCGGGAAGAAGATCTGGTACGCGAGGTGGGTGTCCATCGTCGCGGTGATCTCGGTCAGCGTGCCGACGTTCTTGTAGATGAACTCGGCGATGCGGCGCGAGTCATCGATCGCGCCGGTGCCCGAGCGCCCGGCGACGTACAGCGTGCCCTCGGGAAAGCAGAAGTCCTTCTGCACGTCGATCAGGAGCAGGTGGAGCCGCGTCTCGTCGGACGCCGACGGCCGGATCTGGTGCTGCGCGCGCCACGCGGTCGCGCTCGCGGCGAGCGCCATCGCGTCGGGGCGATACGCGTAGTCGGCGGCGCGCGCGGCTTCGAACAGGGAGGGGATGGGGAGAGGCTTGCGCATGGTCGTGGGTCCTTTCAGGAGAGGTGCATGCGGATGACATCGCGACGCCGGATCGCGTCGATGCCTCCCGCGGTGAGAGCGAGCCGATCGCCGCTGCTGACGAGCGCGGCGGTCTCGGCGAACAGCCGCGTGGGAGAGATGGCGTTGCCGACGACCTCGATGCGCGCGATGCCATCGTCGGTCGGCACGAACAGGTGCGGGCCGACCGCGCAGGCGCCGTGGACACCAGCGACCCAGCTCGCGTCGACGAGCGTCTCGCTCGCGAGCACCGTCGAGTCGGCGGCGATCACGACGCAGGTCGTGACCAGGCGACCGCCGTCGGCGCAGGTCAGCCACAGCCAGGCGCGGTCGTCGCCGACCGTCGCGTGCGCGTCGACCAGCTGGCCGCGGATCTTCGGGAGTACGACGCGGTCGTCGAGGATGCCGCGATCGGGGCGGAACACGAAGCCGACCGCGAACCCGCCGGCGCGATAGAACCCGACGCCGAGCCTGGCGCCGAACCACGCGCGCGTCTGGTAGGCGAGCACGTTGCCGATGCGCTCGGGGCCGAGGCGCGTCGTGCGAAACAGCGCACCCTGCTCGAGGTACACCTCGCCGGTGCGGCCGACCTCGCGCGTGGCGAGCGCGACGTCGCCCGCCGCGATCTCCTGCCAGCGCAGCCGGCCGTGGACGACGACCGGTGGTGCGGCGGCCGACGTCGCGCACGTCGGGCAGCGGGTGCGCGCGTGCTGCTCGCCGCACACCGAGCAGTTGCGGATGCGGAGGTTCTCGAGCGCCGCGCGCGGGAACTCGCCGCGCTGGTCGCGCTCGAAGATCGTGCGGAACAGCTCGACGAGGTCGTCGGGCAGCATCGCGATCGGCCGCGCGGCGCGGGGATACACGACGCCCGGGGCGAGCGCCGACACCCGGCGCAGCGCGCGCGTGCCGTTGGCGTGCTTCGGGTGCACGCCGCCCCACGGGCCGACGTTGAGCAACGTGCGGAACACCATGACGGCGAACGCGTACCAGTCGCTGTCGCGATCGTGCGGCCGCCGCGGGATCATCGTGTCGCCATCGCACAGCCGCGGATCGAGGAAGCGCTCGCTGAACATCGGGCACGCAAAGCCCGGGACCTGGTAGCTATCGACGTCGATCAGGTGGACCCGGCGGCCGTCGACCAGCACGTTGAGATCGTTGCAGTCGCCGATCACGACGCCGGCGCGATGCAGGCCGGCGATCCCGTCGTGGAGCGCGAGCAGCATCGCGACGAGGTCGTCGCCGGCGATCGCGTGATCGCGGCGCCAGCGCACCTCGCCGTAGCTCATCAGCGCCTCGCCGGCGATCTTCGGCATCACGTAGCCCGCGATCTGCTTCTTGGCCGTGAGCGCGAACCCGGAGGGCGCGACGACCGCACCCGGCAGCCCGCCGGGCAGCGCGCGGATCCGGGCCGGCGCGTCGATCAGGCGCTGCGCGGCAGCGGCCTGCGCGTCGGGCTGACCGGCGAAGTCGGGATGATCGGTCGGCTTCCACCACTTGAGCACGCGGCCGTCGCCGAGATCGTAGACCTCGGCCTCGCCGCCCTGCCCGAGCAGCGCGGTCGGCACGAGCTCGAACTTCGCGCCGTCGACGAAGACCTTCACCATCGGATCACCGCCACGGCACAGTCGTCCTGCAACACCGCGGGCGCACGCACGACGCGATGCGCGTCCCACTCGATCACCTCGCCGCTGCGCGCGAGCAGCGCCAGGCGCCGCCGAAGGGCATCGGGGTTCGCGAACGCACCCGCGGCGATCGCGTCGAGCCCCAGCTCGCCTTCGACGGCGCCGTCGGTCGCGACGATCACCGTGCCCGTCCCCGCGGTGGTCGTCGCGAAGTGCGCGAGGCGCGGCTCGCCGATCAGGTCGTACGCGAGGTACGGCGGTTGGTTGTCGGCGAACGGCCCGAGCACGCACGTCCGGTCGTGCAGCACGTAGGTGCCGTCGCCGATCGCCCACACCGCGGCGCCCTCCGGCGTGACCGCGCTCGCGACGATCGTGAACAGGAACTGCTCGCGCAGCGATTCGCCGCCGAGGCGCTCGATCAGCTCGCCGAGGACGCCGATGACCTCGGCGCGCACCGTGGCCCAGGTCGCGGGATCGAGCACCGAGGCACCGCGCTCGAGCGTCCGCCGCAGGACCCGCGCGAACAGCGTCGCGCCGAGCCGCGCGCCGACCTCGGAGCTCGCGCCGCTGCCGCAGCCATCGCTGACGATGCCGATCGCGATGCCATCCGCGACCGAGGTGACGACCGCGTCCTGACCGTTCCGCGCCATCCGCGCGTGGCGCGCGCCGATCACGGCGGCTCCCGTGGCATGTGCGATCGTGTTCATCTGACACCAGGATGGTGTCGGATGAACACTAAGTCAAGGGCCGGTCTCGATCAGCGCCGACGGCGTCGCGGAATCACCAGCGCAAACAACAAGATCGCCGCGGAGCCCGCACTGCCACCCGCGCTGCAGCCACCGCATCCGCCGCCGCCACCACCACTGGCTACCGGCGTGTCGTCGCCGTAGTGGGGCGGATCCACCGGCGTGTCGTCGTACGGCGGGTCGACGAAGCCGCTGATGAACCCGACGTACGAGTCCGTGCGGCGATAGTGCGACGCGCCGGTGCAGTTCGGCGGGCCGTACGAGTCGATGCCGATCACGGTGGTGTCGAGGAACGCCGGGCCGCCGGAGTCGCCGAGGCAACCGTGCTTGGTGTCGTCGCCGACGATCACCGTGTCGGCCTCGAGCGCGCCGATCACCGTGGTCGTCTCGTAGCGCGCGTAGTTGTTCGTGCCGGGGGTGATCTGGCCGTAGCCGATGATCGTCGCCGGCATCCCGGTGGCTGCCGAGGTCAAGAGCCCGCGCTGGAACGCGGCCGGCATCACCGGAATGGGGTCGACCGTGAGCACGACGGCGATGTCGGCGACGAACGGCGAGACCGTCGAGTAATCCGGCTCGATGTGCGTCGCGGTGACCGGCATCAGGTGCGTCTTCAACGTGGTCGCCGAGGCCGTGAACGGCGTCGGGTCGTCCCCGGTGAAGACGCCGAACACGAAGCCGGGATGATCGACGCAGTGGGCGGCGGTCAAGACGACGTGCGAGGCGAGCACGACGCCGGTGCACGTGTAGAACGTCGACTCGTTGGTCGGATACGCGACGACCATCACGGTCGAGGTCATGCCGGTCGAGCGCGTGCCGCCGACGATCGCCGATTCCGACGAGTCGTAGGCCTGGCCCGACGTACAGGCGGCGAGCAGGGCGAGGAGTGCGATCTTCATGGTGCGAGCCTCTCGATGATCCAGGTGTCTCCGACGAGCCGATATTTCACGCGATCGTGCAGGCGCGACGGTTGCCCCTGCCAGAGCTCGACGGCATCCGCGACGACGCGGTAGCCGCCCCAGTAGTCCGGACGCGCCGGATCGCGACCCGCGAGCTCGGCGTCGAACACCGCGATCTTGATCTCGAGCTCGGCGCGGGAGGCGATCACCTGCGACTGCGGCGACGCGATCGCGCCGATCTGGCTGCCGCGCGGGCGCGACGCGAAGTAGGCGTCGCTCGCGGCGGCGTCGATCGTCTCGATCGCGCCCTCGATGCGCACCTGGCGATGTAGTGGCTCCCAGTGGATCGCGAGCGCGGCGAACGGATGCGCCGCGAGATCGCGCGCCTTGGCGCTCGTGTAGTTCGTGAAGAACACGAAGCCACGGGCGTCGACCTCCTTGAGCAACACGACCCGCGCGGTCGGCCTGCCGCGATCGTCGACGGTGGCGAGCGTCATCGCGTTGACCGTCGGGATCTTGGCGGCGACCGCGTCGGCGAACCACGCGCGAAACTGCGCGATCGGATCGGGATCGCACCCGGCCGGATCGAGCGACGCGCCCTCGTACTGCTCGCCGTGCTGCCAGAGCTTGTCGGTCACTCCTCGTGACCTTCCTCGTGACCTTCGTGGTGCTCGGCTTCGCCACCCGCGGTCTCGGCGACGTGGTGGAACCCGACATGGACGTGATGGAACGCCTCTTCGAACGCGGCGTCGTCGTGCGCGTCGCACGTCGTCTTGAGCGCGACGACCGCGTCGGCGAGCTCCTTGGTCGTCGCGGTCCACTTCGTCGCGTCGCTCCCGGTGGGCGGCGCGAGCTTGACCAGCGAATCGGCGGTCGCGGCGAAGTCGGCGACCGCAGTGCAGGTGTCCTTGGTGCGCTGCGGCCCCTTCTCGGCGTGCCACCGCGGCGACAGCAGATCGTGGAACTTCACGACCTCGGCAGGCAGGTTCGCGTGCTCGTCGTGCTTGGGCTCGACCTTTGAGGTCGGCTCGGCCTTCGGCTTGCCGCCACAGGCGGCGAGAACGCAGAACAGGAGGGCAGCTCGCTTCATGGGTCCGGTTGTCATACGCCATTCGCCATTGCCCGCGATACAGTCCGCGCAATGCAGCTCTACGTCATCCGTCACGGAATCGCCGAGGACGCGACGCCCGGGTCCGCAGACAGCGAGCGCGCGTTGACCCGCGCCGGCGCCAAGCGCGTCAAGCGCGTCGTCCGCGGCATGACCAAGCTCGGCTGGACCTTCGACCGCATCCTCGCGAGCCCGTGGCGGCGCGCCGCCGAGACCGCGCAACTCTTGAACCCGCTGTGCGACGCCGAGCCGATCGCGACCGATCTGCTGACGCAGCCACCCCGCAGCGAGCTGCTCGCGATGGTCGCCGAGAACATGGGCGGCGATCGCGTCGCCGTCGTCGGCCACGAGCCGTGGCTCGGCGAGCTCGTCGCGTGGCTGGCGTTCGGCGACACCCGCCACGGCGAAGCGCTCCGGCTCAAGAAGGGCGGCGCGGTCATCCTCTCGGGCACCGCGATCCCCGGCGGCATGGAGATCCGGGCCATCGTGCCGCCGAGCGTCCTCCGCTCGCTCGGTTAGGCCGCCGCGCGGGCGAACTGCGCGGAGTACAGGGCGTGATACGCGCCGTGCTTGGCGAGCAGCTCGGCGTGCGTGCCCTGCTCGACGATCTTGCCGCCGTCCATCACGAGGATGATGTCGGCGTCGCGGATCGTCGACAGCCGATGCGCGATCACGAAGCTCGTGCGGTTCTTGCGCAGGGCGGCCATCGCCTGCTGGACGAGGACCTCGGTGCGGGTGTCGACCGACGAGGTCGCCTCGTCGAGGATCAGGATCGACGGATCGGCGAGGAACGCGCGCGCGATCGTGATCAGCTGCTTCTCGCCGGCCGAGACGTTGCCGCCCTCCTCGTCGATGATCGTGTCGTAGCCGGTCGGCAGCGAGCGCACGAAGCGATCGACGTAGGTCGCCTTCGCCGCGGCGATGATCTCGGCCTCGGTCGCCGACGGACGACCGTAGCGGATGGTCTCGCGGATCGTGCCGCCGAACAGCCAGGTGTCCTGGAGCACCATGCCGATCTTCGCGCGCAGCATGGGTCGCGGCACGGTCGCGATGTCGACGCCGTCGATCGTGATCGCCCCGCCCTGCAGCTCGTAGAACCGCATCATCAGATTCACGAGCGTCGTCTTGCCGGCGCCGGTCGGGCCGACGATCGCGACGGTCTGGCCGGGCCTGGCGATCAGCGAGAGCTGCTCGATCAGCGGCTGCTCCGCCTTGTACCGGAACGTCGCGTCGACGAACCGGACCTCGCCCTTCACGCTCGGGAGGGCCGAGGGCGCGGCGACCTCGGGAGCCTGGTCGTCGGCATCGAGCAGCTCGAACACGCGCTCGGCCGACGCGACTGCGGACTGCGTGACGTTCGCGACCTGCGCGATCTGCCCGAGCTGCATCGTGAACTGGCGCGAGTACTGGATGAACGCCTGTACGCCGCCGAGCCCCATCGCGCCCGACGCGACGCGCAGCCCACCGACGACCGCGATCGCCACGAAGTTGAGGTTTCCGACGAAGCCGATCGCCGGCATGATCACGCTCGACAGGAACTGCGCGCGAAAGCTCGCCTCGAACAGCTCGGCGTTCTTGGCATCGAACCGAGCCTCGACCTCCTTGCGGCGGCCGAACACGCGGACCAGCGCGTGGCCAGTGAACGACTCTTCGATCTGCGCGTTGAGCTGGCCGACGTGCGCCCACTGTGCCTTGAACCGCTTGCCGGCGCGCTTGCCGAGCTTCGCGGTGACGACGAGCGACACCGGGACGGTCACGATCGCGACGATCGCGAGGATCGGCGAGATCACGAACATCACGACGAGGATGCCGAGCACCGTGAACAAGGAGTTCAGGATCTGCCCGAGCACCTGCGCCATGCCGGTCGCGACGTTGTCGATGTCGTTGGTCACGCGGCTGAGCAGCTCGCCGTGCGGCTGGCCGTCGTAGTAGGCGAGCGGCAGGTGATCGAGCTTGGCCTGCGCCGCGGTGCGCAGGCTGCGCACGGTCCGCTGCGTGATCCGGTTGAGCAGGTTGCCCTGGATCCAGGTGAACAGCGAGGCCGCGGCATAGAGCGCCATCACGAGGGCGAGCGTGCGGGCGACCGCGTCGAAGTCGATCGCGTGGGTCGGCCCGCGCAGTCCCCCGAACACGAGATCGGTCGCGTGGCCGAGAAGCTTCGGGCCGCTGACGCCGAGCCCGACGCCGATCAGGTTCGTCACGATCACCGCGATCACGGTGCCGCGCATCGGCGCGAGCAGCCCGATCAGGCGGCGCCCGGATCCCTTGAAGTTCTTGGCCTTCGCCGCCGGGCCCATCGCCATGCCGCCCATCGGGCCGCGCATCATCGGGGGCAGCTGCTGGCGATCGGCCGCCTTCAGTACCGGGGGTGCACCCTTGCCGCTCACGCTGCGGCTCCGAGGTCGCGCTGGGACTCCACGATCTCGCGGTAGGTCGCCGAGGACGCGACCAGCTCGTCGTGCGTGCCGACGCCGACGATCGCGCCGGCATCGATCACGACGATCTGCTCGGCGTCGACGATGCTGGCGACCCGCTGCGCGACCATGATCACGGTCGCCTCCTTGACGTGCGGTCGCAGCGCGGCACGGACGCGCGACTCGGTCGCGAGGTCGAGCGCCGAGAACGAGTCGTCGAACAGGAAGACGCTCGGCTTGCGCAGGAGCGCGCGCGCGATCGACAGCCGCTGGCGCTGCCCACCCGAGACGTTGGTGCCGCCCTGCGAGATCGGCGCCTCGAGCTGCCGCGGCATCGCGGTCACGAAGTCGCGGGCCTGCGCGACGTCGAGCGCCGCCCACAGCTCCTCGTCGGTCGCGACCGGGTTGCCGTAGCGCAGGTTCGACGCGACCGTGCCGGTGAACAGGTACGGCCGCTGCGGCACGAGGCCGACGCGCGCCCACAGGGTCTCGAGCTCGCGCGCGCGATTGTCGACGCCGTCGATCGCGACCGTGCCGCTCGTCGGATCGATCAGGCGCGCGATCAGGTCGAGCAACGTCGTCTTGCCCGAGCCGGTCGAGCCGATGATCGCGGTGGTCTTGCCGGGCTCGGCGCGCAGCGTGATGTCGCGGAGCACCGCGAGCTCGGCGCCGGGATAGCGATACTCGACCTGGTCGAGCGTGACGACCGCGGACGGCGCGGCGGGCGCGATCGGTGCCGTGGTCGACTTGATCGACGGCTCGGTCGCGAGCACCTCGGTGATCCGCTCGGCGCACACCGCCGCCCGCGGGATCATCACGCTGGTGAACGTCACCATCATCACCGAGACCAGGATCTGCATCAGGTAGCTGAGGAACGCGATCATGGCGCCGACCTCGAGCGCGCCGCTCGCGATCCGGTGACTGCCGAACCAGATCACCGCGATGCTCGACGCGTTGAACACCAACATCACGATCGGGAACATCAGCGCCTGGAGGCGCCCGACGTGAAGCGCGGTGCGGGTCAGGTCATCGTTGGCGCCGCCGAACCGGGCGGCCTCGTCGGGCTCGCGCACGAACGCGCGCACGACGCGGATGCCGGTGATCTGCTCGCGCACGATGCGGTTGAGCGTGTCGACCTTGGGCTGCATCAGCCGGAACTGCGGCACCATGCGCCCGATGATCGTACCGACCGCGCCGGCGAGCACGGGCACGGCGACGAGCAGCAGCTTCGACAGCGAGGCGTCCTCGCGCAGCGCCATCACGATGCCGCCGACGCACATGATCGGCGCCATCACGATCATCGTGCAGCCCATCAGCACGAGCATCGTGACCTGCTGGACGTCGTTGGTCGTGCGCGTGATCAGCGAAGGCGCCCCGAACTTGCCGACCTCGCGCGAGCTGAACTCGCCGACGCGATGGAAGATCGCGCCGCGCAGGTCGCGGCCGTACGCCATCGCGGTCCGCGCGCCGAAGAACACCGCGCCGGTCGAGCACGCGATCTGGAGCGCGGCGACCAGCAGCATCACGCCGCCGGTCGACAGGATGTAGCCGGTGTCGCCAACACTGACGCCCTTGTCGATGATGTCGGCGTTCATGCTCGGCAGGAACAGCGACGCGATCGTCGCGACGAGCTGGAGCACCACGACGATCGCGAGGTCGCGACGGTACGGTCGCAGGAAACGGCGCAGCAACTGGATCAACATGACAACGGCTGCCGCAGCGTGGCGCCCCGCGGCGGGAACGGCAACCGAAGTTGCCGATACTAATGCTAATTAGGCTTGCCGAGCACCACGCCGAGCTTCTGCCCGGCGGTGGCGAGGTCGGGAATGCCGTCGCGATTGAGATCGACGACCACGGCCGTCCGCGCATTCCCGGTCGTCGGCAGGTCGAACGCCGTGGTCATCGCCAACACGCCACTCTGGCTTCGGTTGAACAGCAACGAGGCCGTGCCCGGGCCGAAGTTCACCGTGACGAGGTCGAGCTTGCCATCGCCGTCGAAGTCGCCGGTCCCGCACCAGTCCGGCTTCACGCCGACCGGGAAGTCGAGGTGCGCCGTGAAGCTCGGCGTCGTGCCGTTGACCGGCGTCGTGTTCAGCAGGATCGAGACGTCCATCGTGCCGTAGTTGGCCGAGATCAGATCGAGCCTGCCATCGCCATCGAAGTCGGCGGCCGTGACGAACGGCACCGTGCCGACCGGGAAGAGGTGTTCGGCGCTGAACGCGAGCGAGCCCGGGGTCGACTGATTGAGGCGGACGCTGATCCCACCGCCGCATCCATCGACGAGATCGGGCTTGCCGTCGCCGTTGACGTCGGCGGCGATGAAGTTGAGCGCGAAGCTATCGGTGCAGACCGGGAACGACGTCGTCGCGGCGAACTGGAGCGCGCCACCAGTCGTCGTGTTCTGCGCGACGTCGACCTTCGTGCCGTTCATCTGCCCGGCCAGATCGATCTTGCCATCGCCGTCGAAATCGACGGCCGCGATCCCGGTCGTCGCGTTGACCGCGACGGAGAACGATGTCACCGGGAACGTGAGGGGCGCCTGGATTCCGCTGGTGGTGATGTTGATCGCGGTTCCGGTCTGCCCACCACCGGCGACGTCGAGTACGCCGTCGCCGTTGAAGTCTCCGACCGCCGAGATGTATCCGGGGGTGGTGAGTGTCGCCTGGTCGAACGTCGGCACGGTCGCGTTCTGCGCCATCGTATTGACGAACACGACGTTCGAATCGCCGGCGACGAGGTCGGGCTTGAAGTCGCGATCGAGATCGGCGTCGATCACGTCGCTCGCCGATTTCATCGTGTCGACCTCGGGTGCGAAGTCGCGGCCGGTCATCGTCACGGTGTAGATCCGGCTCGTGCCGTCGCGCGCGACGACCGTGTAGACCACGGGGCTCGAGAAGTCGTTCGCGGTCACGCCGCTGACCTGGATCGTGCCGTTCACCGTGACCATCTTGCCAGTGGTCGAGAACGTCGCGACCAGCGCGGTCCGGGCCGTCGGATCGACGTGAAACACGTGGACGGCGATCGCGCCGCCGACGATCGCGCCGGTATAGGCGATGTTCGACAGCGCGAAGCTGGGGCGGAACTCGAACTTCGTGAGCTCCTTGGCGTCGGGTGGAAATGTCGGCGCGTCGATCGCCGCGTCGGTCGCGCCATCATCGATGGTGACGGGCGCGTCGATCTCGGTCCCCGACAGCGTCGGGTGCGGATAGCCGCACGCCGCGAGCGCGAGGACGAGCGCCAACCTCATCGCATCACCAGGATCGAGAGCTGCGTCGGGGTCGCGACCACGAGATCGGGGTTGCCGTCGTGATCGATGTCGCCGACCGCGGCCCACTGCAGCCCACCCCCGAACGACAGCTCGCGATGCGCGGTGAACGTCGGGGTCATCGCGCCCGGCGGCGTCGTGTTGAGCAACACGGACACCGAGCTCGGCATGGTGTTCGGCGTGATGATATCCGGTCGACCGTCCCCGTCGAGGTCCCCGGTGGTGGTCGACCACGGCTGCTTGCCGGTCGGGAAGGTCGCGATCGCGGAGAACGAGGCCGCCGTGGCGCCCACCTCGGTCGTGTTGAGCCGCACCGAGATGGTGGCCGGCGAAAAATTCGCGGCGATCAGGTCCGGCTTGCCGTCGCCGTTCAGGTCCGCGACGGTGGTCGATGCATCGCTTCCGATCGGGAAGTCGGCGCGCGGCGCGAACGACACGGTGCCGGGGGTCGAGCGATCGAGCAGCACCATCGCGTTTCCCGTGAGGTCGCCGACGACGACATCGGGCTTGCCGTCGCCATCGAAGTCGGCGATCGACAACGCGAACGGCGTGCCGGTCAACGCGAACGGCGCCGGCGGAGCAAACGTCGCCGCGGTGTTGTTCGGCGGCGCCGGCGTCGTGTTCAACAGGATCTCGACCGCGGCACCCGACATGATCACGAGGTCGGGTCGCCCGTCGCGATCGAAGTCCGCGATCGCGACCGCGACGTTGCTGGAGCCGACGCTGATCGGCGAGCCGGCGACGAAGCTCGGCTGCGGGCCCTTGAAGATCGTGACGGTCGAGGTGTCGGTGACCGCGAGATCGGTGTGGCCGTCTCCATCGAGATCGCCGGCCGCCACGCCGGCGTGGTTCGTCGCGCCGAACGGGATCGCGGCCGACAGGGTGGGCACGGTGGCGCCGGCGACGGTGGTGTCGAGGTAGACATTGCCGTTCGTGCCGGGAGCGATCACGGCGAGCGTCCCGTCGAGGTCGGCGAGCCCGACACCGGTGACGCCAGCCGCGGAGAACATCGTGGCCGGAGTCGGATAGTCGAGGACGTGCGCTTTGATCGTGTAGACGCGCTGCGAGCCATCGCTCGCGGTCACGACGTAGCCGCGCGGTGACGTGAAGTCGTTCGCGGTCACGCCGCTCTCCTGCACGACGCCGTCGACCGTGACCTCCGTGCCGTCGGTCGCGAACGTCGCCACCAGCCCCGTCGCGATCGAGCCGATCGGCAGGTCCGCATCGAACACGGTCTCGGTGGTCGGGCGCGCGTCGACATCGCGTGCGAGGCCCGGGTTCGCCGCACGCACGAACCGGACCGCAGAAAGATCCTTGGCATCGAGCCTCGCCGCGTCGGCGGGCGCGTCGCCACCAGACAGCGTCGGGCGCGGGTAGCCGCACGCGGCCACGAGGCCGAGGATCATCGAGAGGAGTCGCACGATCAGAGCGATCCAGCGATCGAGAACCCGACGACGTCGCTCGCAACGATCGGCTCGACGTGCGTGCGGCCCGCGACCTGCGCCGGCGACTCGTCGCTACCGCCGCGCAGGTAGAGAACGATCGCGGCGCCGGCGCAGCCGATCGCGCCGGCCGCCATCGCCTCGGCGGTGTATCGCTTGGTGTTCGCCGAGTGCCACAGCGAGTTGACCTGACCGTGCATCGCGGGATCCTTGGCTGCGGCGTTGGCCTTGTCGATCGTCGAGTTGCCCCACAGCTCGAAGCCGACCGCACCGCCGGCCAGCACGATCGCGCCGGCACCGAGGACGAGCGACGCGGTGTGCGAGCGGCCGCTGCTCGTCGGGGCGCGGCGCTTCGGCACGGGCACCGGCTTGGTCGCGACGGTCAGCGGCACGAGCATCGGGATCCGGACCTCCTGGGCGTCGTGTTCTGGCTTCACCGTCACCGAGGTGAACCAGTCCGCCCGGCCGGTCGCGTGCACGACGATCTTGTAGGTGCCGCCGTCGATCGGCAGCGCGAAGTTGTACGCGCTCGCGGCGACGAGCTCGCCGTCGCGGCGGACCTCGAGATCGGCGACGACGCTGCCCGCGGGAACCGTGATCGTCAGCTTCGACAGCCGCAGCTCGAGCTTCGCGATCTTTCCGGTCGCGACCGCGAGCAGCTGCTTGCTCGAGTCGTCGGTGAGCGGGCGCAGCTGGCGCTCGGTCTCGACGAACACGCCCCACGCGGTCGCGAGCTGGTTGTTCTTCTCGCGACACGCGCCGAGGTTCAGCATCGTGGTCGGCGCCGGATCGAGCTTCTGGCTCGACGCGAACGCGGCGCACGCCTCGGTCAACTTGCCGGCGGCCATCAGCTCTCGGCCCTGCCGGAACATGGCCTCGGCCTCGAGCTTGGGATCGGCCACCGCGACATGCGAGCCGACGAGGATCGCGACGATCAGGACAAGGCTCTTCACGATCACCTCTGTACGGGAATGCCGTTGTCGTCGAGGATCACCGTCGGCTTCGGCGCCGCGGGCTTTCCCGGCGCGAACGGATCGACGATGGCCGACGACGACGTCGTCGGTGGGCGCTTGCCGGCGACGACAACCGGACCCGGCGCCGGGCGTGGCTTCCTGGCCGCCGCGGCGATCGCCGCCGGCGATGCGACCCAGCGCTTGCCCCGGACGAGCGCGGTGACGTCGCGACCGAGCTGCCACGACGAGATGTCGTCCGCCGTGCCCATCGCACCGTCCGGACCGGCCGACGTCGCGCCGACGATCTGATCGGCGGGCTGATCGATGCACGTCAGGACCACCGGGCGGCCCCACGGATCGGCTGGCGGTCCGACGATCGTGGCGAGGTCGGGGCACAGGTCGCCCTTGTGACTCGTGGCCCAGTGCGTGAACGAGCCAAGCACGAGCTTCATGTGCGCCGCGATCGCCGCGTCGGGATCGGCCGGCATCGGCGCCGGCGTCGGAGGCGGCAGCGGCGCGATGACCGGCACCGGCACCGGCACCGGCGGCGGAATCGGCGTCGGCGGCGGCGCCGTCGCGACAACGGGCGCCGGGTCGCTGTGGGTGACCGCGAGGACCGTGACCGTCGCGGCGACGGCGAGTGCCGCGACGCCACCGAACAGGAGCGCGCGCGACCGGGCCGGCGGTGGCTGCGTCGCGCCGTGCACGCCCGACGCGCCGGCGAGCGTGGTCGGCTGGCTCGACGGTGACGGCGTCGGGTTGGTGCCGGGATACGCGTTGGGAAGCTGGGGCCCGGTCTTGTGCGTCCAGCCGACGTTCGAGTTGACGCCGAGCAACGCGCCGAGAGCCTGCGCGAGATCGGTCGCCGACTGGAAGCGCTGGCCGGGATCCTTGGCCATGCACGCGAGCAGCAATCGATCGAGATCGGGCGAGACGTTGGGGATCCGGCTCGACAGCGGTGGTGGCGGCTCGCGCAGGTGCATCGCGATCAACTCGCCCGCACCATCGGAGTTGAACGGCGGCGAACCGGCGAGCAGCGTGAACAGCACGCAGCCGAGCGCGTAGACATCCGATCGCTGGTCGACCTGGCCCGAGCCCCGACACTGCTCGGGTGACATGTACATCGGCGTGCCCATGACGAGGGACGTGCTCGTCTTCATGCTCGGGTCGCCGGTCAGCTTCGCGATCCCGAAGTCGAGGATCTTCGCGCGCTCGCCGCTGTGCACTTCCGGATCGGGCACGAGGTAGATGTTCTCGGGCTTGAGATCGCGATGCACGATGCCGCGCGCGTGCGCGGCACCGAGCGAGCTCGCGACCTGGCGCATGATGCGGAGGGCGTCATTGAGCGCGAGGCGACCGAGCCGGCGCAGCCGGTGATCGAGCGTCTCGCCGGCGAGCAACTCCATCACGATGTACGCGCTGCCATCGGTGTGATGACCGAAGTCGAAGATCTGGACGATGCCGGGATCCGAGATCGCGGTGGCCGCGCGCGCCTCGTTGAAGAAGCGCTGGACGATCTCGGTGCGCGTCGAGAACTCGCGGTGCAGCACCTTGATCGCCGCGCGGCGACCGAGCATCGAGTGCTCCGCCATCCACACCGAGCCCATCCCACCCTCGCCGATCTGCTCGAGGATGCGATACGCCCCGACCTGAGTCCCCAACATCTCTCAGTTGTAAGTGCCTAACATGATGGCGTCAAGGTCGATGCCTCGGTCGGCGGCTACCATCTGCGCTCGATGCGCCGTAGTAGCTTCATCGCGGTCACCTGTATCGGATTCGTTAGTGCATGCCGCGCGGCGGAACCGTCGAGTCCCGACGCCGGCCACGCGATCGACAGCGCGATCGACGGCACGCTCGATGCCTACCACGGCACCAAAGCCGGGCCGTGCGCGTCGACGTTCGGCACCGCGATCACGCAGGCGTTCGGTCGACTCGACGGCACGATCCACGCGGTCATCCCGCCGGCCGATCGCCAGTGCGCGATGGAGAACCAGACGCACCTGCAGATCGAGATCGAGAGCGGCGGGCAGGAGTACCGGATGTTCGTCAACGTACAGTCCGATCAGGGACCGCCCGATGTCTATCTCGAGGAGCTCGACGCCGCGCTGCCCGGCAACCCGTGGGCGGATGGTTGGCACCCCGGCGTGCTGCTCGACTACGTCGCCCAGCTCGGCCTCCACAGCACCGACTACACGCAGGTCCCGATGGCGCAGCTCGTGCCGCTGATCAGCGACGAGCTGAACCTCGGGGATCGGATCTCGGTGTTCGCGTCGTCATCGAACAACAACTCGAACAGCGCGCACCTCGTGCACCGCAACCCGACCAACCACGATGGCGCGATCGTGCTTCACCCCGATACGTCGCCGCACTGGATCACGATGCACTTCGACGAGCAGGTGTTCTAGTCCGTTCTAGTCCTCGACCGCGCCGTTAAGGTTCTTCGCGATCCTTCGATCGGGCACGAACCAGATCGCCGCCATTCCGACGTAGAGCGCGATCGAGAACCAGCGATCGACGAACGCGAGCCCGATCGCGGCGAGGTAGCCGACCGCGGACAGCTTGCCTTTCCAGTCGCTGCCGATCGCGCGGCGCAGCGGCCCGTCGGCACCCTCGGTCGCGATGATCGCCTTCTGCAGGATCAGATAGGCGACGCCGGTCATCAGCAAGTTCACGCCGTACATCGCCATCGGCAGCGGGTGCTGCGGATGTTCGCCGACCCATCCGGTCGTGAACGGCACGAGCGAGAGCCAGAACAGCAGGTGGCTGTTCGCCCACATGATGCCCGCGGTGACGCGCTTCACCGTGTGCAGCATGTGATGGTGGTTGTTCCAGTAGATCGCGACGTAGACGAAGCTCACGACGTAGCTCACGAACACCGGGCCCAGCGGCCGGAGATCTTCGAGCTCGGCGCCGTGCGGCACCTTGAGCTCGAGCACCATGATCGTGATGATGATCGCGATCACACCGTCGCTGAACGCCTCGAGGCGGGTCTTCCCCATCGCGGCACTCTACGTCGGGAAGATCGAGCGCGCTCGGCGTTCCACCTGCATGAAGTACGAGCTTGCCGCCCTCCTCGCCCTCGCTGGCTGCGGATCCGACTCCAAGGCCACCCCGGATGCCCCCGACGCGATCGATGCCGCGCCGGTCACCCCCGACGCGCCGACGTCGGGCGTCGCGACCTTCACCCTCACCAACCTCGGCATCTCGGGCGCCAACGTCCCGGTCTCGATCGCCGATGCGAGCGGCACGCCGACCGCGGTCGTGATGACCGATGCGAACGGCATGGCGAGCGGCACCGTGGTCGCGGGTGGCAGCATGACGGCGATCCTCGGGACCGCGGTGAACACGACCGCGATCGTGGTCCTCGACGTCCACCCCGGCGATCACCTGAAGGTCTCGGGGAACTCCAGCAATCCGACGTCGCTCGGCACCGCGAAGGTGACCTACGCCGCGCACGCCACGGCCGGAAGCATCTCGGTCTCCGCCGGCACCTGCTCGGCGTCGGGCGCCATGGCGTCGACCACGGCGAGCGTCGCGCTCGACACCGGTTGCGTGAGCGCCGGCAACACCTACGACATCAACGCCTACGCGCTCGACGCGCAGAGCCGTCCGATCGCGTATCAGTCGGCGTTCGACCTCGTACCTCCGGCGATGGGCGTGACGTCGGCCGTCGGGCTCGGGGCCTGGCGCACCGACTTCGTCGGCTTCTCGATCGCGATCGCGAACGCGCCGACCGGCACGACCAAGGCGATCGCGCAGATCCAGCCACGCCACAACAACTTCACGTTCCAGTCCGACAGCACGTCGAAGGCGCTCGCCGCCACGATGGGCACGAGCTTCGATCTCGTGGTCCCGAAGGGATCGTGGAGCGCGTACACCTATGAGGTCGGAGTCTCCGAGAGCAACAAGGTCGCGAGCACGGTGATCCGCCAGCCGGCGACGTTGAACGGGCTCGTCAGCATCGATCTGTCGACCGAGCTCCTGCCCTTCGTCCACGGCATCTCGTTCGACCTCGCGAGCGGGAAGACCACACCGACGCTCCACTTCATGCCCGACCGCGCGGTCACCGCGTCGGGGATCCTGTCGCAGCTGTCGTACAAGACGGCCGGCGGCACGCTGAACGCGTTCGTCGTGATGCCGCCGACGGCCTCGGGCGCCATCACGTTGCCGGCTCTGCCCGACACGCTGTCAGCGTATCGCCCACTCATGCCGTTCAACGGAGCGGTCAACGCGGTCGACCTCCTCGCCAGCGCGGCGCTGTGGCCCGACGCGAAGACGTTCCGCGAGAACTGGTTCAGCGTGCTCTCCGGTGGCCTGACACCTCCGGTCGGCGGCGAGATCACGTTCTCGGCGAGCCAGCCCTGATCAGCGGAGCGCGCGCATGCCCCTGGCGCGCCGCAGATCGTTGACCACGCGGGCGACCTGCTCGTCGTGCAGCAACAGCTTCGACATCGCGCCGGTCGAGATCCCGAGGCGCACCGCGGTCGCGCCGATCTCGAGCTCGCCGGCGACGAGGACATCGAGCAGCTCGGCGTAGGCCGTCCAGTACTCGCCGGTCAGCCGCGTCTTTTGGCCGAGTGGCTTGGTGCCGGCCGCGACGAACGCCGCGAGCCGCGGCGATGGCGCCCAGCCCTCGACGAGCGCGACCGGCTCGCGCACCTCGAGCGCGATCGCCGAGCGCAGGCGACGCACCGCGTGCAACTTGTTCTCCGACTGCGAGCGGCTGTCCTCCCCGATCGCGGACACGCCACTCGGCTTGTGGCGCAGACGCACCGCGCTCTCGGTCTTGTTGCGATGCTGGCCACCCGGGCCCGACGCGCGGTACCGATCGACCTCGCACTGGCCGATCAGCGCGTCGTCGGTCGCCAGCGTGTAGCGAGCTCGCACTTAGTTCGCGGCCGAGCTCGGCGCCGCCGGCTGCGTCTTGCTGCGCGGATCGCCGGGCTCGACGTAGACATCGACGCCCGCGCGATCGCCGGCACGGCCGTACTCGACGCGCGCGAGCTTCTGCGCGAGCGAGCCGATCACGGTGTCGAGCTTCGGATCGCAGGCGACCTTGGCATCGACGCACAGCGCGGCGACGTCCTCGACGATCGGGCCCGGCGCGAGCGCGCCGACACGCACGATCTTGCCGCCGCGGACGCGCACCGAGAGCGCGAGTGCGGGCTCGGGCACGCCGCGCAGCCGATCGACCAGTGACAGATCGATCGGCGCGCCGGTGAAGTGCAGGAACGCGAGCGACGCGGCCTGCACCTGGTCGTCGACCGTCGCGCCCGGCATCGGCAGCTCGATCTCGCTGTACGGCTCCTCGCCGATCGACTGCGAGAATCGCGAGATGTGATCGACGTGATTGTCGTCGACCCACTTCTTCAGCGTGAACTTCGCCTCGTGGGTGCCGAACATGTCCTCGATCTTCGACCACGGCTGCGGGTCCATGAAGTGCCACCCCGTCGTGATCTTGTTGCGCCCATCGGCGCCCCGCCCACCCCACACGCCGATCCAGCTGCCAACCAGACGCGGCTCGAGGTGCTCGCCGATCTGATCGAGCGCGCGCGAGTCGCTGCGCGCGATGTTGTACAGCTTGAAGTAGTCCGCCATCTTCGGGATGAAGCCCGACGGGTCCCCCCACGCACCCCACCAGACGCGCTTGAGGTCGGTGCCGAGCATCGCGAGGTAGCTCGACGGCCCGGGCATCTCGTGCGGCATCGGGTTGTGCTCGAGCCAGCGGTCGAGATGGATGTCCATCCACTCTTCGACGATCGGCATCTGCGACAGGCTGATCTGGAGGTTCAGCCGCACCGCGAGCGCTCGCTGGAGGGCTAGGTCGAGCGAGCTCATCTAGAGCGAGGCTATCACGCTCACCCGGCGAGGATCTCGGCGAGCGGCTGACGCAGCAGGCGCCGCGCACGGAGCGTGCGCAGGATCATCGGGATCGCGGTGCCGTTGGTGACGAGCGGGAAGTGACCGAGGTCCGACTTGATGTAGAGGATGCGCGCCCGGGCCGCCGCTGCCGGGATGCCGTCGTCGACGGTCGGGAACCCGTCGATCACGACGGTATCCGGTAGGTCCGCGTGCAGCTGATCGGTCCACGCGCGGGTGTCGTCGCCGACGTCGATCAGCCGGTGGTTGTCGCTGGCCTCGATCCACTTGCGATACTGATCGACCTCGCCGTACGCCGCGTCGAGCAGGACGACGGTGTCGAGCTCGGGCTCGTCGAGCCAACCGAGCAGCGTTCGGTATGCGGCCGAGTGGCCGAACGCGACGACCCGGTGCTTCGGCGTCGGCTGGCCGATGCCCTGCTCGACCTCGGCGAGCAGCGGCGCGAGCGACTCCCACGCGACCGGCTCGGTGTAGGTCGCCGGTGCCTCGGGCACGATGAACATCGCGTTGATCGCGGCCGCGGCGAACTGCGCGCCGAGGTCGTACGTCAGCCACGCCTCGTCGGCGTGCACGTAGTAGCCATGCACGTAGACGATCGTCTCGGCGCGCCTGGCGTCGTAGCCCTTGGGGATCCAGACGTGCACCGGCCCGTGCGAGCTGACGAACCGCCAGTACTGTCCGCTCGCGACCAGCGACGCGACGGTCGGCGGCAGCTTCGTCGTCGAGCTCGACGACATGCTGACCTCCTCGGTGGTCGGGACGTCGATGTGGCCGAAGTGCTTCGGCGCGGGTGGCTCGGGCGCGCTGCACGCCACGAGCATCGCGAGGATCGAACAGCGCAAGCCTCGAGCTTATTCGAGGACGAGCCGCGCCGTCACGAACAACGAGCGACTCCCGGTCGTCTCCATCTCGCCGCCGACCTGGCGCGCGACGACCGCGGCGCGCACGCCGATCGCGACCGACGGCTCGATCCACCAGGTCGATCCGAGGTTCAGGTAGTGGAGGCGCGTGTGCTGATCGGGGTCTTTCGAGTCGATCATCGCGTACTCGAAGCCGATGCCCCCACGCTTCGCGAAGTCCCAGTCGACGCCGGTCGAGACCTCGTACGAGCGATACAGATCGGGAAGCCGGTACTTCGAGTCGATCGGGTCGAGGATCTCGTTGCGGTTCGACGACGCGTTCGCGAACGGCTGCACGGTGCCCATCGCGACCGGGAAGTCGCCGCGCACCGACGCGCGGAGGTTGTAGCCGCGCACGGTCTGGTCGTCGGACGTCGCGACCTGAGTGTCGAGGCTGTAGAGCTGCACCGCGAGGTTCGCCTGGAAGTGATCGGTGTGGATCCGCAGCGACGGCGTGCCGAAGTAGATGTGCAGGTTCTGATCGGGGGTGTTGTCGCTCGAGCGGCCGACCTGCGCCGACGCGAGATAGAACGGGCGATCGAACACCGACAGCTTGCCGCCGACCACGAGCGTGCCGGTGATGCCGGTCGGGTTCGTCGAGTGGAATGTCAGGCCGGCGGTCAACCAGTCGGTGACGTCGTAGGTCCCGAAGATGCCGTTGCCGCGATCGGCGCCGGAGTAGAGCAGCGGATCGCGGCTGTAGCCGTCGGCGTACAGCAGGTCGCCCATGTGCTTGCTGACGAAGTCGATCGATGCGGGATCGTCCATCCGGCCGACCGCGAACGTCGCGCCGCCGCGGCGATAGCGCAGGTACTGATCGCGGATCGCGAGCGCGGCCTGGCCTTCCCAGACGCTGGCGCCATAGCCCATCGCGCCGCCCATGCTGGCCTCGAAGCTCGACGCGAACGTCACGTGCTCGCCGACGCCGCCGCGCACGCCCATGCGCGAGATCGCGACCGTCGGGTGCTGCGCGCCGTCGTTACCGGTCGCGTGCACGCTCTCGTAGTTGAGCCCGCCGGCGATCGCGCCGTACGGCTCGATCCACTTCGCGCGCACGGACGGAACCGCCGGTGGCGGGGCCGGCTCGTCGAGCTGGATCTCCGCGGGCTCGGTGGGCTCGGCGGCGGCGATGGACGGGAGCAGCAGGATGACGAGCGAGGCGAGGTAGCGCATGATCAGTTCTCCAGCGCGGCGAGGATGTGGCCGAGACCGGCCTCGCTGCGCACGCTGCCGTAGTGGTTGCGAAAGAAGCCGTTGTAGAAGTAGCCGCTGGTGTCGAAGTCGTTGAGGCCGTCGAGGATGTTGTCGGCGCACGCGGTCGGGTAGAGCCGCGATGACTGCTCGGAGACGAACTCGTCCTGCTGCGTGCCGTTCGGCAGGTCCTGCATCGTGATCGTCGTGTAGGCGACCGCGTGTCCGCCGCACGCCTTGCGCGTGCCGAACGCGTAGTCGCCGTCGGCGCACGGCGTCTCCCACCAGCCGCCGAACTCGCCGCCGGTCGTGGTCATCGCCGGGCCGTCGAGCGGGCGATGGAACTCGGTCTCGGTGTACTGGTTGCGCTGGCCCATCTGGCACGTGACGGTGCCGCGCATCGTCAGGTTGGTGCCGCACTGCGCGGCGAAGCTGACGACGCCGTGGTTCGCGCCGGCCGCGAGGATCACGTGGTCGACGATCGTGAAGATGTTGGTGTCCCACGTGCCGTCGGCGTGCTCGACCCACAGCCGGCGCAGCGCGTCGCGCACGGTGGTCGCGCCGAGCGAGAACCCGACGAGCGCGAGGTGGCGACCCGGGTTCGCGATCGCGACCTTCTTCACGAGCTCCTGGAGCAGCGGCACGGTCCAGCCGTGATCCGCGTTCTTCGGCGTGTTGCCGGTGTCCTTGCCGTCGGGGCTCTTGGGGTCGTCGATCAGGTCGCTGCGCATGTCGATCGCGATCGTCTCGAAGCCCTGCGCCGGCAGCAGCTCGGCGAGCTGGTCGCGCGCGGTGGTGTCGGCCGGAAATCCGAGCGAGCTCGGATCGGCGTGGACGAACTTGACCCAGCCGGTCGGCGACTCCGAATTGCCGTGGACGAGGATCACGATCGGCTTGGCCATGTCGATCGGCATGGTGTCGCTGGTGAACGCGCGCGCCGCGCACGCGTAGCCCGGGATCGTGGCGGACGGATACGCGAGGCCCGCGGTCGAGCACCCGGGGTGGATGTGGCCTCCGGTATCGGGGGTCAGCGTGCGGTAGCGACCGCCCGGGTACGCCGCGTCGCCGGGCTGCGGCATCGCGCCCGCGTTCCACGTGTTGATCGTCGCGGTCGCGAGCGTGTCGTGGACGTCGAACCCGCTCGGCGCGAGCGGCGCCGCGGCCATCGCCTGCTGGCACGCGGTCGGATCGACGCCGGCGCCGCTGCCGTCGTCGGCCCCGGGTGGCTTGCCGGTGCCGCCGAGCGTGCAGCCGGTGAGGAGGAGTGTCGCGAGCGCGGTTCGCATGCTGCGCGCCATGAGCAAGCGATACGCCAACGATCGCGGGTGCGATCACGCGCGGTTGAGGTGTTGGATCGGGTCGCTGTTGGCGCGACCCAACAGGGCGCTACTCGACGGTGATCGTGTAGCTGCCTTCGAGCGTCGGGTTCTCGCTGTCGACGACGACGAACTGCGCCCCGGCGGTCGTCGTCGTGATCGCGGCGGGGTTGCCGGGCGTCGCGAACGTGTTGCCGACGCACAGCGGGGTCTGCGGCGTGGCGAGGCATGGGGCGAGGACGTACGCCTTCACCGCGAAGTTGCCGGTCACCGTGACGAGCAGCTGCTGGCCGAGCGTGGCGTCGAGCTTGTAGACCGCGTCGCGACCGTTCATCACGAACCCACCGCAGCTCGCCGACATCAGGAGCGCGCGGCCGACCGTCGTGCCGCTCGCCGGCAGCGCGCCCGGATCGGCACAGGTCAGCGCCGCGACCCGCATGTCGGGCAGATGGGTGCCGTCGATCGGCGGCCCGTCGATCGCCGACCCGACGCAGTGCGCGGCGACGCAGACCAGGTCGCTCGGGCACACGCCGTCCTTGCACGTGTAGTCGCCTCCTCGGTAGTCGCCGGAGAAGCGACACGCGGCGAGCGCTACGCAAAGTGCAATGTTCCGCGGCATAGTGAGCGCGCGTGTCATCGTACCAGGCCGATCCGGCGACGCGACCGACGAAGCTCGGGCGTTACGAGCTGATCGGGCACCTCGCGACCGGAGGGATGGCCGAGATCCACCTCGCTCGGCTCGCCGGCGAGGCCGGGTTCGAGAAGGTCGTGGTCGTCAAGCGCCTGCTGCCCGAGCTCGTCGCGTCGCGCGAGTTCGTCGACATGTTCCTCGCCGAGGGCAAGCTGGTCTCGCGGCTCGATCATCCGAACATCTGCGAGGTCCACGAGCTCGGCCGCGACGGCGCCGAGTACTTCCTCGTGATGCCGTTCCTCGACGGTGTCCCGGTGTCCGACCTGATCGCGCGGCCGCGCGAGGCCGACCGGCTCGCCGAGCTGCGCATCGCGGTCACGATCGTCACGCAGGCGTGTGCCGGGCTGCACCACGCGCACGAGCTGCGCGATCCCGACGGGACGCCGCTCGGCCTCGTGCACCGCGACGTCTCGCCGTCGAACCTGTTCGCGACCGCGAGCGGCGCGGTCAAGGTGCTCGACTTCGGCATCGCGAAGGTGCGCGGCGCCGGCGCCGAGACCGCGATCGGCACGATCAAGGGCAAGACGCAGTACATGGCGCCCGAGCAGCTGCTCGGCGAGCCGCTCGATCGCCGGTGCGACGTGTTCGCGCTCGGCATCGTGCTGTTCGAGCTCGCGACCCACCAGCGGCTGTTCAAGCGCCCGAGCGACTACCTGATCGCCAAGGCGATCCTCGACGAGCCGATCGCACGCGCCGACGCCGTCGATCCGGCGATTGGCAAGCCGCTCGCGGACGCGATCGCGAAGGCCCTCGCCCGCAAGCGCGACGATCGCTACCCCGACATGCGCGCGTTCGCCGAGGCGCTGCACGCGGCGATGCCGGATCTCGCGACCGGCACCGAGATCGGCGGCGCGATCGCGACGACCGAGGAGCTGTCGACCCGGCGCATGCACCGCGCGCAGGTGATCGCCTCGATCGCGACCGTGCCGGCGCGGCCGCGACCCGCCGAGGACACCGCGCTGATCACGACGCGGATCGACGTCGCCGCGATCGTCGGGCGCCGGCGCCGGCGCGTCGTCGGGCTGCTCGCGCTCGCCGTGATCGCCTCGGCGGTCGTCGTCGTCGTGCGGCTCCGTACACCCGCGGCCGTCGCGATCGTCGCCGACGCCGCACCGGTGGCGGTCGCGCAGGTCGTGGTCGATGCCGCGCCGATCGCCGTCGTCGATGCCGAGGTCGCGCCCGATGCCGCGCCGATCGTCGTCGATCGCCGGCCCGGGCTGGTCTCGATCGACTCGACCCCGTTCGCGAAGATCGCGATCGACGGCCGCGCGTTCGGCGTGACACCGCTGCTCAAGAAGTCGCTGAGCGCCGGCAAGCACCGCGTCCACGCCGCGCTCGCCGACGGCCGCACCCGCGACGTCGTCATCGACGTGCCGCCCGGGCGCGCCGCGCCGGCGCTCGTCCTGACCTGGTAGCATCTCGCCGTGCGCCGGATCGCTGTCGCCGTGTTGCTCGCGGCCGGAGCCGTGCACGCCGATCCGCTCGACGACGCGCATCGGCTCGAGGCCGCGCTCGACTACGATCGCGCGCTCGCCGTCGTCGATGCCGCGCTGCGCGGCGGGGTCACCGATCCGGCGCGATACGTCGAGCTGCACCTGCTGGGCGGCAAGCTCGCCGCGGGCCTCGATCGCGGCGAGCTCGCGCAGCGCCACTTCGCGATCGTGCTCGCCCTGCGCCCGACCGCAGATCTGCCCGACGGCACGTCGCCCAAGCTCGTCGGGCCGTTCGATGCCGCCCGCAAGACCACCGTGGCGCTCGCGATCGCGGCGTCGATCGACCGCGGCGTCGCGTCGGTCGCGCCCGGCGACGATCCGCTCGGCCTCGTCGTCGGCATCGCGGTGCGCGTCGACGGCCGCGACCTCGTCGCCCGCGCGACCACGCGGATCGCGCTGCCCGCCGGCGCCGTGGCCACCGAGATCGCCGCGCTCGATCGCGAGGGCAACCACATCTGGAGCACGCCGATCGCCATCGCGGTGGTCCCGCCACCGCCGCCACCCCACCACACCGGACTCGCGGCGCGATGGTCGACCTGGACGATCATCGCCGGTGGCCTCGCCGCGGTCGGCGGGGTCGCAGCGTGGCGCTACCGCGTCGCGCAGGACGACTGGAACACGCTGCGCGCCGAGGGCGGTCACGACTATTCGACGCTCGTCACCGTCGAGGATCGCGGCAGGCGCGACGCGCTGATCGCCGACGTCGGCCTCGGGCTCGCCGCCGCGTCCGCGATCGCCGCGGTGATCTTCGCGGTGCGCGGCGCCCCCGAGCCTGCGGTGCAGATCATCGCCGGGCCAGGTTCGCTCGGCGTCGCCGGCCGCTTCTGAACGCGACGGCGAGGATGCCGGCGAGCGGCGCGAGTCCGGCCCCACCACCGCCGGCATCGAGCGAGCAGCCCGGCAACGCGCCCGGCCCGGTCGCACCCGAGCCGGTGTCGATGCCACCCGCGCTGCCACTGCCGCTGCCGCTGCCGCCACCGCCCGGCGTCGGCACGGTGACGGTCGCCATCGCGGTCGCGGTGTGGCCGGTGTCGTCGTGAGCGGTCGCGACGAGCTGGTGCGCACCGGGCGCGCTCGCGTCCCACGCGAACTGGTACGGCGCGACGGCGTCGCTGGCGAGCGCGACCCCGTCGACCGTGACATCGACGCCGGTGACCGCGCTGTCGTCGCTCGCCGCGACCACGATCGTGATCGCGCCGCTGACGGTGTCGCCGCTGCTCGGCGTCAGGAACGCGACCGCCGGCGGCGCATCGATGCCGCCGCCGCCAGTGATCGTGGGCGCGAGGCCGAAGAACTGCGCCGCGCGCAGCGTGCCGCAGATCTTGTGGTCCTCGAAGTACTGCGCCGCGCCGGTCGGGCACGCCGGATCGCTCGCGTCATAGGCGATCGCGTGCGTCATGTCGGTCACCAGGAAGGTCTCGACGACCGTCGTCGCGCCGGCCTTGTACTGCTCGTGCTTGGTGGTGCCGATGGTATCGCTCGACGTCGGGGTCTCCGCGATGCCGTGCACGTTGGTCCACTGCTTGACCAGCTCGGGCTGGTTCGCCGGCACCACCGTGGTGTCCTTCGTGCCTTCCCAGATCTGCACGCGCGGGAACGTCGTCGTGGTCGAGGCCGCACGCACCAGGTCGCCCCACGCCGCCGCGGTCTTGGTCACGCCCGGGCTCTGGCACGAGTACGCGCCCGACACGCTGGTCGCGCAGCGGTACGAGACGCCCTCCATGATCGAGCCGGCCGCGAACCGATCGGGCCAGGTCGCGAGCATCACCGAGGTGAACGCCGCGCCGGCCGAGAACCCGACGATGTAGACCTGCGTGCGATCGAGCGCGTTCGCAGCGATCGCGGTGTCGACCATCTGGATCACCGACTGATTCTCGCCCTGCCCGCGCACCAGGTTCGCGGTGTCGCCGTATTCGCCGGCCCAGTTGAAGCACTCGACCGGGTTGTTCGCGCTCTGCTGTTGTGGATAGACGACCGCGAACTTGTACTGGTCGGCGAGCTTGTTCCAGCCCGCGGTCACCATCGCCGCCGCCGACTGCGTGCAGCCGTGCATCACGACCACGAGCGGCCGGTTGGTCCCGAGGTTCGCCGGGATGTACTCGTACATCGCGAGCGCGCCCGGGTTGGAGCCGAAGCTCGAGACCGTGGTCATCGAGCCGGGAGCCGCGTGCGCGAGGGCGCTGGACAGGAGGATGGCGAGGATGGCGAGGGTGGCGAGGCGCATGCGCGGGCTGCTTCCAACAAGCGTGCCGCGCGGCGATCGGCGCCCGCGTGCGGCGCATCGCGGCCCTGTTGTCGGCAGCCAACAGGCGACCGCCGCCCGACGTTGGCGCTATCCTGCACGCGATGACGGACGACGACCTGCCGCGCACGCGGCTGCAAGCGCGCTCGGTGCGCGTCGTCCATCGGCTGCGCGTCACCGTCGAGATCGGCCCCGACGCCGGCGCGACGTCCGAGCCCGACGACGGCGCGCTCCTCGCGATCGGCACCAGCGCCGACTGCGCGCTCGTGCTCCGCGATCCGGCGGTCAGTCGCTACCACCTCGAGCTGCGCCGCACGCCCGGCGGCATCGAGCTCCGCGACCTCGGTAGCCGCAACGGCACCTGGATCGGCGCCGTGCGGGTGACCGAGGCGATCGTCCCGGCCGGCACGCGGATCCGGATCGGCGACTCGACGCTCGCGCTCGACGACGCCGGCTCGAGCGTCGCGCCGCCGGTCACCGAGGTCCCCCGGATCGCCGATCTGGTCGGCGACAGCGACGCGATCAAGGAGGTCGCGCGGCTCGTCCACAAGCTCGCGCGCGTCGATAGCTCGGTGTTGATCCACGGCGAGACCGGCAGCGGCAAGGAGGTCGTCGCGCGCGCGCTCCACGAGGCCAGCCCGCGGCGGACCGGCGAGCTCGTCGTCGTCGACTGCGGCTCGCTGCCGGCGACGCTGATCGCGTCGATCCTGTTCGGCCACGAGAAGGGCTCGTTCACCGGCGCCGATCAGCGACGGACCGGCGCGTTCGAGCGCGCGCAGGGCGGCACCGTCCTGCTCGACGAGATCGGCGAGCTGCCGCTCGAGGTCCAGCCCGCGCTGCTCGGCGTGCTCGAGCGTCGCGCGTTCACCCGCGTCGGCGGCGCGCAGTCGATCACCGTCGACGTCCGCGTGCTCGCCGCGACCCATCGCGACCTGCGCGCCGAGGTCAACGCCGGCCGGTTCCGCGCCGACCTCTACTACCGCCTCGCGGTCGCCAAGATCTCGATCCCGCCGCTGCGCGATCGCCCCGACGACGTCGAGCCGCTCGTCCGTCACTTCGTCGAGCGCCTCACCGGCGCGGCCGATCTCGGGCCGCTCGCGAACGCGCTGCCCGCGCTCCGCGTGCAACCGTGGAGCGGCAACGTGCGCGAGCTCCGCAACGTCGTCGAGGCCGCGCTCGTCATGGGCGAGCTCGACCTCGGCCCCGGCGGCGAGCCGAGCCCGCCACCGATCGCGCGGATCGCGCCGACCGGTGGTGCGGTCACGACGTACCGCGACGCGCGCGCCGCCGCGCTCCACCAGTTCGAGCACGACTACCTCGCCGATCTCGTCGAGCGCACCGCGGGCAACGCGTCGGAGGCCGCCCGCATCGCGCGCATGGATCGCCCGTATCTCCTGACGTTGCTGCGCAAGCACGGCCTGCGCGGCTAACCGCGCCCGGTCGGCTCGTTCTTGATCCGCGGCAGCAGCATCACGAAGTTGCACGGCTTCGTGCGGTGGTCGAGCTGCGGGATCAGGATCTGCTCGAGCGCGGTGCGCACGCCGTTCGGCGAGCCCGGCAAGAGGAACACGTAGGTCGCGCCACACAGCGCGCCCTCCGCGCGGCTCTGGATCGTGGACGCCCCGATCTCGGCGAACGAGACGTGGCGGAACAGCTCGCCGAACCCCGGGATCGACTTCGTGATCAGCGGCGCGAGCGCTTCGGGTGTGACGTCGCGCGGGGTGACGCCGGTGCCGCCGGTCGCGATCACGACATCGATCCCCGGATCGGCGATCCAGGCTGCGAGCTGCGCCCGGATCTGGAGCTCGCTATCGACCACGATCGCGCGGCCGGCGATCGTGTGGCCGATCTCGGTCATCCGATCGACGATCAGCTGACCCGAGCGATCATCGGCCAGGGTCCGAGTGTCCGAAACCGTGAGAACCGCGAGGTTTACCGGAAGAAAGTCGCGCTCGGCCATGACCTGAATACTATACGTGAATCTGACTTGACGCATCGCGTTAGGAGATGTCATCGGACTGAGTCCACTTTGTAACGCAGTGCGTCTTAGAGTGACTGCATGTCGAAGGAGACCATCATGCCCACCAGCACCAAAGAGACGTCCACCCGCACGCCGGCCGGCGTCGTTCCCGGCGTCGTTCACCTCGCGCTCGACGTCGCCGATCGCGGCCAGAGCACCACGATCGCGCTCCTCCAGGAGGGTCGCGCCGAGCTGACCGCCGTCTTCATCGGTGGCCTCGAGCTCGCCGAGAAGGCGACCGCGTCGCTGTTCCGCCTGGTCAAGCGCGCGGCGCAGCGCTTCGACGAGGTCGGCAGCGAGACGCTCGCCGGCGTCGAGCGGCTGGCGTCGACCTCGTTCAAGACCGCGCGCGACACCACGAAGGCCGCGACCGATCTCGCGCACACCGCGATCGGTGGCCTCACCGGCCAGTCCGCCGCGGCGTAAGTCGTTCGTCGTCGTCAGACGACGAGGTTGACCAGTCGACCCTTGATGTAGATCTCTCGTTTGATCGCCTTGTCGGCGATGAGAGCCTGGATCTTCGGGTCGGCTTTCGCGGTCGCCAGGATCTCGGACTCGCTTGCGTCGGGCGAGACCTCGATCTGACCGCGCAGCTTTCCGGAGATCTGGATGGCGATCACCATCGAGTCCTTCGCGAGCTTGGCCTCGTCGTAGGTCGGCCACGCCTCGTACGCGATCGTCGTGGTGTAGCCGAGGCGCTGCCAGATCTCCTCGGCGAGGTGCGGCGCGAACGGCGACAGGATCTTCACGAACGCCTCGAACCAGTCGCGCGGGATCGCGGCGGCCTTGGTCGCCTCGTTGACCAGCTCCATCATCGTCGAGATCGACGTGTTGAACTTCAGGTCGGTCACCGACGTGGTGACCTTCTTGATCGCGGCGTGCAACGCGCGCTCGAGATCCTTGTTGTCGGTCGGCGCGTCGGCCGACACCTTGCCGGTCAGCGTGTCGGTCTCGGGATCGACGAGCAGGCGCCACGCGCGATCGAGGAACCGGCGCGTGCCGGCGACGCCCTCGGTCGCCCAGTCGACGCCGTCCTCGAGCGGCCCCATGAACAGCTCGTACAGGCGCATCGCGTCGGCGCCGTACTCGTTGCCCATGTCGTCGGGGTTGACGACGTTCTTCTTGCTCTTGGACATCTTGTCGGACTTGATCGCGAGCTTGATGTCCGTGCCGATCGCGAACCACGTGCCATCGCGCTGCTCGGCTTCTTCCGGGTGGTAGTACTTGCCGTTCGCCAGATCCTGGAACGACGGCTTGTGGATCATGCCCTGATGGAACAGGCGCTGGAACGGCTCCTTGGTCGAGACCAGGCCGGCGTCGAACAGCACCTTGTGCCAGAACCGCGCGTACAGGAGGTGCAGCGTCGCGTGCTCGTTGCCGCCGACGTAGAGATCGACCGGCATCCAGTACTTCTCTTCGGCCGCGTCCCACGCGACGTCGTCGCGGGTCGGCGACAGGAAGCGCAGGTAGTACCAGCACGAGCCCGCCCACTGCGGCATCGTGTTGGTCTCGCGCAGCGCCGGCTTGCCGTCGCTGCCGGTGGTCTTGCGCCACTCGACCGCGCGCGCGAGCGGCGGCGCGCCGTCGCGGGTCGGCTTGTACTCGTCGATCGCGGGCAGCACGACCGGCAGCTCCGACCGCGGCACGAGCTCGACCTCGCCGTCGCTGCGCTCGATCGTCGGGAACGGCTCGCCCCAGTAGCGCTGGCGCGAGAACAGCCAGTCGCGCATCTTGTAGCGGACCTTCTCCTCGCCGAGCCCGCGCTCCGCGAGCCACGCGATCACCTTCGCCTTCGCCGCGTCGTTGCCGAGCCCGTCGAGGAACTCCGAGTTGACGTGCGGGGCATCGCCGGTGAACGGCACTTCCAGGATCGAGACCGGCGCCTTCACGACCTCGATGATCGGCAGGCCGAACTTGGTCGCGAACGCGTGGTCGCGCTCGTCGTGGGCCGGACACGCGAACACCGCGCCGGTGCCGTAGCTCGCGAGCACGTAGTCCGCGATCCAGATCGGGATGCGCTTGCCGTTGACCGGGTTGACCGCGAACGCGCCGGTCGCCACGCCGGTCTTGGGCGCGTCGGCGGCCTCGGTCGTCCGATCGCGCATCGAGCGCCTCCCGACCTCGACGCGATAGGCGTCGACCGCGGCGCGTTGCGCGGGCGTCGTGATCTGGTCGACCAGGGCGTGCTCGGGCGCGAGCACGACCCACGTGCCGCCGAACAGCGTGTCGGGACGCGTCGTGAACACCGTGATCTGCTGATCGCGGTCGGCGACCTTGAAGACCACGTCGGCACCGATCGATCGGCCGATCCAGTCCTGCTGCTTCTTCAGGGTGCCGCTCGGCCAGTCGAGGCCCTCGAGATCGTCGAGGAGCGGATCGGCATACGCGGTGATCTTCAGCAGCCACTGCAGCATCAGGCGCTGCTCGACCGGGTCGTCGGTCTCGATGTACTTGCCGTCCTTGACCTCCTCGTTCGCCAGCACGGTGCCGAGCGCCGGGCAGAAGTTCACGGAGGCCTCCTTGCGATACGCGAGGCCGCGCTCGTGGATCAGCTCGAAGATCCACTGCGTCCACTTGTAGTAGCTCGGGTCGCTGGTCGCGAGCTCGCGCGACCAGTCGTACGACAGGCCGAGCTTCTGGAGCTGCGCCTTGAACGTCGCGATGTTGCGCTTCGTGATGACGCTCGGATGCTCGCCGGTCTGCTCGGCGCGCCGCTCGGCCGGGAGGCCGAAGCTGTCCCAGCCCATCACGCGCAACACGTTGAAGCCCATCATGCGCTTCGCGCGCGCGACGATGTCGGTCGCGGTGTAGCCCTTGGGGTGCCCGACGTGGAGCCCGTCGCCCGACGGATACGGGAACATGTCGAGCACGTAGTACTTGGGCCGCGTGCGATCGGTCGGCGTCGCGAACGTGTTGTCGCGCGCCCAGGTCGCTTGCCAGCGCGCGTCGATCGTCTTGTGGTCGAAGCCTGCCATCAGCGGCTCAAGACCGCGGTGATCCGCCGGGTGATCTCGTCGGGCGTGCCGACGCCGTCGACGCGCTTCAAGATCCCCTGTGCCTCGTAGAACGGCACGACCGGGGTGGTCTCGGAGTGGAACTTCTGGACGCGCTTCTGGACCGACTCGACGGTGTCGTCCTTGCGGTGGACGAGTCGATCGACGATGTCGGCCGGCGGCGGGTTGTACTTCAGGTGGTAGATCGTGCCGGTCTGCGGATCGCTGCGGCGACCGCACGCGCGCTCCTCGAGCAGGGCGTCCGGCACCTCGATCAACACGACGGCGTCGAGCTTCACGCCGGCCTCCACGAGGGCGACGTCGAGGGCCTCGGCCTGCGGCCGCGTGCGCGGGAAGCCATCGAGCATGAAGCCGTTCATGCAGTCGGGCTTGGCGATCCGCGCGAGCAGCGCGGGGATCATGATGTCGTCCGGAACGAGCGCGCCGGTCTTCATCAGGGCGTCGACCTTCTCGCCGAACGGCCCGCCATCCGCGGCCGCCGCGCGAAGCATGTCACCGGTCGAGATGTGCGGGATCTTGTAGGTGTCGATCAACCTGGCGGCCTGCGTGCCCTTACCAGCTCCGGGCGGCCCGACGAGGATCATGCGCATCTGCGCATCTAATCATGACGTCAAGGCGTGCGCAGCATGTCGACGTGGGGAATCCCATCCTCGACGTAGACCTCGCCGGATCGGACGAAGCCGAGCGACGCGTAGAACGCCTCGAGGTGTGCCTGCGCGCCGAGCTCGATCGGGACCGGACCGCACGCCGCGATCGCGCGCGCCATCACCGCGCGCGCGAGCCCGCGCCCCCGTGACGCGGGGGCGATCACGACGCGCCCGATCGCGATCGACGGAAACGCCACGCCGGCCGGCACGATGCGCGCGTACGCGACGATCGAACCGGCTTCGGTCGCGAACACGTGGCGGCACGCCGGATCGCGGCCATCGGCGTCGAGGTAGACGCAGCGCTGCTCGACGACGAACACGCGCTCGCGCAGCTCGATGATCGCGTAGAGCTCGGCAACCGAGAGCTCGGTGAACGCGCGTTCGTGCCAGTCCATGCCCTAGGATAGTCCGCATGCCCGCGGTGTGCGTGTACCTGTCATCGTCGGCTGGAACCCCGGCCGATGTCGCCGCGATCGGCGACCTCGCCCGCGAGCTCGCGCGCCGCAACTACGACCTGGTCTACGGCGGCGCCCGCAACGGCCTGATGGGCGTGCTCGCCGACGCGATGGTCGATGCCGGGGGCCGCGCGATCGGGGTGATCCCGACGGTGCTCGTCGGCAAGGAGCTCGCGCACGACCGGCTGTACCAGCAGCACGTCGTCGACACGATGCACCAGCGCAAGCAGCGCATGTTCGAGCTCGCCGACGCGTTCATCGTCGCGCCCGGCGGGTTCGGCACGCTCGAGGAGGCGTTCGAGATCCTCACCGGGATCCAGATCGGCGTTCACGACAAGCCGCTCGTGTTCCTCGACCTCGATGGCTTCTGGCAGCCGATGACAGCGTTCCTCGACCACGCGGTCGCGCGTGGGACGCTGACAGCCGTCAATCGCGCGCTGTATCGCACCGCGTCGACGGGAGCGGCGGCGCTCGATCTGATCGGGAACATGATAGTTTAGGGGCATGTTCCCTCGCGTCGGGGGCGCGATCCTCGCGCTCGCAGCCGCCGCGCTCCTCGCGCTCGCGACGCTGACTCCAGCGTGGTGGTCTGGCCACCCGGACGTCGACGGGCACGCGATGCGGTTGAAGAGCCTCGAGGTCGGCCCGCTCGGCGCGACGAGCTGCAACACCGGCGGCGACGGCAAGTGCACGAACACCAGCCTGACGACGGCGTTCCAGACGATCGGGCGCGTCGAGGCCGGCGTGAACAGCCTGGTCGCGCTGATGCTGATCGTCTTGACGATCTCGACGCTGCGGCGCGCGGAAGGTCGACGGCTCGTCGGCAAGGCGGTGATCGCGACGGTCGCGGTCGCCGGCCTCGGCGGCATTCTTCTCATCATCTTCGGTCCCGGCATCAAGGCCGCGGGCCACTCGCTGTCCGTCCCGGTCGGCTACGGGCTCGCGCTGTTCTGGGGCGGCGTCGCGACCGCGATCGCCGCCGCGCTGGTGACCGCGAAGGAGATCCCGCGCGCGCTGTACATCGCGCAGAACGCGCCGCGCGTGACGCCGCTCGCGAACCCGCAGAACGCCGCGCTGCCACCGGCGCAGCCGTTCGACGTCCAGGCGCTGTTCGCCGAGGACAAGCGCCCGAGCGATCGCGAGCTGCAGCGGCCGGCGCACAGTCCGGGCGGCGCGCTCGCCGGTCCGTCGGGCCCGCTCGGCACGCCGCAGCCGCCACCGCCACAGGTCCCGCTGTTCGCGTCGGCGCCGCAGCTGCGTCCGCTCTACGAGATGAACGACGGCGTGGCGCCGAGCTCGATCCGACCGAAGCTGCCGGAGCGCGCGCCGACGCCGCTCGCGCGCGAGCAGATCGAGCGGATCACCGACGGCGCAGCGATGCACGCCCCGGCGCGGCCCGCGATCCCGCTGCCGGCGCTGCCGCGGCCCAAGCCGCCGAGCCTGGCGCCACCACGCCCGGCGATGCCGCCGCCGTTCGACGTGCTCGCGCCGCGCGAGATCCCCAAGCCGCCGTCGCTGCGCCCACCGACGATGCCGCCGCCGAAGAGCCTCGTGCTGCCCAAGGTCGAGCGCGCCGAGACCGATCCGAACGATCTGCTCGAGACCCGCCAGCACGAGCGCGCGGACACCTCGACCAAGGACGACATCGTGCCGGCGACCGAAGATCACACGTCGCCAGGCACGAGCCTCGGAGCCGATCTCCCGGCCGATGCGACCGGCGTCAACCCGGTCGTGCCGCAGCACGACGTCGATCCCACGTCGGAGACCGAGCCCGTCGCGCCGCCACCGACGCAAACGATCGCGGTCGCCGTCGTGCCCGCGCCGACGCCGACGATGCGCAAGTCCGGTCCGCTGCCAACACCGACCGCGCCGACCCCGGCCGCGCCGCCGCCGATCACGTCGAGCGACACGCCGCCGCCGGTCGCCGTCGAGCCGGCGCCGAAGATCCCGATCTCGACCGCGTCGACCTCGCTGCCGCCGCCGACCGTCAAGCAGGCGCAGTCGAGCGGTCCGTCGCCGGCGTGCCCGCAGTGCGAGTCGCCGATGGTGTGGGTCGAGGAGCACCTGCGCTTCTACTGCAAGAGCTGCCGGATGTACTTCTAGTGGCGTCGCTGTTCGCGATCCGCCACGGCCAGGCGAGCTACGGCCAGGCCGACTACGACAAGCTGTCGCCGCGCGGGCGCGAGCAAGCCGGCGCGCTCGGCACGCGGCTCGCCGCGCTCAAGCTCGACGCGATCTTCGTCGGCCCGCTCACCCGCCAGCAGCAGACCTACGCGAGCGCATGCGACGCCGCGCCCGGGCTGCCGCCGGCGACGACGTTGGCCGGGCTCGCCGAGTATCCGGCGTTCGAGATGCTGCAGCACTTCGTGCCGCGGCTCGGCGCCGAGGATCCGAAGTTCGCCGCGCTCGCGACCGCGCCGACGCCACGGCTGCTCGACGATGCGTTCCACGTCGTGTTGTCGCGCTGGGGCAGCGACGCGTGGCAGGTACCCGAGGTCGAGCGAGTCGACGCGTTCGTCGGCCGCGTGCGCGCCGCGCTCGATCAGATGTTTCGCGCCGCAACCTCCGGTGCGCGGATCGCCGCGATCACGTCGGCCGGGCCGATCGGCGTCGCGCTCGGCCTCGCACTCGAGCTGCCGGCCGCGCGCATGGTGCGATCGAGCGTCGTCATCCGCAACGCGTCGATCAGCGAGCTGCGCTTCCGTACCACCGACTTCGACTGGCGGCCCGATCAACTGTCGCTCGTCACGTTCAACTCGACCGACCATCTGCCCGCCGAGCTCGTCTCGGAGAGGTGACCGCCATGGACTTCGATCCCCCAGCCCGCGTCGTCCCGATCCTCGCCAAGATCGAGAAGTTCATCACCGAGACCGTGATGCCCGCCGAGCACGAGGTGTTCGAGAAGGGCTTCGTCGACGCGGCGCCCGTGCTCGACGAGCTCCGTGCCAGGTGCAAGGCGGCGGGCCTCTGGGGCCCGCGGCTCCCGGCCGAGCTCGGCGGTCTCGGGCTCACGCTCGTCGAGGACGGCCTGGTCTCCGAGCAACTCGGGCGTTCGCCGCTCGGCCACTACGTGTTCAACGCGCAGGCGCCCGATGCCGGCAACCTCGAGATCCTCCACAAGTTCGGCACGCCCGCGCAGCAGGAGCGCTGGATGTACCCGCTCGCCAAGGGCGAGATCCGGTCGTGCTTCTCGATGACCGAGCCGGAGAATCCGGGCTCGAACCCGACGATCCTGTCGTGCACCGCGCGGCGCGACGGCGACGACTACGTGATCGACGGCCACAAGTGGTTCACCAGCAGCGCCGACGGCGCCGCGTTCGCGATCGTGATGGCGGTGACCGATCCGGCCGCGTCGCCGCACGCGCGCGCCTCGATGATCATCGTGCCGACCGACACGCCGGGCTTCGAGCTCACGCGCAACATCAAGATCATGGGCGACGCCGGCGCCGGCTGGGCCAGCCACTCGGAGATCTGGTACCGCAACGTGCGCGTGCCGGTGACGAACCGGCTCGGCCCCGAGGGCGCCGGCTTCCTGATCGCGCAGGAGCGCCTCGGCCCCGGCCGGATCCACCACTGCATGCGCTGGATCGGCATCTGCGAGCGCGTGTTCGACACCACGTGCCGCCACATCTCGCGCCGCAAGATCGACGACGAGAAGACGCTCGCGACCCGCCAGATCGCGCAGGCGTGGGTCGCCGAGGCGCGCGCCGAGATCGACGCCGCGCGGCTCATGGTGCTCCACGCGGCGTGGGTGATCGACAAGCGCGGGTTCGCCGCCGCGCGCGATCAGGTATCGCTCATCAAGTTCTTCGTCGCCGACGTGATGCTGCGGCTGGTCGATCGCGCGATCCAGTTCCACGGCGCGCTCGGGATCACGAGCGACACCGTGCTCGCGTTCTATTACGTCCACGAGCGCGGCGCGCGGATCTACGATGGCCCGGACGAGGTGCACAAGATGGTCGTCGCCAAGCGGATCCTGAAGCGCTATGAGTGACCTGGTTGCGGATGCGCCGCGGGCGGTGCGCGCGGGCGAAGAGCTCGACGTCGCCGCGCTCGGCGCGTGGATCGTGACCTCGCTCGAACCTGGTTCGAGCTCGAACACCGAGATCCGCGTCGAGCAGTTCCCCGGTGGCCACTCGAACCTGACGTACCTCGTGCACCACGGCGATCGCGAGTACGTGCTGCGGCGGCCGCCGTTCGGCAGCAAGGTCAAGTCGGCACACGACATGGGGCGCGAGGTCGCCGTGCTGAGCAAGCTCGCGCCGGTGTACGCGCGCGCGCCGCGGGTCCTCGCGAACGAGCCGACCGGCGACGTGATCGGCGCGCCGTTCTATCTGATGGAGCGCCGGCTCGGCGTGATCCTGCGCAAGGACCTGCCGGCCTCGCTCGCCGCCGATCACGCGAAGATCGGCGGGCTGTGCGAGCTCCTGGTCGACGCGCTCGTCGAGCTCCACGCGGTCGACTTCCACGCCGCCGGGCTCGGCGAGTTCGGCAAGCCGGCCGGCTACGTCGAGCGCCAGGTCACCGGTTGGACCGAACGGTACAATGGCTCGCAGACCGACGACATCCCCGCGATCACCGAGGTCGCCGCGTGGCTGGCCGCGCATCGGCCCGCCGACGGTCCGCCCGCGCTGATCCACAACGACTTCAAGTTCGACAACATGATCTTCGATCCGTCGCTGTCGCGGATCACCGGGATCCTCGACTGGGAGATGGCGACGATCGGCGATCCGCTGATGGATCTCGGCACCACGCTGTCGTACTGGGCCGAGGCCGCAGATCCGCCAGCCTATCACAAGATGCCGTTCGGCCCGACGGCGAGCCCCGGCATGATGACGCGCGCCGAGATCGCCGCGCGCTACCTCGCGCGCTCGGGCCGCGCGACGAACGACCTGGTCTTCTACTACGCGTTCGGCCTCTTGAAGACGGCGGTGATCGCGCAGCAGATCTACTACCGGTTCGCGAAGGGCATCACGAAGGACGCGCGATTCGGCGCGTTCATCTTCGCGGTGCGCCTGCTGTCCGAGCAGGCCTCGACCGCGATCTCGCGCGGCTCGATCTCGTGAAGTGCTTGCTCGTCCTCGTCGCGGCGTGTCGCGCCGGCGGCGACGACGGCAGTAGCGGGGGCATCACGCCGATCGCGCTCGAGGTCACGCCGAGCGCGATGCTCGCGACCGTCGTGGTCAACGGCAGCGCGCCGATCCCGGTCGTGGTCGACACCGGCTCGGTCGGGTTGCGCGTGTTCGATCCGGTCACCGCCGACCTCGGCGACGCGGCGAGCGCGACGGTGCACGGGCACCTGCTCGTCGGTCACGTCGCGACCGCGACCGTGCAGATCGGCGACATCCAGCTGCCTGCCGCGCTCGCGTTCGAGCTCGTCGACAGCGGTGACACCGGCCCATACACCGACGCTGGCATCCACGGGATCCTCGGCCTCGGCCTCGGCGCCGGCGCCCCGGCCGCGATCTACAACCCGCTCGCGCAGCTGCCCGGGATCACGACCTACGCGATCCACGCGGGCGGCGTCGGCTCGACCGCCGGCTCGCTCGAGCTCGCGGCCGTGCCGCGCGGCTACACCACCGTCGATCTCCCGCCCGCGGGCGCCTTGCCCGATGGACTGATGGCGTGGACCGACGACGCGCTCGCCGGTTGCTACAGGGTCTCCGGATCGCCGGTCGATCCGCCGTGCACCGACACCGCGATCGACAGCACCGCGACCACCGACACGATCCTCGCCAACGCGCTTCCCGCCGGCCCGCTCGCGTCGGGGACCGCGTTCGCCGTCGCGATCGGCGCGTTCTCGAGCGACTTCACCGCCGGCGTGACGCCCGGCCAGGATCTCGTGACCGTCGATCCGTCGGCGCCGGGCGCGACCCTCGGCCTCGAGCTGTTCCTGCGCTTCGACGTGCTGTACGACCTCGCGACCGGCGCGATCGGGTTTCGCGCTATCTGATCTCGAACCGCCACGCGCCGTGCTCGACGTCCTCGACCACCTCGACGCGCGGATCGTCCTCGTGGAACACGCGCCTGGGCTCGGTCTCCTTGGGCTCGCCCCACTTCTTCTCGAACAGCTGGAGCAGCGTGTCACGGGCCTCGGGATGCGGCTTGAATGGAATCGACAGCTCGAGCTTTGCGACCTTGCCGTTGACCACGACGCCGGTGATGCGCGTCGAGAACCGCTCCCACTCGGTCGGCGGCAGCACGAACACGAGGTCGCGGCCGACGGTCGTGACCTCGACGCCGTCGACCTCCTTGTAGGCCTTCTTGATCTCGTCGACGGTCTTGCCGAGCACCGGCTGCGGCAGCGCGTCGATCTGATCGGGCTGATCGCCGAACAGATCGGCGGCCGGCAGGTAGTTGTCGTACGCCAGATCGTGGCTGTAGCCGAGCGCGTCACGCAGCGTCGCCCGCCACTTCGTCGTCGGGTCGGGCCACACGAGGACGCTCTTGCCGACCGGCTCGGTCGCCGACCAGCCCTCGCTCCACGCCTCGGCGATCAGCTTCTCGGCGTCCTTCGGCAGGTTGAGATAGATCGCGCGAACCGTGCCGGCCTTGTCGTCGATCGCGATGAACTCCCGCACGCCGTCGACGCCCGACGCGATGCCAGCTCGCACGTCGATCAGCGCCGGGGCGATCTTGCGCGCATCGGCGAGCTTCATGCCGATCCTCAGCTTGCTGAGGTCGCCCGGCGGCACGACGTGGGCGCCGAAGAACTCGGCCTCGAGCACGTGGTACGGCACGAACTCGACGATGCAGTTGCGCTCGATGCAGTCGAGCTTGACCTTCCAGCCAGTCGCCTCGCTCGCCCAGGTGGTCTCGGGCTGACCGAGCGAGTCGCGCGTGATCGTCGGGCTGCCCCATGCCGCGGTGAGCAGCTGACGCGCGGTGTCGCGACCCTGAACCACCGCCACGATCGTCGACACGGTGCCGCCGTCGACGCGCACCGCGAGCGTGATGTTGCCGACTCCGGAATCGACGACGAGCTCGTCGCGCACGCCCTTGCGTGCCGGCTCGTGGAGCTCGGGCACGAGCGCCTTGGCCGCGGCGGTCGACAGGCCCGGGTGAATCTTCGCCAGCCCGCGCGGCGGCTCGATCGTCGGACCGAAGAAATCCGTCGTGGCGGCCGGCGCCGAACTGCACGCCGCGATCGCGACGATCGCGAGCGCGTGCAAGATCGGTAGGCGGGACAACATCTGCCTCAGTCTACTACGACACCGCCGGGTGACACGCCGCGTCGACGCAGCGGCGAGTCGTGAGCCGCCATCGTCGTCGCGGCGGTGGTACACCTTCCGTCGATGTCGGAACGCAGGTTCGCGCTCACCCCCGGCAAGCGCGTGTTGTACCTGACCAAGGATCCCGAGCGGATCCGCCAGCAACTCGCCGGCACCTTGGTCCTGCGCGCGACCGACGTGTCGCCCGACGATCTGCTCGACAACATCAACACCGACGCGATGACCCCGGCGTGGGTGTGCTTCGACTTCGATCCGGTGGCGATCGCCAAGAACGCCTACGCCGGGCTGATCGTGAACGGCGAGCGCGTCGTGCCGCCGAACGCGATCGCCGAGGGTGGCTTCGAGGTCATCGTCGCGGGTGCGCAGAAGGGCGTCGGCTCGAGCCGCGAGCAGGCCGCGCAGTGCGAGGTGTTCTCCGGATCGCGTCTCGCGATCGCGAGCTCGTTCGCGCCGATCCACGCGCGCAACAACATCAACATCGGTCAGCACATGGGCAACCTCGCGATGCTGCGCCGGCTCGAGGCCGGCGAGTCGATCGAGCTCGCCGAGTTCACCCGCGGGCACGACTCGATCACGACGCTGATCATCGAGGCCGGAGGGTTGCTCGCGTTCTGCGCCCGGCTCGCGAAGCACGAGATCGTCGTGCCGCCACCCGACACCGGCCCGCGCGCGATGAACCTCACCGAGAAGATCCTCGCGAACAAGCTGTTGCCCGGTCAGGGCAGCTACGTCAAGCCGGGCGACGCGGTGCTCGTGCGGGTCGATGCCGGCTACTCGCACGAGTTCACCAGCGCGCAGGTCGACCACTTCCTCGTCGAGGAATACGGCGCCGACTACCCGGTCCAGAACCCGACGAAGTTCGCGGTGTTCGAGGATCACCTGATCTACGCGACCGGCGTCCCGTCGATGGCGAAGTTCGCCGACAAGATCGAGACGCTGCGTGTCCTGCAGCGCGCGTTCGCCGACAAGACCGGCGTGCGCAACTACAGCGCGATCGACGGCGTCTCGCCGGGCATCTGCCACCAGGTCGCACGCGAGAAGTTCATCGATCCGGGCGACTTCGTGCAGGCGACCGACAGCCACACCTGCATGGGCGGCGCGTCGGGCGCGCTCGCGTGGGGCGTCGGCGCGACCGAGTACGCCGCGCTGTTGCGCTGGGGCTTCACGCCGATCGCGGTGCCCGAGTCGATCCGCTTCGAGCTCGTCGGCAAGTTGAACCCGGGCGTCACCGCCAAGGACGTGATGCTCCACATCCTCGCGACGTTCGCGAAGCGCGAGGACACGCTCGATCGCGTCATGGAGTTCGGCGGCGACGGCCTGTTCGCGCTGTCTCCCGACGAGCGCGCCACGATGGCGAACATGGCGACCGAGTGCTCGGCGCGCGGCGCGGTCATGGAGGTCGACGACACGATGCTCGCGTGGATGGCGTCGCACCGGCCCGGCACGACGATCGATCCCGGCAAGGTCGTGCGCCCCGATCCAGGCGCGCAGCACGCCGGTGGCATCCACCGCATCGACCTCGCGACGATCGTGCCGATGGTCGCGACTCCCGGCGATCCCGATCGCGGCATCGCGAGCGATCCGAAGAACGGCGCCACCGTCGCCGAGATCGGCAAGGTCGCGATCGACATCGCCTACGGCGGCTCGTGCACCGCGGGCAAGCGCGACGACATCGACATGTACGCGCGCGTGATGGCCGACGCCGAACGGGCCGGGCGCAAGATCAAGGACGGCGTGAAGTTCTACCTGCAGTTCGGCTCGCAGGACGTCGAGGCCTACGCGAAGGCCAAGGGCTACACCGAGCTGTTCGCGCGCGCCGGCGTCGAGATGATCAAGCCCGGTTGCGGTGCGTGCATCGGCTGCGGCCCCGGCGTCAGCGATCGCGGAGACCAGGTCACGGTCAGCGCGATCAACCGCAACTACAAGGGTCGCTCGGGGCCGGGCAAGCTGTTCCTCGCGTCGCCGCTCACCGTCGCGGCCAGCGCGATCGCCGGCGAGATCGTCGAGTATGCGGCCGGCATGTTCGACGAGAAGTAGCGGTGCGGTTCGTACTCGTCGCCCTCGCGCTCGTCCCGACAATCGCGCACGCGGATGGCTGGGCGCACGGCGATCACCTGACCGGTGAATGGCATGGCACGCGGAGCAAGCTCGCCAAGACCGGCCTCACGCTCGACGTGGTCTACGCGAGCGAGGTGTTTCATAGCGCGGCCAGCGGCGCGGGCGAGGACGGCACCGCGCTCCTCGGTCACCTCGACGTCGCGCTCACGCTCGATACCGAGAAGCTTCACGGGTGGCCCGGCGGCAAGCTCTACGGCCTCGTGCAGGACGGCCGCGGCATCGGCATCGATCACTACGTCGGCTCGGCGACGCAGGTCTCGAACCTCGAGGCCGATCCGTATACCCAGATCACCGAGCTGTTCTACGAGCAGACGCTCGGTGACGATCGCGTCGTCATGCGACTCGGCAAGCAGGACGCGAACCGCGACTTCGGGACGCCGCGGTTCGGCGGCAACTTCATCAACAACAACTTCGGCATGTTCCCGACCACGCCGCTGCCGTCGTATCCGACCACCGGGCTCGGCGCGTCGCTCGTCGTGCGGCCGGTGTCGTGGCTCGCGACCAAGGCGGCGATCTACGAGGGCAACCCGATGGTCCACGGCCTCGGCAGCCTCGGTATCGACCACGCGTTCGCGACCGGTGCCGGCTACACCGTCGTCGGCGGCGTCGCCGCGACGCATCACTACGGCCCGGCCGATCGGCACGAGGGCACGACCAGCATCGGCGTGTGGCACCAGACCGGCTCGTTCCCCGAGCTCGATCTCTACGCGCCGCCGCAGATGTTCGGCACCGACACCGGCTTCTTCGTCCAGCACGACGAGCGGGTCTACCTCCACCCCGAGAACCCCGACGATCCGCGCGACGCCAACCTGATCGTGCGCTTCGGCTGGGCACAGGCCGACCGCACGTTGATCTCGCGCTTCATGGATGCCTCGTTCGCGTGGCACGGCATCGGCGCGCGTACCGACGACACCGTCGGTCTCGGGGCCGGCTACTTCACCGTCGCGCGCTCCGACGACGGCATGCTGCAGCCGAGCTACGAGGTGTTCCTCGAGGCGTTCTACAAGGTGCGGCTCACACCGTTCGCGAGCCTCCAGCCCGACGTCCAGCTCTACCGTCACCCCGACGGCGATCGCCCCGATGCGCTGCTCGTCGGGCTGCGCGCCAAGGTCAAGCTGTAGTCACTGCGCGGCGTACGGCGACAGCGAGATCACCGTCCACGCACCGTCGGCGTGGCTCAGCGTGCACGTGAACCCCGCGGTCATCGTCGAGTCGACCTGATCGGTGGCGCGCAGCGAGACCGCCTCGTGCCCCCCGGCGGTCGTCGCGCGAAATTCGTACGCGCTCGTCGTCCACTGCGCGATCGGCGGCAGCGCGAGCCGCTCGACGAGCGACGCGTCCGGCAGATCCTTCACGTCGCGCAGGTACCCGAGGATCGCGTCGCGGATCGCCGACGCGTCCGCCGCGGTGACCTTCACGCACGGGTCGCGGTCCTCGACCTTCGGCAGGCAGTCGTCGCCCCACACCTGCGTGGCGCGATGGCGCGCCGGCGGATCGTCGAGCGCCGGCTTCGGCGATCCGCACGCCGCGAGCACCAGCAGGAACGCCTTCATCCGCCGATGCTAACGCGAACGAACGTCCGCATGGTCTGCCCCGGCGTCGTCGAGAACACGGTCGGACGTGGGGCTCCTTCGTCTCCGGCGATGAACACGAAGTGATCGCCGTCGAGGACATAGCTCGCCGGGAGCTGCTTGCCTGCGTCGGGGCCCATCGAGTCGGTCCACGTGATCGCCTTGGGCGAGGTCGAGGCGTCGAGCGTGAACGTGCCGGCGAGCACGAGCGTGCCATCGGGCGTGCGCACCTCGAACCGCTGGTCGACGAAGCTCGTGATCGTACCTGCGTATTCGTCGGGCGGCGCGACGGCCCCGTCGGCCTCCCAGGCGACCTGAAGCCATCGCCCCTGCAAGGCGGTGAGGTCGACTTCGCTCGGCGTCACGCCGGGTCGCTCGGGAATCGCACGTCGACGCGCGCGTCGACCAGCCGGCGGATCACCGCGCGCTCACGTCGGACCGGGATCCAGTCGAAGATCAGCAACTCGACCGGGCGCCACATCACCACCCAGCTGAAGATCACGAGCCCTTCCTTGAGGCCCTCGCCGAGGCTGCCACCGACGAACTGGGTGACGACGCGCGACAGCGAGAACGAGGCGACGAGGATCGCGATCGCGATCATCATCGCGACCTGGCCGAACCGACGGGTACGCTTGCGGGTGCGCGCGAGCCTCTCGAGGACGAACTGGAAGTGAGCGTGGTACGCGGTCGAGATCTCGTCGCTCGCGCAGTGGGCTTCGAGCCAGAACACCACCCGGATCCTGGGCTCCTTGTGGAGGTCTTCGCTGGCATCGAGCAGGTACTCCGAGAGGTCGTCGTCGAGATCGCGGTCGCGAAACGGCGCCGGGTCGCGCCGGTCGAACAGGTGATCGATGGTCGCGACCTTGATGTCGATGCACGGCTCGCCGTCCTCGCGGCGATAGCGCGCCTGCACGTCAGCAGCCCTTCGCGAGCGGGTTGTTCTGGCAGCGCGCCTGCTGGATCAGCGGCTCGATCGCGGCCCTCTCGCGCTGGAGCGTGTCGAGCTTGTGCTTGGCGGCGGCACGCGAGGCATCGCTCTGCGCGGCGACCACCCCGTCGACCGCCTCGGCGATCTGGGCATCGAGGTCGGCACGGTCGCCTTCGAGGTTGCGGGCCCCCGCGCGCGCGTCCGGCTGCCCCCCCGCATCGATCGCGAGCGGTGGCGAGCCGATCACGACGGGCTCCGGGTCGTGGTGGCGGCAACCGGCGACGAGCAGCGCGACGAGCAGGGATCTCATCTCGGATCAGCAGCCCTTCGCGAGCGGGTGCCGTGCTGGCCGCATCCGACGACCAGCGTGACGGCGACGAGCCAGACCTTCATCCGAGCGACGATAGCAGGTCAGAACGCGTTGCTCTGACCGATCGCCGGCAGCGTCGAGGCGCCGCGGCGCAGGTAGCTGTCGGCGTGCCGCGCGGCCTCGCGGCCCTCGGCGATCGCCCACACGATCAGCGACGCGCCGCGCTTGGCGTCGCCAGCGGCGAACACGCCGGGCTCGGCGGTCGAGAAGCGCTCGTCGACCGCGACGACCGACTCGCTCGGTCCGGTCGCCGGACCGACGAAGCCGAGCGCGAGGATCAGCACGTCGACCGGCAGCACGACGGGCGCATCCGAATCGACGCGCACGCCGTGTAGCGCGACCAGCTTGCCGTCCACGCCCTCGAGGTGCGTGGTGCGCAGGCCGAAGTCGCGCGCGCCGCCCTCCTCCTGCGACGACGACGTCCGGAACACCATCGGCCACGTCGGCCACGGGTTGCCGGCGCGGCGCGCGTCGGGCGGTGGCGGCATGAGCTCGATCTGCGCGACCGAGGCGGCGCCCTGGCGATGCGCGGTGCCGAGGCAGTCCGAGCCGGTGTCGCCGCCGCCGAGGATGATCACGCGCTGGCCGCGGACGTCGAACCGCGCGGCCTCGCGTTCGCCGCCGACGACCTCGTTCTGATCGGTGAGGTAGTCCATCGCCATCACGACGCCGGCGAGCTCGCGGCCCGGCACGACGAGATCGCGGGCCCGCTGGGCGCCGATCGCGAGCACGACCGCGTCGTGGTCGTGGCGGACCGCGTCCCAGTCGCGGATCGTGACGCCGCACTGGAAGTCGATGCCCTCCGCGCGCAGGAGGTCGAGGCGGCGATCGAGGATCGCCTTGTCGAGCTTGAAGTCCGGGATGCCGTAGCGCAGCAGGCCGCCTGGCTTGGGCGCCGACTCGTAGACGGTGACGTAGTGGCCGGCGCGATTGAGCTGGGCCGCCGCGGCGAGCCCGGCCGGGCCGGATCCGACGACCGCGACGCGATGCCCGGTGCGGACGCGCGGCGGCTCGGGGACGATCCAGCCCTCGGCGAACGCGCGCTCGACGATCGCGCGCTCGATCGCCTCGATCGTCACCGGGGCCTTGTCGATCGCCAGGACGCAGGCGGCCTCGCACGGCGCGGGACACAGGCGGCCGGTGAACTCGGGGAAGTCGTTGGTCGACGCGAGCCGGCGATACGCGTCGCGCCAGCGCTCGCGATAGACCAGATCGGCGAAGTCGGGGATCGGGTTTCCGAGCGGACAGCCCTGCGTGCAGAACGGCACGCCACAGTCCATGCAGCGCCCCGACTGGGTCTGGATCGCGGCCGGCTCGCCGGTGGTGTCGACCTCGCGCCAGTCGTGGAGCCGATCGCCGACCGCGCGGCGCAGCGGGACGAGCCGGGTGTGCTCGACGAAGCCCGTGATCTTGCCCATGACTACGACCCCACCAGGTTGAGGCCGGTCGGGCGCCGACGAGCGGCCGCGCGACGCGCCTGGAGCACGCGCTTGTACTCGGTCGGCATCACCTTCACGAAGCGACCGACCATGTGCTCCCAGTTGTCCATGATGCGACGGCCGAGCGGGCTGTTCGTCAGCCGCACGTGATCCTCGAGCAGGCCGTAGACCAGCCAGAGGTCGCTCTCGTCGACCAGCGACTCGAGCTCGACCATCTCGAGGTTCGTCTTGCCGCGCAGCGCCTGCGTCGGATCGAACACGTACGCGACGCCGCCCGACATGCCGGCCGCGAAGTTGCGACCGACCTTCCCGAGCACGACGACCGCGCCGCCGGTCATGTACTCGCAGCCGTGATCGCCGACGCCCTCGACGACGGCGCGCGCCCCCGAGTTGCGTACCGCGAAGCGCTCGCCCGCGAGGCCGCACGCGAACAGATCGCCCGCGGTCGCGCCGTACAAGGCGACGTTGCCGATGATCACGTTGTCCTCGGGCTGGAACCGCGCGCTCGCCGGCGGAAACACGACGATGCGCCCGCCCGACATGCCCTTGCCGATGTAGTCGTTCGCGTCGCCGCACAGCTCGAGCTGCACGCCGGGAGCGAGGAACGCACCGAAGCTCTGGCCCGCCGCGCCCGAGAACCGCACGGTCAGCGAGCCCTCGGGGAGCCCACCGGCCCCGAACCGCCGCGCGATCTCGCCGGACAGCAGCGTGCCCACCGCGCGCTTCGCGTTGTCGATCGGCAGCGCGAGCTCGACCGGCTTGCCGCCCCGAGAGGCATCGAGTACTGGCTCGGCGCGCCGCAGGAGGTCGTGATCGACGTGATCCGACAGGTCCCACGGCTGCGCGCGCGCGAACCGGCGCGGTCCCGCCACCGTCGGCGGCGCGAGCAGCGCGGTGAGATCGAGCTTCTTCGCCTTGGCGTGCTGGATGTCCGCGCGCCGGCGCAACCACTCGACGCGGCCGACGATATCGTCGATCGAGCGCGCGCCGAGCGCCGCGAGCTTCGCGCGCACGCCCTCGGCGACGTACGTGAAGTACGCGACGACGTCCTCGGGCTTGCCGGTGTACTTCGCGCGCAGCTCCGGATCCTGCGTCGCGATGCCGACCGAGCACGTGTTGAGGTGGCACTTGCGCAGCATCACGCAGCCGGTCGCGATCAGCGACGCGGTCGCCATCCCGAACTCCTCGGCGCCGAGCAGCGCGGCGATCACGATGTCGCGCGACGTGCGCAGGCCGCCGTCGACCTGCAGCCGCACGCGATCGCGCAGCTGGTTCGCGACCAGCACCTGCTGGGCCTCGGCGATCCCGAGCTCCCACGGCAGGCCCGCGCGCTTGAGGCTCGACAGCGGCGCCGCGCCGGTGCCGCCCTCGTAGCCGGCGATCACGACCGCCGCCGCGCGCGCCTTGGCGACGCCCGCCGCGATCGTGCCGACGCCGACCTCGCTCACCAGCTTGACGCTGATCCGCGCCGTCGGGTTGACGCACTGCAGGTCGTAGATCAGCTGCGCGAGATCCTCGATCGAGTAGATGTCGTGGTGCGGCGGCGGCGAGATCAGCGAGACGCCGGGCGTCGAGTTGCGCGCCTTGGCGATGCGATCGTCGATCTTGTTGCCGGGCAGCTGGCCGCCCTCGCCAGGCTTCGCGCCCTGCGCGATCTTGATCTGGAGGTCGTCGGCGTTGACCAGGTAGTGCGTGGTCACGCCGAACCGGCCCGACGCGATCTGCTTGATCGCCGAGCGCCGCCAGTCGCCGTTGTCGTCGCGCTCGAACCGATGCGGCTCCTCGCCGCCCTCGCCGCTGTTCGACTTGCCGCCCATGCGATTCATCGCGATCGCGAGCGTCTCGTGGGCCTCCGCGCTGATCGAGCCGAACGACATCGCGCCGGTCACGAACCGGACGAGGATGTCCGCGACCGGCTCGACCTCGTCGATCGAGATCGGCCGCTGCTCGACGATCTCGAGCAAGCCGCGCAGCGTGACGAGGTTGGCGTCCTCGTCGTCGCACAGCCGCTCGAACTCGGCGAACTTGTCGCGGCTCTGCTCGCGGACCGCGGCCTGGAGCGTCGCGATCGTCGCCGGGTTCCACTTGTGGATCTCGCCGCGGCGGCGCCAGCGATACTGGCCGCCGACCGGGAGATCGTCCGGATCGCCTTGCTCGCGCGCGAACCCGCGGGCGTGGCGCTCGATCGCCTCGCCGCCGAGCTCGTCGAGCCCGATGCCGCCGATCCGCGACGGCGTCCCGGTGAACCAGCGCTCGATCACCTCGTGGTCGAGCCCGACCGCCTCGAACTGCTGCGCGCCGCGGTAGCTCTGGACGGTCGAGATGCCCATCTTCGACATCACCTTCAGGAGCCCCTCCTCGAGCGCGCGCAGGTAGCGCTCGAGCGCCGCGTCGAGCGGGCCGGCGACCGTGCCGTCCTCGACCAGCCCGGCGACGGTGTCGAGCGCGAGGTACGGGTTGACCGTCGCCGCGCCGTAGCCGACGAGCAGCGCGATGTCGTGGACCTCGCGCGCCTCGCCGGTCTCGACGACGAGCCCGGCCTGCATGCGGATGCCCTCGCGCACGAGGTGCTGCTGCACCGCCGACAGCGCGAGCAGCGCCGGGATCGCGGCACGCTTGGCGTCGACCCCGCGGTCGCTGAGGATGAGGACGTTGTGACCGTCGTCGATCGCGGCGACCGACGCCTTGCACAGCCGATCGATCGCGGCCGCGAGCCCGGCCTCGCCGTCGCCAACCGGCCACAGCGTCGAGAGCGTCGCCGGCTCGAACACGCCCTCGCGCATCTTCTTGATGCGCGCGAGATCGCGGTTGTCGATCACCGGACCGCGCACGCGGACCTGGTGGCACTGCTCGGGCGTCTCGTCGAACGTGTTGCCATCGGGACCCATCGTGGTCTCGAGCGACATCACGAGCGCCTCGCGGATCGGATCGATCGGCGGGTTCGTGACCTGCGCGAACAGCTGGTGGAAGTAGGCGAACAGGTTCGGCGCGCGATCCGACAGCACCGCGAGCGGCGTGTCGGTGCCCATCGAGCCGATCGGCTCCTTGCCCGACTGCGCCATCGGCGCCGCGATCAGCTCGAGATCCTCGTCGGTGTAGCCGAACGCGCGCTGCTGGCGGACGAGCTCGGCACCGCGGATCGCCGCCGGGGCCTCGGTCGAGGACAGCTCGGGGATCTCCGACATGTCGAACACGTTCTTGTCGAGCCACTTGCGATACGGGTAGCGCGAGGACACGTCGCGCTTGAGCTCGGCGTCGTCGACGATGCGGCCCTCGACGGTATCGACCACGAACATCATGCCGGGCGTCAGCCGGCCCTTCGCGCGGACCTTGTCCGGCGGCACGTCGATCACGCCGGTCTCCGACGCGAGGATCACGCGATCGTCGGTCGTGATCGTCCAGCGCGCCGGGCGCAGGCCGTTGCGATCGAGCGTCGCGCCGACCAGCTGGCCATCGCTGAACACGATCGCGGCCGGGCCGTCCCACGGCTCGACGAGCTGCGCGGCGTAGCGATAGAACGAGGTCCGATCGTCGTCGAGCCCGCCCTTCTCCCACGCCTCGGGGATCATCATCATCATCGCGTGCGGCAGCGTGCGCCCGCCGAGCGTGAGCAGCTCGACCATGTTGTCGAACTGCGCCGAGTCGCTCTTGCCGGGGACGATGATCGGGAACAGCCGATCGAGACCGCCGTGAAACTTCGCCGACTGCAGCTGCGACTTGCGCGCCTGCATCCAGTTGCCGTTGCCGCGCAGCGTGTTGATCTCGCCGTTGTGCGCGATGTAGCGGAACGGCTGCGCGAGATCCCAGGTCGGGAACGTGTTGGTCGAGAACCGCGAGTGCACGACCGCGATCGCCGAGTGCAGCTCGGGCTCGCGCAGGTCGCGATAGAACAGCGGCAGCTGCGTCGGCAGCAAGAGGCCCTTGTAGACGATCGTCTCGGTCGACAGCGACGCGACGTGGAAGTAGCTCTTCGGATCGCAGCCGGTGTCGCGGATCTGATTCTCGGCGAGCTTGCGGATCACGTAGAGCGTGCGCTCCCACGCGCTCGGCGGGACGCGCCGCATCCGCACGAAGATCTGCCGCACGACCGGCATGACCTCGCGCGCGACGCGCCCGACGTGCGCGGTGTCGACCGGCACGTCGCGCCACCCGATCACGCGCTGGCCCTCGGCCTCGATCACGCTCTCGAGCACGCGCTCGCACGCGCCGCGGGCCTCGGCGTCCGGCGGCAAGAAGATGTTGCCGATCGCGAACCGCCGCTCGGGCAGCACGAGCCCGAGCCGGGTGGCTTCCGCGCGCAGGAACCGCTCGGGTAGCTGGAGCATGATGCCGGCACCGTCGCCGGTCTCCGGATCGGCGCCGCACGCCGCGCGATGTGACAATCGCCTCAGTACCTCGAGGCCCTGGTCGACGATGTCGCGCGAGCGTTCGCCCTTGATGTGCGCGACGAAGCCAACACCACACGCGTCCAGATCGGGAGTGAGCAGGTTGGGCCGCACGAAGCGCACTCTAACGCATCGCGTCAGCGGGCACCAGATGAGAGATCGCGTCGATGACCAAAGGCAGCAGCCTCTCGCGGTACTCGCGAAGGTCGGCAAGGTTGCTGCGTCCGGAGACGATCAGGGCCACCAGGACCAGGGCACCTGGGCTGGTGTAGCTCACGAGGACGTCGACCGGATCGTGCCTGATCGCGAGGCCCGCGCCCACGACGAGTAGTCCGACACTCGTGACGACCCCGATCCCGAGGACCCAGAGCACGGCGTAGAGCTTCTCGATCACCGCGTCGTACGCCACGGTCGCGGATCTGGTGGCATGTGCCGCCGGACCCTCGCGACCGGCGGCGAGCGCGGCGCGAAGCGCGCCCAGCGCCGACCGCGGTCCGCCCGAGGCGAACAACACGTCGAGCCGCTCGAACCCACCAGGGGTCGCGAGCCCCTCCGAGACGACCTTCTCGATGCGCCGGCCGAGCTCCTCGGCCGACGCGACGAGGGTCATGAGGGCGAGGAAGATCACGACGAACCCGACGCACGCAACGATCTCGAGCGCGTGACCGATCATCGGGAGGTCACCGCGATCCACGGGGCGCAAGCGACCAAGGACATCACGCAAGCTTAGTCGGAAGCTCGCGTGCTTCGCGCGCTGATCGCCTCGAACCTGAGGTCGAAGCGCGCGAGGTACTTGCGAAGGCGGTCGGCGTCGTTCTTCGTCGTCCGCGTCGCGAGCGAGTGCGAGAACAGCGCGCGCCCGGCGGCCGACAGCGACGGTGCCGCGGTGCAGACGGCGATCACGTCGGCGAGCTGCACGCGATCGAAGCGATCGAGCACGTCGGCACGCTTGCCGAGGAACGCGGCGAGATCGACGGCGTCGCGCGGGGTTCCGCCACGCCAGATCGCGTCGAGCCGCGCGGCCTCGGCACGCACGCCGGGCTCGTCGACGCGGCCGCCGTCGGACAGCGTGACCATCCGGCGGATCGCGGCGTTGAACTCGCGGAAGTTCGCGCGCCACGCGGCGGTCGCGGCGAACGCGAGGAACGTCTCGCGCGCGGGCCGCGACAGGGACGCGCGCGTGCCGAGCTCCGCGGAGATCCGGTCGAGCTCGTAGTCGAGGTTCGGGGCGTGATCCTCGACGCGCTCGCGCAGCGCCGGCAGGCGGAACGGCCACAGCGAGAGCCGCGCGAGCAGATCCTCGCGGAACCGGCCGCTCGCGACGTCGGCCGCGAGATCGCGGTTCGTGCCGGCGACGAGCTGGAACGCGCTCGCGATCGGCTTGTCGGCACCGACCGGATAGAACTTCTGGGTCTCGAGCGCGACCAGCAGCATCGCCTGCTCGTCGGGGCCGAGCTCGCCGATCTCGTCGAGGAACAGGAGGCCCTTGTCGGCCTTCTTGAGGAAGCCGGTGCGCCCCTCGGCGGCGCCGGTGAACGCGCCGCGCACGTGGCCGAACAGCGCGCTCATCGCGGTGTCGCCGCGCAGCGTCGCGCAGTTGACCGCGACGAGCTCGCCGCCGAGGTGCTGGCGCGCGCGCTTGAGCTCGTAGATCCGATCGCAGAGCGCGCTCTTGCCGGTGCCGGTCTCGCCGGTCAACAACAGCGGATCCTTCGAGCGCGTCGCGACGTGCTCGAGCTCGTCGATCATCCGGTTGAACGCGGCGTTCTTGGTCTCGATGCCGGCCTTCAGCAGCGAGGCACCGCGCGCGCGCCGTGCCTTGAAGCGCGCGGCGAGGCGATCGTACTTCGCGAGATCGAGATCGATCACGTCGATCCGGCCGCGCGGATCGGGACCGGGCGACGTCTGCACGAGGCGACCCGGGATCGCGCGCGTCTCGCACAGGAGGAACAGGCAGATCTGCACGACGTGCGTGCCGGTCGTGATGTGGAGGTAGTAGTCCTCGTCGTCGCGGAACTTGTAGCGGTCCGCGAAGTCGCCGAGCGCGCCGTAGACCTCGCCGAAGTCCCACGGGTCGGCGAGCTCGAGCGCGTGCTGGCGCACGGTCGTGCCCGGCGCGACGGTCGCGAGATCGGTGACGACCTGCGCCGCGATCTTGTCGCCCTTGGCCGACGCGAGCAGCTCGAACCGATCGATCGGCAGCGATTCGTGCTGGCACAGCGCGATCGACGGCCGCCACCGCTTCCACCGCGCCTCGTTGAACCCGTTGTCGAGCGTCGTGCCGACGAGCCCGATGACCACGCTCTTCCGCGCCATATCGTACAGGATAATTGACTATCGCCATCGCTACCAGCGCGATCTGCAACTAATCAAGATCACTCGATTCACGTCGTGGTTCGCGTGCTGCACATCCGTCGATCACCATGATGACGAACCAGACGACTCACCAGACCCTGTCGACCGACAACGTTCCGATCAAGGCGTGGACGCATGGCGTCCCGTTCGAGGCCGAGGCCGAGGCCCAGCTGCGCCGCGTCGCCGCGCTCCCGTTCATCCACAAGTGGGTGGCCGTGATGCCGGACGTCCACGCCGGCCTGGGCGCGACGATCGGCAGCGTGATCGCGAGCAAGCGCGCCGTGATCCCGGCGGCGGTCGGCGTCGATATCGGCTGCGGCATGATGGCGGTCCAGACCTCGCTTCGCGCGGACCAGCTCCCGGATAACCTCCGCGCGCTGCGTCTCGCGATCGAGAACGCCGTCCCGCACGGCCGCACGGACCACGGTGGTGCGAACGACCGCGGTGCGTGGCACGACGTCCCGGCGCGCAACGCGGCGGCGTGGGCGGCACTCGAGCCGGCGTACGCGACGATCACCGCGAAGCACCAGTCGGTCGGTGGTGCGCAGCGCGTGAACCAGCTCGGTACGCTCGGCACCGGTAACCACTTCATCGAGGTCTGTCTCGACGAGGCGGGTGCCGTGTGGATCATGCTGCACTCGGGCTCGCGCGGCATCGGCAACAAGATCGGCTCGTACTTCATCGAGCGCGCCAAGGCGGAGATGCGTCGCTGGTTCGTGAACCTCCCGGATCAGGACCTCGCGTACCTGCCGGAGGGCAGCGAGCTGTTCGGCGACTACCTCGAGGCCGTCGAGTGGGCCCAGGCCTACGCGCGCACGAACCGCGAGCTGATGATGCACGCGACCGTCGAGGCGCTCCGCAAGGCCAACGTGCTTCCGGAGTTCTCGGCGGAGCTGGTCGCGGTGAACTGTCACCACAACTACGTGTCGCGCGAGCGTCACTACGGCGAGAACGTGATCGTGACCCGCAAGGGCGCGGTGCGTGCTCGCGAGGGTGAGCTCGGCATCATCCCGGGAAGCATGGGCGCGAAGAGCTTCATCGTGCGCGGCAAGGGTAACCCCGAGTCGTTCACGAGCTGCAGCCACGGTGCGGGTCGGACGATGAGCCGCACCAAGGCGAAGAAGCTGTTCACGCTCGACGATCACGCGGCGGCGACGGCAGGCGTCGAGTGCCGCAAGGATGCCGAGGTGATCGACGAGACCCCGGGCGCGTACAAGGCGATCGACGACGTGATGGCGGCGCAGGCCGACCTCGTCGAGATCGTCCACACCCTGAAGCAGGTCCTGTGCGTGAAGGGCTAAGGCTTCACGGCGGCAGGCCTCAGGGCTACTTTTTCGAAGATCGCGAACGCCTTGCGGGAGGCGAGGCGCGGGAACGTCGCGCGCACGAGCGGCGCCCGCGCGCACTCGATCACCGCGCTCGCCGCGGGGCTCGCGGGCTCGGCGATCGCGTCGACCGACTCGACCGTCCCGCGGATCGACAGCGTGATGCGAAACGCGAGGTCGGTCGCGAGCGCCGGATCGTCGTCGAGAGCGCGCGCGTAACACGCACGCGTCGCGACCGCGGCGCGGGCCAGCGTCGCGAGCACCACCGCCGGATCCGGCGTGCCCGTGCGCGTCGCGTCGTTGGTGTAGCGGTCGAGCTCCGCGGCGCAGCGCGTGACGTCGACCCCGTAGATTCTCTCGAGCACCGCGTCGAGCCGCCGGGCCGCGATCGCGTAGCGGAAGTCTGCGGTCGGCTCGTAGATCCGCAACATGGCCGCGGCGCGAACCGCGATCTCGATCGCGACGCCGCTCGCGCCCGGTGGGCCCGTCGGGATCTCGATCCCGGGGTGCGTGCACGACGAGATCAGGGGTGGCACGGTCGCGTCCCGCGCGACCGCCGCCGCGGCCTCGAGGTGCGTCGCGACCGCGATCGGATCGGCGCGATCGTACGCCAGGCGCGACAGGTCGAGGTCGCGGCGCAGCGGGTCGGTCGCCGGCATCACGAGCACGGTCTCGGCGAGATCGTCGCGCCCGACCTCGGTGTATGCGGTCGCGAGCGCGGCCCGATCGTCCATCGTGTCACCGAGCACGGCGCGCGCGCGAGACGCGGCGATGCCACCCCAGGCCGCGAATCGACGGACGTCGGCGTGAAGCGCGTCGAGCTGGGTCGGGTCGGGCCAGTGCGCGACCGCGCGGACGAGGGTGTCGTACGCGAGCGCGTCGTCGCCGAGCCAGTGGCGACACCACGCGAGCGCGTAGATCAGCGCCGGATCGTCGACGGTGCCGAGCCCGGCAAGCCGCGCGCGCGCCGCGGCCTGGCGATGCCCGAGCTGGAGCGCGGCCGCCGCCTCGACGATCGCCGCGGCGTCCTTGTCGAGGTTCGCGCGTGGCGTCGCGAGCGCGATCCGCGGTCGGGTCGGCGAGGTCTCTGCGGGGTCTGCGACGTGCTCGAAGCGGAAGCCCTTGGCGTCGCTGCGCGCCTCGGCCCCGGTGATCGGCGGTGCGGCGGGAATCAGGGCGCCGTCGACCAGGCGCCAGGCAACCCGCGCCGCGACCCGCGCCGCGACGGCGTCCCCGTCCTCGTCGGCACGCGCGAGGATCCACTCGCGGGGCTGCGCGCCGAACCGGACGACCCCGCGCGGACTCTCGCCGACGGGCAGGCCGTGCACGACGCGAAGGCCACCGGCGGCCTCGAGCGCCCCCGGCTGCTGCGCGACCAGCGTGCCGTGCGCTGCATCCCACACCTGCATCGTGCGCCGCGTGACGATCGCGACGAGGCGTCCACCGTCGAGCCAGCGCGCGTCGCCGACGAGATCCTCGGGATCGAGGTGCCGGATCAACGCGCCCTTGCGATCCCACAGGCGGACCGCGACCTCGTCGACCGTCATCAGCGTCGCGCCGGTCGGATCCCAGCTGATCCGCGAGATCGTAGCCGCGTGGCCGACCAGCTGCGCGATCGCGTCGTGCGAACCCGGCTGCCACACGTTGACCACGCCGTTCGCGCCGGTCGCCACCGTGCCGTCGTCCGCGATCGAGCCGGTCGTGATCGGCGTCGCCTGGTCCCACGCGGCGACCAGCGCGTGCGTCTCGGTGTCCCACTCGACGATCCCGCCATCGATCCCGGCCGCCGCGACCCGGCGACCGTTCGGCGAGACGTCGACCCAGGTCAGGAGATCGTCGCCGCGTCCGAGCCGGGTGCGCCCGGCTGGCGAGACCAGCTCGACCTCGGACAGCACCGCCTGCGCCGTGGTCTTGCCGTCGCGCGAGCCGGCGAGCTTCGGTGCCGCGTCGGCCGTCGGTTCGGTCCACCGCGCGAGATCCCAGACGCGCAGCGTGCCGTCGTCGCTCGCGGTCGCGAGTCGGGTGCCGGTGGCGTCGAACGCGAGGCCGCGGATCGATCGGACGTGCGCGTCGATCCGCGCGAGCGGCAACGCCGCGGTGACGTCCCACACCACGAGCGACCCTCCCGACGTGCCGGTGGCAACGAACCGCCCGGTCGGATCGATCGCGGCCTGCTCGTAGTGGACGTCGCCGATCTCGTGCTGCGTGCCGATCACGTCGGCGCGTTCACCGGCGAGCGCGAGATCGATCGCCCTGGTGCCGTCGACCACGGTGAACGGCACGCCGTGCGATGGATCCGTGTCGCGCCCGACGAGGACGGCCTCGCCGCCACACCCGAGCCCGATCGCGCCCGGCAGGTGCCGGCGCTCGACCAGCAGGTGTGGCCCGTGCGCGCTGTCGAGCACCGCGTCACCGTCGTCGGCGATCCCGTAGCTCGTCTCGCCGCACACCAGCGCGTTCGTGATCGGTCCCTGCGCCTGGGTGTCGTGCGCCGCGCCATCGCCGAGCGCCGCGGCGGTCGCGAAGTGGTCGGCGAACACGACCCGCAGCTCGTCGCCCGCCGTGAACCCCGCGGCGACGACGCCCGCGGTGAACGGCGACGGATGATCCTTGCCGTCGGCGGTCGACCACAGGTGCAGCGCGCCGCCGGCGACCAGCGCGACGCGCTCGCCGTGCGCCGAGATCGAGAGGTCTCGCAACTCGCCGAGGTTCCACACGTCGGCGACCTCGGTGATGCGCCGGTGCTCGACATCGATCGCGCGCAGCCGCCGATCGTCGTTCGCGACGATCCAGGTGCCGTCGGCGGAGACCGCCCAGCTCGTCGGGTGCATCGCGCTCATCTCCTTGGGGCGCGACACCAGCGTGCGCGCCCCGGTCGCGGCATCGATCAGCTCGACGTCCCCGCGATCGGTGAGCGCCACGATCGCGCGGCCGCCGCGGACCCACAGCGCGGTCGCGATCGGCGTCGCGAGGTCGACCGTGATCGTGTTGCCGTCGACCGCGCGCATCGCCTCGCCGAGCATCGTGCGCGTGACCTCGTCGGTCCGGCCGCCGCGATAGGCCTCGGCGAGGTAGACCGCGGCCCGACGCGGGTGTGACGCGACGAGCTCCTTCCGGCCCTGCTCGGCGAGCGCCGCGGTGGTCGCCGCCTCGGCGCGGTCGCGCTCGGCGAGCACCTGGCGCACCGTCACCGCGGCGACGATGCCGCCGCCGACCAGCAGCGCGACGATCGCGAGGACCAGCGCGCGGTGCCGGCGGACCCAGCGGCGCGCGAGCTGCCACGTCGAGTAGTGGTGGCTCGCGACCAGCTTGCCCGCCTGGAAGCTCGCGAGGTCCTCGGCGAGCTCCCGCGCCGACGGGTAGCGCAGGTCGGGATCGTGGGCCATCGCGCGCTCGACGATCGTGACGAGCTCCTGCGGCACTTCCGGCACCAGCGTCGCGAGTGGCGCGAGCGTGCTCGCCTTGACGCTCTCGAGGATCTCGTCGACCGAGGTGCCGGTGAACGGCGCCCTGCCGGCGAGCACGTGCCAGATCAGCGCGCCGATCGCGTAGACGTCGGCGCGCTTGTCGACGGTCTCGCCGCGCGCCTGCTCGGGCGGCATGTACGCCGGCGTGCCGACGATCGAGCCGTGCATCGTGAGGCCCTCGCGGTTTGCGACCGGCGCGGCCGCGGCATCGACGTCGTCCTCCTCGAGATCCTTCGCGAGGCCCCAGTCGATCACGACGGTCTCGCCGTAGTCGCCGACCAGCACGTTCGCGGGCTTGAGGTCGCGGTGGATGATGTTGCGATCGTGGGCGTAGGCCATCGCCTCGGTGAGGTTGACCAGGTTCGACACCAGGCGCAGCCGATCGGCGAGCTCTGGCCGGCTCTCGACGACCTTCTCGAGCGAGCGGCCCTTGACCAGGCGCATCGCGTAGAACGGTTCTCCATCCGGCCACCGGCCGGCCTCGTAGACCGCGACGATGCCGGGGTGCTGGAGGCGCGCGGTCATGCGGACCTCGCGCGCGAACCGCGCGACCAGCATCGGGTCGACGACGATCAGCTCCTTGAGCGCGACGTCGCGGCCGAGCCGGGTGTCCTCGGCGACCAGGATCTTGCCCATGCCGCCGCGCGCGAGCTCGCCGCGCACGATGTACACGCTGCGCGAGATCTCGGGCAGATCGACCTGGGGCGGCCGGCCCCGCGTGTCGGCCTGCGAGTCGGCGACCGTGTCGCCGCCGCCGCTGTCGATCGTGGCATCGGTCCCGATCGCCCTGGGCGGCATCGATCGCATCATAGTGGTAGATTTTCCGCGATGTCCATCGACGAAGAGCTCGCGCAGGTCGGCGCGATCCTCGTCGATGAACGCGTGCTGCGCCGGATCATCAAGCAGCACCGCCGGGTGCGCGGCATCGGCCTCCAGGTGCCCCACGCCGAGTGCTACACGCTGGCGCGCTCCGCCCTCGAGAAGCTCGTCGCCCGGCACGAGGTCGCGGTCGACTTCGCGAAGCTGCCGGCCCGCGTCGTCGCGTTCGGCGGCGATCGCGCGGCGATCGGCTCGCATGATCCACACGCGATGACGCTCGCGTGGCGCGCGATCTTCCACGGGCTCATCCACCAGGCCTTCGAGGACCTCCTGCTCGCCGGCAAGCTGACCGCGACGGTCGTCCGCGAGCGCATCAACCGGATCGGTCAGACCGAGTTCGACGAGGTCCGCTACCTGCTGCGCCAGGAAGACCTGCTGCTGCCGCCGGCCGACGACACCGCGACCTACACCGAGTTCGTCGCGCTCTACCTCGAGCTGCACTTCTTCGATCCGGGCTCGCTCGACCGGACGTTCTCGACGCTCCACGACGACGCGCCGATGAAGACGATCGCGCTCGACATCGATGGTGCCGCGCTGCTCGCCGCCGCACGCCCAGCGAGCGCGCCCGCCGAGCCGCTGCTCGCCACACCGAACCTCCCGACCGCGATCGCGAGGCCGGCCGAGGCCCTGACCGATCGCACCGCGCGTGCCGGGGCCGGCGCCGCGCGCAAGAAGGGCAACGACGCGCGCGCCGCGATCCTCGCGTTCCGCGCCGGCGATCTCGAGGCCGCCGAGACCGACCTCGAGCGCCTGGTCGCGCGCCTCGGTCGCGCGCTCGGCCACTCGGGTGACACCGCCGGCTGGATCGCCGCGCTGTTCCCGCTCGTGCGCGGCGCCGCCGGCGAGCTCCAGCTGCGGTTCACGCCGACCGCGCGCCTGTTGCTCGATCTCCAGGCCGCGTGCGTCGTCGCCGAGCGCGATGTCCGCGTCGTCGACGTCATCACGTGGGCGCTGTCGCGCGGCAAGCGCCCGATCGTCCGCGCGCTGCCGGCGACCCGCGAGGTCCGGATCGCCAAGAAGGTCCACGCGGCCGCCGCGAAGATCGCGGCGTGCGATCTGCCGACGCGCGAGGATCGCGAGCGCCTCGCCGACGTGCTGCACGCGATGGCCGAGCACGCCGACGCCGGCGTCCGCACCGTGTTGCGCCCGGCGATCGAGCGCGCGCTCGACGAGGTCCAGCTCGTCCCGCAGAACCTGCCCGAGCAGGTCGCCGAGAAGAAGATCGTCGACGAGCTGCTCGATCACGCGGTCAGCGTCGGGCGGCTGACGTTCTCGAACCTGCGCGACGCGGTGTCGCAGAACGAGCTCAAGCTCCCCGACCTCGAGCGCGCGACGCTGTGGCGCGACGACCAGCTGCTGCGCGCCGACCGCGCCCTCGCGCTGTCGCTCGACGGCGTGTATCGCCCCGGCGAGATCTACCTGCGCTTCCTGCAGAAGCTGTCGTCGATCCTGTTCGGCACCGCGGTCGGACGCGTGCTCTGCCTGTATATCCTGTTGCCGATCATCGGCGGCTACGTGCCGCTCGTCGGGCTCCAGCACCTGGTCGAGCCGCCCGCGCACTGGCTGTTCGATCTCGAACCCGAGATCGCGCAGCCGACGAACTACGTCGCGCTCGCGATCTTCATCTTCTTGTTGATGCACGTCCCGCTGGTCAGGCGCGGGACGCTGGTCGTGCTGCGCAGCATCGCCGTCGGGCTGCGCGCCGGGCTCGTGCGCGCGCCGCTCGCGTTCTTTCGGTTTCCACTCGTGCGCGCCGTGCTCGACAGCTGGCCGGTGTGCTGGATCGTCAAGCCGGCGATCCCGGCGGTGGCGCTGTGGCTACTCGTGCCACGCTGGCTCGACGACTGGCTGCGCTGGCCGATCGCGGCCGCCACGGTCGTCGTGATGGAGCTGTGGATCAACACGCGGTTCGGGCAACTCGCGACCGAGTACGGGACCGACTGGCTGGTGCGCTCGGGTCGTCAGATCACGCGGCGGCTCGTGCCGGGCATCCTGCGCGCGTTGCTCGAGGTGTTCTCGCGCGGCCTCGAGCTCTCGGATCGCGCGATCTATCGCGTCGACGAGTGGCTGCGGTTTCGGGTCGGCTCGTCGGTCGCGACGGTGGTCCTGAAGGGTGCGCTCGGCGTCGTGTGGGCGATGATCACGTACATCCTGCGGATCTATCTCAACGTGTTCATCGAGCCGGTCGTGAACCCGGTGAAGCACTTCCCGACCGTCACGGTCGCCGGCAAGATCATGGTGCCGTTCTACAAGGGCATCGCGATGGGCGTGACCCACTCGCTGACCCCGGTCGTCGGCCACGGCATCGCGCGAACGCTCGCCGGGTTCACGATCGTCGTGATCCCGGGCTTCGCGGGATTTCTTGTCTGGGAGCTCAAGGCGAACTGGAAGCTCTACGCCGCGAATCGCTCGACGATCTTGCGGCCGTCGGCGTTCGGCCACCACGGCGAGACCATGACCCGCTTCATGAAGCCGGGGTTTCACTCCGGGACGATCCCCAAGCTGTTCCAGAAGTTGCGGCGCGCGACCTGGAAGTCCGACGAGCGGGGCATCGCCAAGCAGGAGGAGGCACTCCACCATGTCGCCGAGGTGCTCGAGAAGTTCGTCGGCCGCGAGCTGGTCTCGCTGCTGATCAGCTGCGAGCAGTTCGCGGTCAACGACCTGTCGGTCGCGAACGTCGACCTCGCGTCGAACCGGATCCGGTTCGAGGTCGCGTGTCCGAGCGTCGGCGCGCCCGCCGTGATCACGTTCGAGCAGCAGTCGGGCTACATCGTCGCCGGCATGCTCGAGCCGGGCTGGATCGCCAAGCTCGACAACGGCCAGCGCCAGATCTTCGAGATCGCGCTCGCCGGCTTCTACAAGCTCGCCGCGGTCGACATCGTGCGCGAGCAACTCGTCGCCGTGCTCGGCCGCTCGCCGTACGACATCTCCGACGAGGGCCTCGTCGTGTGGCCCGGAGAGGGTTACCAGACCGAGCTCGTCTACAACCTGCGCGCGCCAAACCTCGCGCCGATCGTGCGCGGCCCGACCGCGGGGCTCGAGACGCCGAGCTTCATCAACCGCCACGCGATCTACTTCCGCGAGGTGCTGCGCTGGCCGATGTGGGCGACGACGTGGGAGCAGCTCGCGGCCGGCGAGGTGAGCGAGCGCATCGTCGCGGGGCCCGACCTGTTGCCGCCGAACGCGGTCAGGCTCGCGTCGACCGAAGCCGCTTGAGCGTCGTGGTCAGCTCCTCGCGCGTCACGAGGTCCATGATCTCGAGCCCGCCGTCCTCGGTGCGAAACAGCAGCCGGTGGTGGATGCCGACGCGCGCCATCAGCACCTGACGCGCCATGTCGCGCGCGAGCTTGGCCCGGCGCCAGGCCGCGACGTCGCCGGCGGCGAGCGCCCCGATCGTCCGCATCGTCTCGGCCGCGACCGCGCGCGGCACGTCCTCGAGCGCGTCGAGCGTGCGCCGCGAGAACGTCGGGATCGCGATGTCGCGCGCGATGTCGTCGAGCTCGTCGCCATCGTCGTCGTCCTCGGGCTTCGCGATCGCGATCGGTGCCACCGCGACCGGCGCCACCATGCCGAGCTGACGCCGCAGCTCGGTGCGCTCGACGACGCCCTCGCGCACGAGGCCCTCGAGCTCGTCGATCCGGCGCTTCAGGACGCGCAGCTTCTCGGGATCGAGCGGCGCGCTCGCCGCCGCGCGGTCGCGATCGCGATCGGCTCGGGCCTCGGCGAGATCGTGCTCGAGCTGCGCGATCTTCGCGCCGGTCTCGCGCAGCGTGCCCTCGAGCACGACGCGCGCCTTCTTGTCGGTCGCCGCCGCCCGGGGAGCTTTCGGATCGGCCTTCGGGATCATGTCCCACGCCGGATCGTCGGGCGCGATCATCAGCTGGTCTCGCGCCCGCTCGATCAGCTCGCAGATCACCTCGGCATCGGCCGCGTTCTCCTTGCGGACGCAGCCGCGCGCGACGAGGATCCCGAGGCCGGGAGCGCCCGCGAGCAGCGCCTGGGCGAGCTCGTAGTCGTCGAGCTCGCCGCGGACCGCGCGCTCGGCGAGGCCCACGATCGTCTCGGCGCCGACCGTCACATGCGCGCGCAGATCGAGCTCGAGCCGGCGCAGCGTGACCGAGATCGGATCGATCAGGTGCGCGAGCTGCGCCTCGGCGAGCTCGAGCTGGCCGCGCTCGATCGTCGCGAGCACGATCTCGTCGCGCGCGAGGTCGGCCCTGGCGTGCTCGCGGGCGACCAGCTCGTCCGCCACCGCGATCGCGCGCGCCCAGGCGAGCTCGACGAGGAAGCGGTCGAACGCGCGCACCAGCGCGACGTCCGGCAACTTCGCGAGCTCGACGCGCGCGAGGTCGAACATCGACAGCGCCTCGACGTCGGCGACCGTCATCTTCACAGCGCCGTCGCCGAGGAAGCTCTCCCACGACATCCCGACGACCGGCGACGCGGTCACCGCGGCGTCCTCGTCGGCGTGGCACTTCTTGTACTTCTGGCCGCTGCCGCACGGGCACGGATCGTTGCGGCCGACGCGCGGTCCGGTGCGCACGGTGAACCCGATCGACGCGGCGGCCTCGGCCTGCGCCGGCAGCTCCGCGACGAGCTGCGCGATGGGTGTGGCGAGCAGCTTGTCGGCCTCGGCGACGACCGCCTTCAGATCGGCCGCCTTGGGTCGTCCGAGCGGCTCGGCGAGCGCCCGGAGGTGCGCGTCGTCGAGGGCGTCGACCAGCGCGACGACGAGCGCGCGATCCGACTTCTCGAGCTTCAGGCGCGCGAGCCGGCGGACCTCGCGGATCATCAGGTCGCGCGGCGTCTGCGCGCGCCACGCGGCCCACGCGACGACGACGCGCACCGCGACGCCGTCGGCGAACACCGGGAACCGCCCGAGCATCGCGGTCAGCGGCGGCGACTCGGGGGTGCGCGCGGCCAGTCCCATCAAGCCGCTCGCGACCGGGACGTCGAGTAGCTGCGGCACGAGATCGAGCACGACCTCGATCGGCAGCGGCTCGCCGCCGGCGAGGCGGGCGAGCGCGATCTCGGCGGCGCGATCCGGATCGCACGCCGCGAGCGCGCCGCGGATCGCGTCGAGCGACAGATCGCCGGTCGCCTTCGCGGTCGCGACGCCGGCGCGCGTGATGCCGTTACCCATCGCGCTTGTCGCCCTGGCCGATCCAGCCTCGGTGGCGGAACATTGCGAAGATGGCGATCGCGACCGCCACCATCAGGCCGAGCGCGAACGGATAACCCCACAGCCAGTGCAGCTCCGGCATGTGGTCGAAGTTCATCCCGTAGACGCCGGCGATGAACGTCAGCGGCAGCATCACCGTCGACATCAGCGTCAGCGTCTTCATGATCTCGTTCATCCGGTTGCTCTGCACCGAGAGGTAGGCGTCGAGCGAGCTGGTGACCAGATCGCGATAGCCCTCGGTGATGTCGGAGATCCGGAGGAAGTGATCGTAGACGTCGCGGTAGAACGGCAGCACCTCGGCGGGCAGCTCGGCGTACTCGCCGCGCGACAGCTTCAACAGGATCTCGCGCTGGTGGATGCCGACGCGCCGGAGCTCCTGCAGCGTGCGCTTGAACTGCAGGATCCGCTGGAGCACGCCGCGGCCCTGCGGCGTGCCCGCCTTCTCGAGCACGTCGTCCTGGAGTTGCTCGAGGTCGCCGTCGAGCTCGTCGATCACCGGCAGGAAGCCGTCGACCGCGAAGTCGAGCGCGGCGTGCGCGAGCCACGGGATGCCCTTCACGAGCAGCCGGTTCGAGCGCGCGAGCTCGGCGCGCAGCGCGTCGCCGACCAGGTTCGCCGGATCGTGGGTGATGAGGAACCGCTTGCCGATCACGATGTCGACCTCGACCAGCTCGACCTTCTTGGGCCCCTTGGCTCGGGCGACCCCGTGCAGCAGCACGAACAGGTAGGCCTCGAAGTCATCGACCTTCGGAGCCGACCGCGACGACCAGATGTCCTCGACGGTCAATGGGTGGAGCTTCAGGATGTCGACCAGGATCTCCTGCGCCTGCGCGCAGACCTCGTCGTCGACCTGGATCCAGATCATCCGGTCGGCCGCGAGCGCCGCGCGCACCTCGGCGAGCGAGCTGGTCGTCTTGACCTGATCCTCGACGAGGTAGACCGCCTTCACCTGGACGATTCTAGCCGAACTGCGCCGATCGCCGCGTCATCGGGCCGTCCATCCACCACCCGGTGATCGGCCAGGTGACCGCCTGGCCCTCGCCCGCCGCGGCCGCCACGATCAGCGGCACGAAGTGCTCGTGGGTCGGCAGCGCTTCCCGCACTCCGGGCGCCTTGGTCTTGTACTGCATCAGCGCATCGACGTCGGCGCGCGCGATGACGTCGGTCGTCCACGCGTCGAACTCGCGCGCCCACGCTGGCTGACCGCGGACCCGCAACGCGCGCAGGTTGTGCGTGATGAACCCGCTGCCGATCACGAGGACGCCCTCGTCGCGGAGCGGGGCGAGCGCGCGACCGAGCGCGTAGAGCTCGACCGGATCCTCACTCGGCAACGAGATCTGGAGCACCGGGATGTCGTGCTCGGGGTACATGCAGAGCAGCGGAATGTACGTGCCGTGGTCGAGCCCGCGGGTCTCGTCATCGACCGTCGGGATCTTGGCCGCAGCGCACAGGGCCCGCACGCGCGTCGCGAGCGCGGGCGCCCCGGGCGACGGGTAGGTCAGCTGGTAGAACTTGTCGGGGAATCCGTAGAAGTCGTAGATCAGCGGCAAGGGGCGCGTCGCCCCGATCGTCGTCGGGCGCGCCTCCCAGTGCGCGGACAGGACGAGGATGGCCTGCGGGCGCGGCAGCGCGCGCGCCCAGCCGGCGAGCTCGGCGATCCAGGCCGGATCGTCGAGCAGCATCGGTGCTCCGTGGGCCTGGAACAGGACCGGCAGCTGGTCGGACATCGCTAGAACGTAGTCGTCCGGTGGCCCGGAACAAGCCGGTCATCCGGAACAGTCTCGTTCAGACCAGCTTGGTGCCCGGGCGAACGGTCTCGGCGTCGTTCGGCATTCGCGCCGACGCTGCGATGCCCTTGATCGCCGAGGTCAGCGCAGACGCGTCCGCGCCCTTGCGGAACGTGGGGCGACCGGGCGCGACCGTGTTGACGTGCTCGGTCTCGCCACCCGATCCGGTCAAGAACACGACGCGTTCGACCAGCCACGGCTTGGCCTTCTGGATCCAGCGGTAGACGTCCTCGCCGCTGCCTTCGTCCATCGTCCAGTCCGCGATCACGACGTCGAAGTCTTCCTGATCGAGCGCGGCGATCGCGGCGAGGCCGCTCTCGACCTCGGTGACCTCGTAGCCGCCGTCGTCGAACAGGCTGGCCATGACGGACAGAAGGATCGGCTCGTCCTCGGCGAGCAGCAGCGAGGGTCGGCGGCGATCGCGCTCGGTCGGCCCGAGCTGGGCGTCGAGCTCGGCGCGGCGCTTGACCGCGGCCGACGCGACCCGCACGACCTCGAGGGGCCGGGTGATCGAGATCGCGAGGCAGCGCCCGCCGACCACGCGGTCGAACTCGGCGGTGACCTCGTCGGCGAGGAACACGAACTGATCGCGCAGGTCGTAGCGCGCGTGCAGCGACCAGCGATAGACCTCGCCGCCGACCGGATGCGCGGTGGTCCACGGCGCGATCACGACGCTTATCACCTTGTCGCTCTCGAGCATGCTCTGCGCGCGGTAGCCGGTCACCGCGGTGTGAACCTCGAAGCCGCTGCCCTCGAACAGACGCGTCAGCGAATCGAGCACATCGCCGTCGTCGTGGATCACGAGCACACTGGGACGACCCGGCACGTTTCGCTATTGTATACGTCGCCCGGCGCATCCCGAAGTGCGTGCTAGTGTTTCGGCCATATGCGACGAATGCAGAGCGCCCTCCTCTTGGCGCTGGCCGCGTGCTCGGGAAACAGCAAACCACCGCCCCGGACCGGCTCGAACGCCGCCATCCCGCTGCCGCCGACCGACATGAAGGTCGAGTTGCCCTCGATCCCGGCCAAGATCGCGGTCACCACCAGCGCCCCGACCGACAACAACGCCCCCGACAAGAAGTCGCCCCTGCTCGGGATCCTCGCCGAGGAGAACACCCGGGAGATGGACGCGCTGCGGAAGACCGGCGACCCGGCGTACTACCTGGGCTACCAGCTCGTCGAGCAGCGCATCGTCAGCCTCGAGGCCGACGGCGGTGCCCTCGTGATCGACAGCGACAACACCGATCGCAACCTCGACGTCGAGGTCCGGGTCGGCAGCCCCAAGCTCGACAACACGCGCCAGCTGTCCGACGGTGACGGCCTGAACGCGCCGCTCACCCGCAAAGGCAACGTGCCGTTCGGCGACGACAAGGAGGCGATCACGAACGCCCTCTGGCTCGAGACCGATCGCCGCTATCGCGAGGCGGTCAGCTCGCTCGGCTACGTCAAGCAGGACGTCTCGACGCTCAAGGAGCGCGGCGTGACTGCGCCCGACTTCTCGGCCGAGAAGCAGGAGAGCCACGTCGATCCGCCGGCCAAGCTCGAGTTCGACAAGGCGGTCTGGATCGAGCGGCTGAAGCGCTGCTCGAAGGCCGCGCTGCACGGCGCCGCGACCCGCGGCACGTGCCGCGTCGTGTTCCAGCTGAACACCGCGTATGTCGTGAACAGCGAGGGCAGCCAGATCCAGCAGTCGTGGACCAACGCGCAGCTCGACGTGTCGGTCGGCGTCAAGGCCGACGACGGCATGAACCTGTCGCGGCTCGAGCAGCGGTTCGGCCGCCAGCCCGCCGACCTGCCGCCCGATGCCGACATCGACAAGATGATCACCACGGTGACCACGGATCTCGACGCGCTGCACGACGCGCCGCGCGCCGAGCCGTACGTCGGACCCGCGATCCTCGAGGGTCGCGCCGCCGGCGTGTTCTTCCACGAGGTGTTCGGCCACCGCATCGAGGGTCACCGCCAGAAGGACCTGACGAGCGGCCAGACGTTCGCGTCGTACATCGGCAAGGACATCGCGCCCGACTGGCTGTCGGTCTACGACGATCCGGAGATCGTCACGCTCAACGGGATCCAGCTCAACGGGTTCTATCGCTACGATGACGAGGGCGTGCGCGCGCAGCGCGTGCCGCTGATCGACAAGGGCAAGCTCGTCGGCTTCCTGATGGGGCGCAACCCGATCCCGACGAACCCGCACTCGAACGGTCACGGCCGCCGCTCGCCGGGCCTGCCGCCGGTCGCGCGCCAGGGCAACCTCGTCGTCGAGGTCACCAAGTCGGTCGAGTCCAAGGACCTCGAGAAGATGATGCTCGAGGAGGTCAAGCGCCAGCACCGGCCGTACGGGATGATCTTCACCGACATCAGCGGCGGGTTCACCAACACCTCGGCGTTCGCGCCGCAGGCGTTCAAGGTCAACCCGGTGATGGCGTACCGGCTGTATCCCGACGGCCACCGCGAGCTCGTCCGCGGTGTCGACATCAGCGGCACGCCGCTGGTCGCGCTGCAGTCGATCCGCGCCGCGAGCCGCGAGATCGAGACGTTCAACGGCGTGTGTGGCGCCGAGAGCGGCTGGGTCCCGGTGTCGGCGTCGGCACCGAGCCTCTTGATCGAGAAGCTCGAGGTCGAGAAGGGCTTCGTGCCGCCCGATCGCCCGCCCCTGTTGCAGCCGCCCTCGTCGATCCAGTCCAAGGAGACGCCGTGAAGTCGAAGCTGTGGATCGTCGCGATCCTCGCCCTCTTGCCCGCCGGCGTCGCGCCGGCCAAGCCGGGTGATCCGAAGAAGGCCGTGCCCGAGGCCAAGGGGCCGCCGAGCAAGGCGGTCACCAACGAGATCGTCGACGCGATCGCCGAGGAGATGAATCGCGCGACGTCGGAGCTCGAGATCCCCGGCGCGCCCAAGCCGTACTCGATCTCGTACAAGATCACCGAGGTCGACGTGAACCACGCGGCCGCGAGCCTCGGGTTCACGACGAGCAAACGCAACCAGCACTTCGTCAACCTCGAGGCGCGCGTGCGCGTCGGCAGTCCGGCGCTCGACAACTCGAACTTCGTCGTGCCGCAGGCCGAGGAGATCGACGGCGTCGCGACCGCGAACCTGCCGCTCGAGGCGACGCCGCGGATCGCCAAGCGCGCCGCGTGGCTGGTCACCGACTCGGCCTACAAGGAGGCGCTGATCCAGCTGCGCGCCAAGCTCGAGAGCCGCAAGGCCGGTGGCTCGCGCCTGCCGAGCGACGTGCCGGCGTGGTTGCCGACCAAGTCGATCGTCAGCGAGGACCAGATCCTCGTGGCGCCGCTCGAGAGCCTCGACTCGCTCGAGGAGCGCGCCAAGGCGATCTCCGCGGTGTTTCGCGATCAGCCCGCGATCCGCGACTCGCGCGTCGCGGTCACCAGCTACCTCGAGCGCCGCTGGTACCTGACGACCGAGGGCACCAACGTCACCGACACCCGGCGCGCGAGCGGCGTCGTCGTCGCCGGCAGCGGTCAGGCCGACGACGGCCAGGACCTGCACCAGTACTTCCTGCGCTACGGCCACACGATCGCCGATCTGCCCGACGACGCCGCGTTGAAGGGCGAGGCCAAGCAGATCATCAGCCTCATCTCGGCGCTGCAGAAGGCGCCGGTGACCGATCGCTACACCGGCCCCGTGCTGTTCGAAGGCGAAGGCGCGGTCGGCTTCATCCGCGCCACGCTCGCGCCACACCTCGGCGGCACGCCGGTGCCCGAGGGCTTGAATCCGCAAGAGGCCAAGACGTTCGGCGGCGCGTTCGACGACAAGACCGGCCTGCGCGTGCTGTCGCCGAACCTGTCGATCGTCGACGATCCGACGCTGCACGTCGGCGCCGGCAAGGCGCTGATCGGCGGCTACAAGATCGACGACGAGGGCGTTGCCGGCCAGCGCGTCGAGGTCGTCAAGAACGGCATCCTGAAGACGCTGTTGACCACGCGGACGCCGTCCGCCAAGGGTCAGGTCTCGAACGGCCACGCCCGCCGCGTCGCCGACGGTGGCGCGTTCCACGGCAGCGCGACGAACCTGTTCGTCACCGCGACCGGCTCGATCTCGCGCAAGGGTCTCGAGCAGAAGCTCGTCGGCGCCGCGCGCGCCGAGGGGCTCAAGTACGGCCTCCTGATCCGCAAGTTCGACGACGCCGCGGTCACCTCGGCACCCGAGTTCACGCGCCGCGAGCTGATCCAGATGATCAAGAGCACCGATCAGCAGCTGCCGCCGCCGGCGGTGCTCGCGTATCGCGTCTATCCCGACGGCAGGGAGGAGCTCGTGCGCGGCGTGCAGCTCGCCGACGTCCCGATCCGCGCCTGGAAGGACGTGCTCGGCACGAGCACCGACGTCACGGTCTTCAACTACCTCGCGTCGACCGAGACCCAGCTGCAGCTCAAGCTCGCCGGCACCGAGGATGGCTTCGTGCCGTCGGGCGGCACCGAGAGCGGGATCATCACGCCCGATATCCTCGTCAAGGAGATCGACATCGTCCCGGCGAGCAGCGGCGTGCACCCGGCCCCGGCCGCGGCGCATCCCGGCAAGTAGGCGTGCGCGCGCGCGTCCATGGCGTCGAGCCGCGCAGTCGTGCCAACGGGCCCGGCGCGCGCTTCGTCGTCTGGCTGCAGGGCTGCACGCTCGGCTGCGCCGGCTGCTTCAACCCGACGACGCACGACGCGCACGGCAGCAAGGAGCTCGACGTCGCCGAGCTCGTCGCGCAGCTCGACGCGACGACTGGCATCGAGGGGCTCTCGCTGTCGGGCGGCGAGCCGTTCCAGCAACCCGCCGTCGCGCTCGCGCTGGCGACCGCCGCCCGCGCGCGCGGCCTCTCGACCCTGGCGTTCTCGGGCTACGCGCTCGACGAGATCACCGCGTTGCCCGACGGCCCGGCGGTCCTCGCGCAGCTCGACGTCCTGATCGACGGCCGCTACCGGAGCACCGAGCGGCTCGCGACCGGCCTGCGCGGCTCGGCGAACCAGCAGATCCGGCTCCTCACCGCGCGCTACACGCTCGCCGACGTCGAGGCCACCCCGGTCGCCGAGATCCGGATCTCCGCCACCGGCGAGCTCGTGCTGACCGGCGTCGATCCGTTGAAGCTCAAGCGACTCTGAGCCGACGAACTTACGAGACGACGCCGTAGACGTTCTTGGCCTGGCGCTGGATCTCGATCGCGTCGCGCAGCTCCTCGAACAGCTGGCGCGAGGCCGGCAATCCGACGAGCTCGAGGTGCGGCGTCGTCGAATCCGACGTGAAGATCTCGACGTGCGCGATCGACAGGATCCGATCGATCAGGTTCTGCTTGTAGCGCACGTCCTTCACGCGCCACAGCTGCACGACATCGATCCGCTTCGACAGCAGGCCGCGCTCGGTCTCGATCACCGTGTTCGTCACGCGGAACCGGTTCGCCTTGCGGTAGAGGGTGAGGCAGAGCACGAACACCGCGGCGACCGCGATCGGGATCGCGACGTCGAGGAACTTGGTCTTCACCGGCGCGTCGGTGCCGGCGATCTTCGCCGTGATCGCGATGATCAACGCGGCCGCGATCGCGATCGCGAAGTAGTAGCCGGTGAATGCCTTCGCCGACGGGATGCCTTCATAGAGGATCTTGCGAGCATCCTTGCCCGTCGGATCGGCGGGCTTGCCATCGGTGCCGGCCTGGCGCGCGAACGGCGGCATCTTGGTCGCCTCGGGCGCGGGCGCTTCGGTCGTCGTCGCGGTCGGGGTCGCCGCTGCCGAGGCGGGCGTCACCGCGCCGGGAGGTGCTGCGCTGAGGAACGAGTTGCAGAACCTGCACTTGATCGCCTCCTCCTGGATCTCCTCGGCGCAGAACGGGCACTTTTTCATGGTCGGTTCCCCATCACATCCGGTAGCCGACGCCGACCATGAACTCGAACAACGTGATCGCCTTGATGTCGGCGCGGAGCCCCGACTTGGCCGGGCTGTACGAGAACGAGGCCGGCGTCGCGGTGACGACGATGTTCGGCGTCACCGCGTAGTCGGCGGAGATCGCGCCGCGCGCCGCGAACATGCCGAGCGTGCCGGTCGTCGGCTGATCGCCGGTGAACACGCTGTCGCTGACGTTGCCGAAGAACAGGCCGCCGACGCCGACGTCGACCCGGGCCGACAGCTTCGGGATGAGCTCGTAGGTCGCGCCGACGTTCGCGAGCGCGGTCGTCAGCGTGCCGGTCGTCGACATCCCGGACTTCTGGTACGGGACCGGCGTGATGCCGAACGCGATGCCAAAGTCGAGCGTCAGCTTCGGGTTGAGCGGCAGCGGGTAGCCCGCGATGACGCCGAACGTCGCCTGGAGCGGCACGTCGATCTTGCCGGTGCTGATCTTGGCGCCGCCGGCCATCGCCCGCGCCGTCAGGAGCTTCGGCTGATCGGGGTTGCTGTGCTTGTGGAGCTTGGTGTCGTCGTCGTCATCATCGCCGCCGCCGCCGCTCTTGGGGTCGGGCTTGACCGCGACGACCTTCGGATCCGGCTTCTTGTCGCCCTCGTTGGGATTGAGGTTCTCCGTCGGCGGCTTGTTCTTGAGGTCGGACTTGATGCACTCCTCGAGATCCGCGAGCCGATCCTCGACCTGCTTGCGCTTCTCGGCGGTCAGCGGCTTCACCGTGTCCTGATCTTTCAGCGACAGGTAGCGCTTGTAATAGAACTGCGCCTTGCTGCAGTCACCCGGTCCGCTGCGCTGCCGATACGACTGCGCGACGTTGAACAGGTACGCTGGCTTCTTGCCGTCGTCGGTCTCCAGCTCGTAGCCCTTCTTGAAGGCGTCGATCGCCTTGTCGAAGTTCTGCAGGTTGTACTGGTCCTGACCCTCCTTGTACCACTCGTCGGGAGTCTTGGGATCGGCGAGCGCGAGCGTGGGCACGAGGAGAGCCCCGAGGAGAACGAGCTTGAATGGCTTCATGGTTTCCCTACGTCAATCGCCCGGCTTCATCAGACCGGTGTCATCCGACTTGCCTGACCCCTTGCCGGGCGGCGGTACGACAGCAGAACCCTTGCCCGGCGGCGGCACGACGGCCGAACCCTTGCCCGGCGGCAACAACGGCACGCCCTTCAGCTTCTTGAGCGTGCGCACGAGGCTCGCATCGCTGCCGAGATCGACGTTCCTGATCGTCTCGTCGGCGTAGCCGTGCAGCACGAGCTTCAGCGTCGCCTGCTTGCCCTTGCCGCGCGGGACCGGGACCTTGGTCGGCGTGACGCCGACCTCGACTCCGTTGAAGATGATCGTGGCGCCCGGCGGCGTGGTGTCGACGGTGAGCTCGATCATGTCGTTGACGACGGTCGCGCTCCCGTTGCCCGGTGGGACCACCGCGCTGCCCGCGCTGCCCGCGGTCGGGACGACGACCGCCGCGCTGCCGGGGGTCGGCGGCTTCACCACGGTGTCGCTGCCGGGCGTCGGCGGCTTGACGATGGGGTCGCTGCCCTTGGCGGCGACGATCGCGTCGCTGCCGAGCGGCTGCGATGCGACCTCCGTCTTGCCGCCACCCTTGGTGACGACGACCGCGATCGCGACCGCCGCGGCGGCGACGACCGCGATGCCGAGCACGATGAACAGCCCCTTGCCGCGCGGCTGGCTGACCTGTCCGGTCGCTTGACCGAGCGTCGTCGGCGTCGGGGTCGCGTACGGGTTCTGGAGCGAGCCGGGGATCGGCGTGTAGCCGGTGACCCCGGGCGTGCCGAGCGGTGGAGGCGTGAGGCGCGCCGACGGCAGCGGCGCCATCGACGGCGTCAGCTGGCGCTGGAGGAACCCACCGATGCCACCATTGGCCTCGACGTAGCCGACCGGATCGGCCATGGCGCGCATGAACTCGTCCATCGTCGGATAGCGGAGCTCGGCGCGCTTCTCGAGCGCCTTCAGCACGACGATCTCGACGTGCGGCGGCATCAGCCGGTACTGCGACGGCGGGATCGGGAGCTGGGTCAGGTGCTGGACGAGGATCTCGCCGTAGCCCTCGCCGATGAAGGGCACGCGACCGGTCAGCATCTCGTAGAGCACGACGCCGAGCGCGTAGATGTCGGTGCGGTGATCGACCGAGCCGCGACCCTCGCACTGCTCGGGCGACATGTACGCCGGCGTGCCCATCACGATGCCGGTGCGCGTGCGGTGCTGCGACATGCCATCGCCGGGGCCGGTCAGCTTGGCGATGCCGAAGTCGAGCAGCTTGACGAAGTCGCGCTCGCGCGAGCGGTTGAGCAAGATGATGTTGTCGGGCTTGAGGTCGCGATGGACGATGCCGCACTTGTGCGACGCGGCGAGCGCATCGGCGACCTGGAGCGCGATCGCGAGCGCGCGCTCGGGCGGGATCGGAGCGTCCTTCTGGCAGACCTGCGAGAGCGTGAGCCCCGCCAGGTGCTCCATGATGAAGTAGACGAGCGACTCGCCACGCTGGCCGGTCTGCAGCACGCCGTAGTCGATGATGTCGACGATGTTCGGGTGGCCGATGTCGTTGACCGACTTGGCCTCGTGGAAGAAGCGCTGGATCACCTCGGAGTTCGAAGAGAACTCCGAGTGGAGGACCTTGAGCGCGACCTTCTTGCCGATCGTCGGATGCTCGGCGAGATAGACCGAGCCCATGCCGCCTTCGCCCAGCTTCTGGGTGACCAGGTAGTTACCGATCGTCTGACCGATCAGAACATCCTGCGTGGGGGTGCCGTGCTGCACGTCCATGGGAATGCGGTCGACCCTCGACCCGCGCGCTCAGTATAGCGGAAACTCGCCTGGAATCCCGGCACATGTCAGCATGCTGGAGATGAGACTTCTGTTCATCGGGGCCCTCGCCGGGGCAATCGGGGTGGTCGCGGGTGCGTTCGCTGGCCCTGCCCTGGCCGATGACCTACCCGAGATCCGGTCCAAGTCCGCGGTGATCCTCGACGCCGAGACTGGCGCCGAGCTGTTTGCCAAGGACGCCGATGATGTCCGGGCGATCGCCTCGACCACGAAGATCTTCGTGGCCATGGCGGTCCGCAAAAAGGGCCTCGATCTGGACGCCTGGACCGAGATCACCAAGGCCGACGCCCAGGAGGCCAAGGGCGGTGCCCGGACCCGGCTCGACGTTGGCAACAAGTTCCGCAACCAGGATCTGCTCCGCGCCATGTTGATGGCGTCGGATAACCGGGCGCCGACCGCGCTCGGCCGCGGGGCCGGGATGGACGCCGACGAGCTGGTCAAGGCGATGAACAACATCGCGAAGGACCTCCACCTGAAGCGCACCCGGTTCACCGATCCGAGTGGCCTGCACGGCAACGTGTCGACCGCGCGCGAGATGGCGATCGCGCTCCGGGTCGCGCTCGCCGATGACGTCCTCCGCAACATCATGGGCGACTCCGATCAGGAGATCCGGAGCAAGGATGGCCACCGCATCCACTACGGCACGACGAACCAGGCGCTGGTCGCCAAGCGCTACGACGTGATCGGTGGCAAGACCGGGTTCACCAAGCCGGCCGGCTACTGCTTCATCACCGGCGCGCGGTTCGCGAACCGCGAGATCGTGATGGCGTTCTACGGCGGCGACGACAAGGGCACCCGGTTCGCCGACTTCAACCGCGCCGCGGCGTGGCTCGATCGCGGGGCACCGGGCAGCAAGGCGAGCCTCGCCCACCACGAGCACCGCGAGCGCCCCAACGCCAAGCTCGAGATCCACGGCCGGATCGCGGCGAAGGCCGAGCCGCTCGACGAC
>JBBQEX010000001.1:0-266617 GCA_038321315.1 Haliangiales bacterium | reverse complement strand
CGCCGACTCGCGACCAACCTGCTGCCCCGGCGGGCGGCCTGTGGTTGGGGCTCGCTTGCCCGAGGCGCGCGCGTGGGCGCCCCACCCCCCGCAACTCGGAAAAGCGTCCCCAATCCACAGCTAGCTGACGAGCGTGTCGCTGTCGGCGAGGTCGCGCACGCTGGCATCGAGCAGCGCCCAGATCACCGCGGCGATCGCGGTGGCGACCATGTCGACCTCGGCACCGGTCAGGATGATCGGCAGCTCGCAGATGTGATCGCGCAGCGATCGCACCATCGCGCGATCGCAGCGCCCCGAGCGCACCGCCGCGAGGCCGCTGGCGAGAGCGCGATGATCGAGCCGCAGATCGCCGAGCGACGTCCGGCCGCCGAGGACGCGACACGCGAGCTCGAGGCCGGCCGCGAGGGCGTCGCCGTCGCCGGTCGCGAGCTCGCGCTCGAGCAGCCGCACGACCGCGGGTTGACGGATCGCGAGCCAGCTCGCGTCGTGCTCGGCGGCAACCTGAAGATCTTGCAGCATGAATCGACCCTACGGAGCCGAGTTTCCAGGGGCCAGTTTTCGGCTATACCCCGGACATGCGCCCCGCCTATCTCGTCGACGGCCTTCGCTCCCCGTTCGGTCGCTACGGCGGCGGGCTCGCCGGGGTCCGCCCGGACGACCTCGCCGCCCAGGTGATCGCCGCCTTGGTCGCGCGCACGAAGATCCCGGCCGAGCGGATCGACGAGGTCATCCTCGGCTGCGCGAACCAGTCCGGCGAGGACAACCGCAACGTCGCGCGGATGTCGGCGCTGCTCGCGGGATTGCCGGTCAGCGTGCCCGGCGTGACGGTCAACCGGCTGTGCGGCTCGGGCATGCAGGCGGTCGCTGACGCGGCGCGGATGATCGCGACCGGCGAGGCCGAGCTCGTGATCGCCGGCGGTGTCGAGTCGATGTCTCGCGCGCCGCTCGTGATGGGCAAGGCGACCGAGGCGTTCGGCCGCGGCCAGACGCTGTACGACACCACACTCGGCTGGCGGTTCGTGAACCCGAAGATGGAGGCGATGCACGGAGCGCTCGCGATGGGCGAGACCGCCGAGAAGGTCGCCGAGCGCTGCAACGTGTCGCGCGAGGCGCAGGATCGGTTCGCGTTGACCTCGCAGCAGCGCGCCGGCAAGGCGATCGCGTCGGGTCGGATCGCCCAGGAGCTCACCCCGATCACGACCGGGACCGACAAGAAGACCGGGGTGGTGCTCGCGGTGACCGCGGACGAGCACCCGCGTCCCGAGACCACTCCGGAGCAGCTCGCCAAGCTGCGGCCCGCGTTCGTCAAGACCGGTGGATCGGTCACCGCCGGCAACGCGAGCGGCCTCAACGACGGTGCCGCGGTCATCCTCCTGGCCAGCGAGCCCGCGATGCGTGAGCTGGGTCTCACGCCCCGCGCGCGCTACGTCGGTGGCGGTGCGGCCGGCGTCGAGCCGAGCTACATGGGCCTCGGCCCCGTGCCGGCGACCAAGAAGCTCCTCGGGCGACTCGGGATGACCGCATCCCAGATCGGCCGCGCCGAGCTCAACGAGGCCTTCGCTGCCCAGGCGATCCCGTGCATCGAACAGATCGGCCTGGATCCGGAGCTCGTCAACCCGAACGGTGGGGCGATCGCCTACGGGCACCCACTCGGGGCTTCGGGTGCGAGGATGTTATTGAGCCTGATGATCGATCTGGCGACCTCGTCTTCACCGTTCGGGTTGGCCTCGATGTGTATCGGAGTTGGCCAGGGTATTTCGGTCGTCCTCGAACGCGGCTAACATCGCAGGGTTCGTGTCGGTTCAGGATCAGGTCACCCAGTCGCTCAAGCTCGTCGGCCGCGTCCTCGGCGACAAGTTCAAGCTGACCGCGTGCATCGGGATCGGTGGCAGCGGCGCGGTCTACAAGGCCGACCAGATGGCGCTCGGCCGCACGGTCGCGGTCAAGATCCTCAACGAGGAGCTGTGCGCCGACGCGCGCATGATCAAGCGGTTTCGCGACGAGGCGATGAGCGCGTCTCGGCTCAACCACCCCAACTGCGTCTCGATCATCGACTACGGACAGTCGTCCGACGGCCTGCTCTACCTCGCGATGGAGTACGTCAAGGGTCCGACGCTGACCCAGCTCCTGGTCAACGAGAACCCGCTGCCGGTCGATCGCGTGATCGACATCGTGATGCAGGCGCTGACCGGGATCGAGGAGGCGCACCTGGCCGGCGTCGTCCACGCCGACCTCAAGGCCGACAACATCATCCTCGACCAGCGCCGCGCCGGCGTCGACATCGTGAAGATCGTCGACTTCGGGATCGCGCGCCTGGTGACCGGCGTGCGCGACACGGTCGGCTCCGAGGATCGCTCGATCAGCGGCACGCCGGAGTACATGGCGCCCGAGGTGATCAGCGGCGCACCGCCGTCGTTCGCGTCGGACGTCTACGCGGTCGGCATCATCCTGTACGAGCTGCTCGCCTACAAGACGCCGTTCTTCGCCGGCTCGACGACCGAGATCCTCGCGAACCACCTGAAGGCGATGATCCCGTCGCTCGCGAATCGCCGCGACGAGGTCCCCAAGGAGCTCGACGCCGTCGTCGCCAAGGCGCTCGCCAAGCACCCGACCGATCGCTTCCTGTCGGCGATGGAGATGCGCGACGCGCTGGGCCAGATCGGGGCGCGCCTGCGGTCTCCGATCGCCGACACCAAGTGCGGCACGTGCGGCGAGCTCTGCCTGCCGCGGTTCAAGTTCTGCCCGGAGTGCGGTTCGCCGCGGATCCGGATCACCAAGACGTTCGAGATGCAGCCGCTGTCGCCCAGGGGCGTGTTGCCGATGCCGTTCACCGGCCGCGCCGCCGAGCTCGAGCAGCTGCTGGCGCATATGCGGCGGCCGCCGGTCGCGCGCGCCGCGAGCGAGATCACGACCAACAACGTCGGTCTGCTCGTCATGGGTCCCGATGGTGGCGGCCGCAGCGCGCTGCTCGCGCACGCCTACCAGCAGATCAACGACGATCAGAACGACGTGATGCCGCGGGTGATCTACCAGGTCGGCCCGGATCCGAGCGGGCTCGCCGCGCCGTACTACCCGATCCGCTCGCTGCTCGCCGCGGTGCTCCAGCTGCCGCCGGTCTCGACCGAGATCGAGCTGCGCGACGCCGTGCTCTCGAGCGGGCTCAACGAGCGCGACATCCCGGGCATCGCGCAGCTGTTCGGTCACCCGACGTCGCTGCTCGAGCTCGAGCCGCCGGTCCGCCGTCGCGAGATGGTGTGGTCGACGCTGCGCGCGCTCGAGCGTGCCGCGGTGCACGGCCCGGTGTCGATCGTGTGCGAGGACATCGATCGGTTCGATCACCCGAGCCTCGAGATCCTGCGCCGCGCGACCGAGGCGCCCGATCTCGCGCTGCCACCGATCGCGATGACCGCGACGACCTCGTTCGGCTCGCAGTGGCCGACGTCGGTCCCGCGCCTCGAGATCGGCGCGCTCGAGGCCACCGATCTGCAGACGATCGTCGACAAGCTCACCGCGCGCGGCATGCGCACGCTGCCGCCGACCCAGCAGCTGTTCGAGACGACGCGCGCGGTGCCCGGCCACATCGAGCACGTCGTGCGCTACCTCCTCGAGGGCGGTCGCCCCGAGGACACCAGCATCTCGCTGCCCGACTTGATCGCCGCGCGCCTGTCGCTGCTCAGCCAGCACACGCGCGACGTGCTGCAGGCCGCCGCGGTGCTCGGCATCGAGCCACAGCTCGACCTCCTGCGCGCGATGCTGCCGGCCGACACGCTCGAGAGCTCGCTCGCCGATGCCGAGCAGGCCGGGTTGCTCGCGCACGACGTCTCCGGCGAGCTCCTGTTCGGCAGCCGGCTCGTGCGCGACATCGTCTACGACGCCACGCCTGCCGACGTCCGCCGCGGGCTCCACGCGCGTGCCGCCAAGGCCGTCGAGCAGCTGTCGCCCGACATCGCGCTGCTCGGCCACCACCACGATCTCGCCGGCCACGCCAAGGAGGCGATCCAGCTGCTGCGCCGCGCCGGCGATCACGCCGCCGAGCAGCTCGACGACTCCGGCGCCGGCCAGTTCTATTACCGCGCGCTGGTCTGCGTGCGCCAGGCGGTCCAGTCCGGCGACGACGACGGCACCGCCGACGGCCAGTTCGTGATCCTGTCGGTCAAGCTCAGCGAGGTGCTGCGCACGCGCGGCGAGACCGCCCTCGCCCGCGGCGTGCTCGCCGAGGCCCGCGACTGGTCCGGCGCGCCGATGCTGGTCGCGATGATCGATCGCGCGAGCTCGGCGATCGCGCTGTCCGAAGGCGACATCGACGGCGCGATCAACCAGCTGCGCCGCGGCGTCGGGCGCGCGCTCGCGACCGGTGACATGGGCCTCGTGTGCGAGCTCTACCTCGATCTCGCGACCGCGCTCCTGCGCATCGGCGACGCCGACTCCGCGCTCAAGGAGCTCGTCGAGTGCATCGATCTCACGACGCTCGGCGAGGGCTTCACGGCGACCAGCGGCCCCGAGCCGTTCTGGCGAATCCTGCGCGCACAGGCGCAGATGATCGACAACTCCGGCGATGCCTACCGCGCGCTGCGCCTCGCCGAGGCCGCGCTGTTTCACGCCCAGCGCGTGCGCAGCCGACTCGGGGCCGCCCGCGTCCAGCAGCTGCTCGCGCACCTGTGCGACAAGGCCGGGCTCGGCGGCAAGGCCGAGCGCTACCGCCAGGCCGCGATCAACGAGATGCGCAACCTCGGCGATCGCCGCGCCACCGCGGAGCTCCTGCTCAACGACATGCCGTCGCGCGGCGCGGTCGTGGTCCACGCCAAGGCGACCGCCGATGCCGAGCAGCTGACCAAGGAGATCGGGTGGACCGAGGGTCAGGAGCGTGCGCGCCGCAAGTCGAACCCGCCCGACGTCAAGAGCTGACTCGGCGTCAAGAGACTGCCTTCATCGGCTGACGCTCGCAGGTGATCTCGGGTACCCTGATCGATGTGGGCAGTATCCTCGTCGTCCAGGCCGATCCGACGCCTCCGATGTGGGCCACGGTGCTCGACGATGCCGGACACACGACCCAGGTCGTGACCCACGTTCGGGACGCGTTGCCGTTCGTCCGCGACGGTGGCATCGAGGTGATCGTGATCGACGCGATCGACCCGCGCGATGGCATCGCCGAGCTCGCGAAGAAGCTCGCGAACCTCCCGGATGCGCCGCCGGTCGTCCTGGTGTCGAGCTCGCCGTTCGCGCCCGAGATCTCGGTGCGCATCGGCGCCGCCGCGTTCCTCGCCAAGCCGTGCGACCCCGATGAGCTGGTTGCCCTGATCGGGCGAATGGTGACGCACACGCGTCCCGTGTTCCTCGTCGAGCTCGACGACGAGCCGACCGGTCAGGTGCGCATCGCGGACGCCGGGAAGATCACCGCTTCATAGCGTTGGCTCTGGGTTCGCTGTAACAATCAGCGACGGAGGCCAGGGATGAAGATTTGGAAGATCATGATTTTGGTGTGCGGGCTCGCGGGGCTCGCCGGGTTCTTTCTCCCGATGGCGAAGGTCGCTGACGCGGCCGGCGGCACGACGAGCTTCTCGGCGCTCGACATCATGCGCGGCGGCACCGGCAACGCCGCGACGATGGTCGACAAGGCCAAGGACGTCGGTAAGGAGTACGCGGTCAGCAAGGACCTGACGATGAAGGCCGACGCCCACCTGAGTCAGGGCATCATGGCGCTGAAGGGCATCATCGCTGGCTTCTTCCTGCCGTCGCTGCTGCTCGTCGTGCTCGGGCTCGCCGGCGTCGTGCGTGGCCGGTTCGGACGCGTCGGCGCGATCGGCGCGATCGTGTTCGGCCTCGTGAGCGCCGCGATCTGGGGCGTGTTCTTCCTCGGATCATCGTCGGACGCGGGCTACTCGCTCGGCCTCGGCCTGCACATGCTGCTCGTCGCCGGCCTCGGCGGCGTGCTCGGCGGCATCGGCAACTTCATCAAGCCCGACGGCGATCGCTGGACCGGCGTCTAGCTATTCGACGAGCAGCATCCGGATCCCGCGCGACGGTAGTGGGATCTGGGCGCGACCGGCGGCGATCGGGAAGCGCTCGGCGCTGAGCGGATCGCGAACCGCGGTGCCATCGGCGAACAGCGTCGCGACGGTCGCCTTGTCGGCGTCGCTGTAGACGAACACGGCGCGCACGGTGCCGTCGGCGTCGGCGAAGGCCGCGGCGCGCGCGGTGTCGGGGCGCTCGACCTGCCAGACGTCCTCGAGCTCGCCGGCGAGGCCCGCGAGATCGGCGGCGAGGCCGACGAGATCGTCGAGCGAGCCCTCGCGGATCTTGCCGAGCCGGCGCGGCGGCGGGTCGGCGAGCGGCGCATCGAATTCGTCGCGCGTCGGCGTGCCGGGGCCGATCACGACGACGCAGCGCCGGGCGTCGGCGAGCGCGCGCAGGCGCGACCACAGGCCGCGATCGATGCGGTCGACGGTCGGCGCGATCACCGCGCGGTAGGTCGCGAGCACGTCCTCGGGCGTGCCCTCGTCGACGATCGCGAACGGCACCTGGGCGAGCTCGAGCGCGCGGATGATCGCGGTCTGCCAGCGCCGCGCGGCGATCGCGCCGGCGTCGGTGCCGAGCTCGGCGGCCGCGATGCCGAGGGCCTCGAGCACGACCGGTGTGACCGGATCGAGGACGTTCGTGGCGTCGCCGAACCGCGCGTCGGCGCGGGTGTCGACCAGCGCGATCGCGGTGTGCCGGCGCAGCGCGGGCCAGTCGATCGCGACCAGCGCGGCGAGCAGCTTGGCGATCCACGGCGCGCGCGGCTTGCCCTGCTGATCGATCGCGGCGCCGTAGTAGCGATCGCGATCGACGGCCATGAACAGCTCGAAGCCGCGGATGCCGGCACCGAGCAGCGTGAGCAGCTGGTCGCGCTCGCGCAGCGGATCGAGCGTCGCGCCGTCGAGCGGCGGGAACCACGGGAAGAACCCGACGCCGACCTCGGGCGCGAGCGGTAGCGGCGACGCGGTGCCGACGCACGCGAGCGCGCGGTGACGCAGCGCCGAGAACTCGCTGCGCGGCGTGTACGCGTCGATCCCGACCGGGCCGCCGATCGCCTCCTGGATCGCGCGCGCGTCCGACAACCCGAAGTGCCCCGGGGGCAGGTTGTGATAGCGCGCGATGCCGTCGAGCCCGACGTCGTCGAGCATCGTGGCGAACAGGCCGAGCGCGCGCGCGAGGTAGCGCGATTTCCACGCGACCCACGCGACCGCCGCTGCCGGATCGGTGGCGTCGCGCGGCGCCGGCTTGCCGAACCACGCGAGCGCGTCGGGGTGATAGTCGAAGTCGAACGCGCCGAGGCGGAAGAACATCTGGGCCTCGTTGTCGACGCCGATCGCGACGACCGGCCCGTCGGGCGCGAGGTGCGGCGCGACGATCTTCGCGACCGCCGCGTACCACCGCGCGACGTGCGCGTGAAACGCGGTGCTCGCGTACGACGGCACCGGCCACGCGCGCGGCGGCGTGGGCATCCAGACCGGCGTGCCGCGGGCGGTGCGCGCCTGGACCGCGGGCTCGGCGAGCACGTGATCCGGCATCCCGAAGCTGGTGAGCTCGGCGTTGACGTGCGGGCCCGGTCGCAGCACGACGCCGAGCCCGGCGGCGCCCGCCGCGACGAGGAAGCGGCCGAGATCGTGCTGGCCGCTCCACGCGGACGCGCCCGCCGTGGGCTCGTGGACCCGCCACGGCACGTAGGTCTCGACAAGCGTGAGGCCCATCGCGCGGATCGCGCGCAGGCACACCGGCCACTGCGCCGGCGGCACGCGCCAGTAGTGCATCGCGCCCGCGTAGAACGGGACGGCGCGATCGCCGACGACTAACCCGCGGTCGTCGAACCAGGTGCGCCGACGTGTTTCCACGCGCGATCCTCCAGGACGAAGCGGCTCGGGCCGATGGCCCAGCTCGGCGAATACGTCAACGGCGCAGCGTCGCCCGTGCCGGTGACCGTGTACTCGGGATCCCACGGCAGCAGCAGCGTCACGCCCGTCGGTCCGGGCGCGAGCCGCGGCAGGATCGGATGGGGCTCCTCGGCGCGACCGCGCGCGGCGGCGAACACCGCGGCCAGGTTCGGCAGGCTCGCGAGCTCCCAGCAGGTCCGGACCTGCGGTGGCGGCAGCATGAGCTCGGCCGCGCGCGCGATCGCGTCGGCCGGGCGCACCCAGACCTGATCGACGGTCTCGATGTCGTCGAACGAGGGCTCCTGCCCGGCGGGCAGCTCGGCGACGAAGAACCGCGCCGAGAACCGCTTGGGCTCGGCCGACGGCGTGATCCAGTGCGACCACGGCGTCAGGACGTCGGTCGACCACGCGAGCCCGGCCGCCGCGAGGTTCGCGGTCGCGTTCTCGCCGTCGAGGATCCGGCGGCGCATCGTCGCGAGCGTCGCTGACTCGAGGGTCGCGTCCTGACCGGTGTCGTGCGCGAGCAGGATGCCGGCCTCCTCGAACAGCTCGCGGGCCGCGGTCGTCCGGGCGTCCTCGTCGGCCTCCGCGCCGCCGCCGGGAAACACGAACGCCGACGCCATGAACGAGGCGCCCTTGCGGCGCCGCAGCAGGAACACCTCGAATCCGGGCTGCGCGGCGCGCAGCAGGATCACGGACGCGGCCTCGCGGATCATCAGGGCACGACGACGAATTCGCGCTTCATCAGGTTGATGATGTTCTGCGCGGCATCGAGATCGCTGCCGGTGTAGTTGTCGAGGACCTTCTGGAGCTGGCCGTGGTCGAGCACGAGCTGGAACGTGTCGAGCTCGCTCGGCGTCAGGTCGCGGAGCTTGCCGGCGAGCGGGGTCGGCACCGCGAGCGCCGAGCCGAGCGAGGGCAGCTGCTTCTTGAGATTCGTGAACTCGTCGAGCTGGCGGACGCCCTCCATGAGCAGACCCTCGGTCGACTCCTGGACCTCGTCCATCACCTGGATCTCGACGTTGGGCTCGAGCTCGAACGTGCCCGAGACCCACGTGAGCATCCGGTAGATCGCCTTCTGGGGCGACACCGCGAAGTCGTCGTTGATCGTCGAGAAGTAGATCGCGCCCTTGCGCATGTAGATCTTGCCGATCGACACGCCGTTGTTGATCGTCAGCACGCCGCTCTTGCGGCTGGTCGACAGGAGCTGGAGCAGATCCGGCAGCGGGATCTCCTCGATCACGCCCGACATCGGGCGTCCGGCGGTGGCCTGGCGCTCCTTCTGCTGGGCGCCCGCCTCGAGGCGACGGCGCGCCTCGGCCTCGCTCTGCTGGGCGACCGAGCCCTCGCCGGCCCCGACGACCTTGATGATCGACGTCCCGACCAGGATGCGATCGCCCTCGTGAAGCAGGGCCTTGCCCGCGATCTTCTCGCCGTTGACGAACGTGCCGTTCGTCGAGCCCATGTCCTGGATGTAGACCTCGGCGTCGGTCGAGCTGATCTTGGCGTGGCGCCGCGAGACCATGTCCTCGACGAGCACCATGTCGAGATCGCTCGAACGCCCGATGATGATTTCCCGATTCATACGAAGCGGGAACTCTCCACCTTGGTACTTACCCGAGATGAAGCGCAGGGCGAATCGAGGACGATCGTTCATTGCCAGCACGGACCACCGAAGCCGAACGGCTTCGGCAATCGACTAAAAAATTCTAGTGCCCAACCCATGATGTGCGCAAGCTAACGACCGGTTAGTCGTCGTGGGGCGGCCTCAGCGTGTTGATCACGCGCTTATAGACCTCTTCGGCGACGACCAGACTGGAGTGTCCCAGTGGAACAGTGGTAGCTGTCGCGCCCGCGATCCGGGTGGTGGCGAGCGGGACGACCCAGTCGCGGGCCGCCGCGATGGTGTAGACGTCGGTGCCTGGCGGCATCGGGCCCTGCGCGAGCTCGTCGAGGAACCGGCTCCGCGGCAGTAGCTGCCACGATGACGTCGACCACAGCCCGAGCGTGACCACGCCGGCGAGCGCCGCCCAGGTCCCACGGACCGGCGTGCCCATCATGATCAGCTTCCTGACCCGCGCGTTGCCGCCCAGCTTCTTGACGTAATACAGGCCGATCAGGCCGCCCATCGAGTGCCCGAGGATGTCGATCTTCTGCGACGGGGTCTGGGCCAGGATCCGCTCGATCTTGCGGTGAATCAGGAACGCCGAGCGCCGGATGTCGCGCACGTTCAGGGTGCCGATGTTGAACGACACGACGACGAAACCGTCGTCGACCAGCCGGCGCTCGAGCATGTACATCGAGCCACGCGTGCCGAGGAACCCGTGGATCAGGAGGACGGGTGGCGCGCTCGGGGTGACGCGATCGAACGCGTCCTGGCGACGGATCCGGTTCCCGCGCACGAGGTGGCGCAGATAGGACAACCCGTCGGCACCGCCGGTGATGTCCTGGTTGATCGTGCTCCGCTGGCCGAGCCAGCGCTTCGGCGCCTCGAGAGCCCAGCGCAACAGCCAGCCACCTCGCTGGGCGATCGGGCTCGGAGGCTTGGCCACGTCAGTCACGATAGTCCGAGTAGCCCTCGGAGACGAACCGCGAGCACTCTTTCGCGTACGAATGGCTCGCCGAGGCAGAGGTAGGGTACTCGACCACCCGCCACTGACCACGGGTCCCGACGGTGCCCGACCGGCTGATCACGAACGTGTTCTGGCGATAGATCAGCGCGAACTCGACGCCGCGACGAAGCGAGCGCGAGTCACCGGGAGGCACGCGCCCCGGCGCGCTCGCTGGATCGTTCGGGTGACCACCTGGGATGTCCTTCGCCGGTGGCATCTGGGTCGGATCCTCGACGCCGCCCATCGAGACATCGACCGGTGGCGACACCGTCGGCATCGCGGGCGGCATGTTCGCCGGCGCGATCGCGGCTTCCTGGGTCGAGACCACGACGGTCGCGGTCCGCGCGCGCGGTGATTCGGCGACGACGAGCGGTGGTTCCTTCTTCGGCTCGGCCTCGGGTTCGACCTTGGCGACCGGGGCGGTGTCGACCTTCTCGGGCTCGACCTTGGGCGTCGGGCTGGTCTTCTCGCCTTTCTCACCCTTCTTGCTCATGAGGTATGGGTACCCGGGGATGGCGCAGCGACGCAAGTTCGCCGCGGCAACGCGTCGCGTCATCGCACCTTCATCAGGTACATTCAGGCCGAGTCGTGGTGTCACCAGGGTCGGAGCGCGTCGGTCGCTACCAGCTCCTCGAGCCGATCGGGATCGGCCCATCGGGGATGGTGTCGCGCGCCAAGGTGTTCGGCGTCGCCGGCTTCGAGCGTCAGTTCGCGGTGAAGCGGTTCCACACCGAGCTGACGTCGACGGCAGCGATGGCGCAGGCGCTGTCGACCGCCGCGCGCGCGTACGGCAGCCTCGAGCATCCCCGGATCGCGCGGATGTCGGAGTTCGGCGTCGCGCAGGGCGTGACGTTCACCGCGGTCGAGCTCGTCGCTGGCCTCGATGTCCTCCGGCTCGTCAGTGAAGCGCGGCTCGCCGGCATGACGCTCGCCGCGGGCGGCACGCTGACGCTGGTCTCGCAGACCGCGCGCGCGGTCGGCTACGCGCATGGCCGCGGCCTCTCGCACCTCGGGCTCGCCCCGACCAACGTGATCGTCACGCCCGATGGTGACGTCAAGATCACCGACTTCGGCGTGCTGTCGGCCGGGCTGCCGGCGCGCCCGGTCGACGTGCCGCGCCTCGCGAATCGCATCGCGTACCTCGCGCCCGAGCAGATCGCCGGCGAGGCGACCTCGGCCGCGACCGACGTGTTCTCGCTCGGCGTGATCGCGTACGAGCTCGTCACCGGGCACCGCGCGTATCCGGGCAGCTCGCCGGCCGCGGTCGCGACCGCGATCACGAGCGGTCCGCCGCCCGAGCTGCCGCTGCCGCGCCCGATCGTGCGCGTGCTGCAGCGCTGCCTCGCGCGTTCGCCGTTCGAGCGGTTTCCCGATGCGCGCGCGCTCGCCGATGCGCTCGATGCCGCCCTCCGCGTCGCGCCGGTGCCGGGTACGCGCAAGGACATCGGCGCGCAGGTCAAGGAGACGATGGATCGGCTCGCGTCGCTCAACGAGAGCGGTGGGTCCGGCGTCGTCGCGCTCAACGTCGGCACCGGACCGGTTCGCCGGCTCGAGCCGCGCGAGATCAGCGCCCCGCCACCGTCGTTCGGCGCCGCCGAGGCGACGATGGATCTGCCGACGCACGAGTTCGTGCGACCGGAGACCGAGGTGCCCGGACCGGCGGCGCTCGTCGGGCCCGCGACGACGATGCCCGACATGATCCGCGCGCCGCTCGCGACGATGCCGGGGCTCGCGCCGCCACCGATCCCGGTGCCCCACGGCGTCCACGCACCGAGCCAGCCGATGGCGACGATGCTCGGCATCCCACCGGTCATGCCGATCACGCGCGCGGCCAAGCCGGGCATCCCGGCGATCCGTCCGTTCGTGCCGGCGGTCCCCACCGTGGTGCCGCAGATCAAGCAGCGCCCACCGACCCAGCCGCCCAATCCCCCGATGCGTCCGCCGACCGGTCCACCACCGATCCCGACCATGGGTCGCGTGCCGACCAAGGATCTCGATCAGCTGCCGCGCCCGGCGATCGCGCAGTTCCGGCCCGATGGGCTCGCCGACGTCGTGCGCGAGAGCGCTCCGATGCTTCCGGAACCGCCGCAGCCGTCGGAGTTCGGCGACGAGCCGTCGATGCCGGCGATCGAGATGGAGGTCGACTACCCGACCTCGCCCGGCATGGCGGTCGCGCCGCGCGAGCGTCCGATCTCGGTGATCGAGCCGATCGCGCCGATCGCGCCTGCGGTCGTCGAGCCACCCATCCCGCTCCCCGCGCCGCTGTATCCGACGCCGATGCCGATGCCGGCCGTGATCCCCGCGCCCGTGCCCGTGCCCGTGCCCGTGCCGGTCGAGGCCGACAAGAAGCGCAGCATGGTGCCGTGGGTCGTCGGCGGCGTGCTCGCGGTCGGCGTGCTCGGCTTTGTCGGCTGGCAGGTCTACGACGTGATGTCCGACGACGGCGCGCCGCCGCCGTCGCCCCGCAAGCATCCGGTGATCGCGCTCGCCGACGCCGCACCCATGCCCGATGCCGCCGCGGTCGTCGTCGTTGCAGCCAAGGATGCCGCCACGGTCGCGATCGCGAAGCCCGATGCGGGCGCGCCGGTCGCGATCGATGCCGCGATCGCCGTCGATGCCGCAGTGACCGCGAGCGCCCCGGTCGATGCCGCGCCCACCGCGGTCGTCAAGAGCGGCGACTCGCTCGTGATCGACTCGCTGCCGCACGGCGCGCACGTGTTCCTCGACGGCAGCGATCAGGGCGTCACGCCGGCCAAGCTCGCTGGTTCCACAGATCACCACAGCCTCGCGCTGTTGCTCGCGGGTCACGACCTGTACACCGCGTCGGTCGACGGTCACGGCACCTTCACGATCACGTTGAAGGAGGTCACCCCGCCGGGCGGGCCCGCCGGCATCAAGGTGATCAAGTGCAAGGATCCGAACCGCTACTACGTCTACGTCGATGGCAAGGCGACCGGCATGATGTGCCCGACCGAGCGCATCGAGACCTCGGTCGGCGCACACACCGTCGAGGTCTATGACGCCAACACCGAGCAGCGGAAGAAGTTCGACATCAACGTGACCGACACCCGGCTGTCGTATCGCGTTCGCGTCGAGTAGCTAATCTTCTTCGGGCTCTTCGCCGGCGATGTTCTGCCGCGGATCGAGGCCGTACTTGCGGATCAGCTCGCGGAGGTGCTTGCGATCGATCTGCGCTTCGCGCGCGGCCGCAGACAGGTTCATCTTGTGGCGGCGCATCAGGTCTTCGATGTACTCGCGCTCGAACATCTCGACGAGCTGACCCTTGGCTTCCTTGAACGGCAGGTCGGTGCGGATGCCGAGCGACGGCGACGCCTCGCTGACCAGCGCGTCCTCGAGGTTGATCGTGTTGCCCTTGGCGAGCAGGCACGAGCGCTCGATCACGTTGCGCAGCTCGCGAACGTTGCCCGGCCAGCTGTGGCGAACGAGGCGCGCCATGTCCTCGGGCGCGACCGTGAGGCCGGGCCCGAAGTTCTGCACGAAGTGCTGGATCAGGAGCGGGATGTCGCTGCCGCGCTCGCGCAGCGGCGGCACGGTCACGCGGATCACCGCGAGGCGATAGTAGAGATCCTCGCGGAACGCCTTCTTGGCGACCTCGGCGCGCAGGTCGCGGTTGGTCGCCGCGACGACGCGGACGTCGACCTTCTCGTAGGTGTTCGAGCCGACCTTCCTGACCGCGCGCTTGTCGAGCACGCGCAGCAGCGACGGTTGGAGATCGAGCGACATCTCGCCGATCTCGTCGAGGAAGAGCGTGCCGCCGTGGGCCTCGGCGAACGCGCCGCGCCGATCGGTGATCGCGCCGGTGAAGCTGCCCTTCACGTGCCCGAACAACATCGACTCGATCAGCTCGCGCGGGACCGACCCGCAGTCGAACACGACGAGCGGGCCGTCGCGGCGCGGCGAGTGGTTGTGGATCTCCTCGGCGATCAGCTCCTTGCCGGTGCCGGTCTCGCCCTCGACGAGGACGGTCGCGTTGGTCGCGGCCACGTCCTCGAGGAGCGTGAACATCTGGCGAACCTTGGTATCGCCACCGACGATCGAGCCGAACGACATCTGCGCGGACGGCGCGGGCTCGACGATCTCTTCGTCGGGCAGGAACTTGAGGACGGTGCGGCCGAGCTTGACCTCGGCGCCGAACCCGATCGAGATCTTCTCGAAGCGCGAGCCCTGGATGAACGAGCCGTTGGTCGAGCCGGGGTCGGTCATGATGACCTCCTCGCCGATCAACTGCGCCTCGAGATGCCGGCGCGACACGGTCTTGTCGGTGAGCACGAGGCTGCACCGCGGATCGGAGCCGAACGACACGGTCTCGTTGGGCGACAGCCGCGCGGCCTCGCCGCGATCGGGCCCCTTGATGACGACGAAGATGCCGCCCTGATTCTGACGCGAGTAGGACGGGGTCTCGTCGAGGAGCGCCGTGACGTTGGACCGATCCTTCGACATCAGTACCTGGCACGGCCAGCTTAGCGTCGAGGGGAAGCGGTGTAAATACGCCCGCCTACCTTGTTCATGCCGCGAGCTGCTCGCGGCGTTCGGGCTTCGCCCTTACCTCTTCTGAGCCTGGAGATCGGGGCCCGACATCGCGACGATCACCGCCGCGACACCGGCGGCGAGGAGAACTGCCACCACGACGACGACGGGCACGAGCCGTGACGCCCGCTTCTTGGGCTTCGTGCGCGGTGTCGTGCGCTTCGGCTGCTGTGCGCCGATGCCCTGCATCGGGCGCGGCGCGACTGCCTTTGGCTGCACGGGCAACGGCATCGGGCCCGAGGGCTGCGGCTCGACGAGCTGGGCGATCCCGGAGAACCCCTGCTGCGGGCCCGGATCGAGGAACTTGGGGCCGCTGTCGAGATCGACGAGCGGGCGCGAGCCCCCCTGCTCGAGATCGATCATGTTGATGATCGACGTCAGCTCGACGCCCTGGAACCGGCCGACCTCGGTCTTGGGGCGCTCGTTCGGGTTGCTCGGCGTGCGCGCCATCCGTGCGTTCAGGCGCGCGGCCGCGGCGCCGAGCGACATCGGTCCCGAGCCGAGCCGGTGCTGGTCGAGCATGTCGGACTCCGACAGCCGCTCGCCCGGATCGCTGTGATCCTCGTCGTCGTCGTCGCCGGAGATGTCGTAGATCTCGGTGCCGGCGCGCGGCTGCGAGACGATCTCCTCGTCCTCGTCCTCGTCGCGCCACTGCTCGGTCGGCCCGCACGCGTCGAGCATCTCGGCCGACAGCTCCGGCGCCGAGACCAGGAGGCCGTTGCGGTGCGCGCAGCGCGCCAGCGCCTCGTTGAGCTCGCCGGCGGTCTGGAATCGACGCGCCGGATCGATCGCGAGCGCGCGCTGCATGATCGCGTCGAGCTCGGCGGGCAAGCCGGGCACCTTCTTGATCAGCGACGGCACCGGCTGCGAGTAGATCTCCTCGGCGGACGTCGTCAGGCCGGCGTGGATGAACAGGCGCTCGGCGGTCAGGATCTCGTAGAGGCACACCGCGAGCGAGTACAGATCGGAGCGCGAGTCGAGCGTCTCGCTCCTCGCCTGCTCGGGCGACATGTAGCCGATCTTGCCCTTCACCTTGTAGAACAGCGACGTGTGCGTCGCCGCCTTGGCGATGCCGAAGTCGGTCAGCTTCACCTCGCCGGCGTACGAGATCAGGATGTTCGACGGCGACACGTCGCGATGGATCAGCTTGAGCGGCGCGCCGTCGAAGTCGCGCTTGACGTGCGCGTACGCGAGCGCCGACAGCACCTCGCGCGCGATGTAGATCGCGGCGGCCGGCGAGAACCGCTTGCCGCGGCGCTTGGCGCGCTTGAGCAGCGTGCGCAGATCGCCGCCCGGCAGGTACTCCATGACGATGAAGTACTCGCCGCCCGCGGTGACGAGATCGATCGTGTGGATGATGTTCGCGTGGTCGAGCGTCGCGCTGAGCTTGGCCTCGCGCAGGAACAGGTCGATGAACTCCTCCTGCTGGGTGAACTCCGGCAGGAGCTGCTTCAACACCACCGCCATCTCGAACCCGCCGGCACCGAGCTTCTTGCCGACGTAGATCGCGCCCATGCCGCCCTCGGAGAGGTGCTGCAAGACGACGTAGCGATCGATCGGTTGGCCGCCGACGTCGACCATTGCGCGGTACTGTACATCACGTGACGGAGTACCGGCTTCGCCCGATGCAGACGTTGCGCGCGATCGGCGAGCGCACATCGCGCGATTCGCTGATCGACGCCGTCGGGGATGCTCGCACGCTCACCGCGGCGGCCGAGGCCGCCTCCGCGCGGGTCGCCGCCGCGAGCGCCCTGGTCGCGGCCGGGCGGATCGCGCGCGATGCGCTGGTCGACGCGACGCAGCTCGTGCGCGCCGAGCGCTACCTCGCGCGCCTCCGCCGCACGCTCGCGGCCGCGATCGACGACGAGCTCCGCGCGCGGGCTGCCCTCGCGACCTCGGTCGGGGTCGTCGACCTCGCGCGCGACCGGCTGGGCCGCGCCCGGGCCGAACGCGAGGTCATCGAGCGCCACTTCGCCGCCTGGCGGGATCGGCGGCGCAAGCTCGCGGAACGTCGCGGCGAGGACTGACGCACCTACATCGGGCCTCGTGCAACCGGGCACCTCAAACCGTGTCTTTCCCGATATGCGAATCAATCTGGCGGCGATGGTCCTCTCGATGATGGCGGCTTCGACGGCGTTCGCGGACGCTCCCACCAAGCCGGCGAAGTCGGCCGAGGCGATGGTGACGAGCGACTGCGCGATGGCCACCAAGGCCGGCAAGACGTGCGTCATCAACATCGAGAACGAGCAGGTCGGCGGCGATCACGTCGGCCCTGGAGGCACCGGCTTCGGCGTCGTCACGTTCGGCAACGCGGGCAGCTTGATTCGCCTGCGCCGGGACTTCATCCCGGAGATCGTCAAGACCGCCGAAGACCTGTGAGTATACTCGGCGCTCGATGCGCCTCGCGCTCCTGGTCCTCGCGCTCGCGGCCTGCACGCAGCCGCGCAGCAATCGCTGCAAGGAGATCTGCAAGCACGAAGCGGAGTGCGTGGATCAGACGAGCAGCAAGATCACGTTCGATCAGAACGAGTGCGTCGCGGCCTGCTCGGTGCTCGAGAACGACGTCGAGAACGCGGCCAAGGTCGCCCGTCACGCCGAGTGCGTGACGCGGCAGGCTCAGAACTGCAGCGCGCTGCTCGAGTGCCAGTAACGTGTTGGTCGCGACCAGCACGCGGGAGTTCGGTGGCAGCGCGATGCGCTCGGCGATCTTCCTAGAGCGCCAGCTGCGCGCGCACCTGATCTCGCGCGATCGCCTGGTGTTCGACAGCCGCTACGCGCCGCCGGCGAAGAAGCCCTCGGTATTCGTGCACCTCTACGCACAGGTCCGCGGCGACTTCGCGAGTGGCGGTATGACGCGGAGCGGGCCGCACGCGTGGATGCTCGCCGAGACCGAGTTCGATCGCGTGATGCCGAGCTCGGTGACGTTCCGGTCGTCGGGTGCACCGGCGGTGATCGTCGAGCTGCGCGTGCCGGCGACCGCGGTGCGCGTGCCGATCGGGCTCGCCCACGGTCCGCTCGCGCTGCCCGCGACCGTGTGGGACGCGTACCTCGCGCTCGATGCCGCGTTCTCGAGCGGCGCCGACGTCGGCAAGCTCGGCGTGCTGCTGCGCGACGTGCTCGCCGGGCTCGACGGCGCGAACGTGCTGTCGTCCTCGCTGGTGTCGAGCGTCGTGCGCGAGGAGCCCGAGCGCTACGCCCGGCTGTGGCAGGTGCTGCGCCCGCTGTACGAGGACTTCGCGACGTCGGCATCGCTCAAGCAGATCTCGACGCTCGCGAAGCTGTCGCTGCGCCAGCTCGGCCGCGACCTCGGCGATCTGACGCGCGACTTCGGCATGTTCGGCGGTGGGTTTCGCGACACGATGCGCGTGCTCCGGCTGCGCGCCGCGGTGCTGCTGCTGTCGGCTCCCGAGGCGTCACCCGGTGAGGTCGCGAAGACGGTGGGCTACGGCTCGCTCGACGCGATGGGCCGCGCGTTTCGCGACGCCGATCTGCCGGCGCCGTCGACCGTGCAGCAGGCCGTCCGCTTCATCTGAGCTTGTGCGCCTGCGGATCGAGTGCGTCGCGCAGGCCGTCGCCGAGGAAGTTGAGCGACATCACGGTGATCCCCATCAGGATCCCGGGGAACGCGAGCAGCCACGGGTAGACCACGATCTGCGAGCTGCCCTCGGTGACCAGCGTGCCCCACGACGCGAGCGGCGCCTGCACGCCGAGCCCGAGGAACGACAGGAACGCCTCGGTCAGCATGACCTGCGGCAGCGCGAGCGTGGCGTAGACGATCACCGGGCCGGCCGCGTTCGGCAGCACGTGACGCAGGAGGATCCGGTGGGCCGGCACGCCGATCGCGCGCGCCGCCTCGACGAACTCGCGGTGCTTGAGCCCGAGCACCTGGCCCCGCGTGATCCGCGCCATCGTCAGCCACGAGATCGCGCCGATCAGCGCGAACAGCGCGACGATCGACTTGGTCTCGAACACCGACATCACGACGATCACGAGCACGACGGTCGGGAACCCGTAGAGCGCGTCGACCACCCGCATCATCGCGTTGTCGACGTGGCCGCCGGCGTACGCCGCGACGGCGCCCCAGGTCACGCCGATCGCGAGCGCGATCGCGGTGGTCACGACCGCGACGAGGATCGCGATCCGGCCTCCGATCATCACGCGCACGAGCATGTCGCGCCCGAGCGTGTCGGTGCCGAACCAGTGCCCGCCCGACGGCGGCGTCGCGCCGGTCGCGGTGTCGATCGCCGTGCCGTCGAGGCCGGCGAGCCCGGCGACGATCGGCCCGAGGTAGCAGAACACCGCGACCGCGAGGAAGATCGCGCCGCACGCGACCGCCATGCGGTTCTGGCGCAGCCGCTGCCACGCTCGGCTCTTCACGTGCGCCTCGCGCGCGGATCGATCACGCCGTACGCGAGATCGACCGCGAGGTTCAACAGCACGAGGATCGCGGCGTAGAACACGAACACGCCGGTCAGGACCGGGTAGTCGCGATCGGTGATGCTGTTGATGAAGTACGTGCCGAGCCCCGGGATCTGGAAGATCTTCTCGACGACGAACGACCCCGAGATCATCGCCGCCGTCGCCGGCCCGAGGTAGGTCACGACCGGGAGGATGCCGACGCGCAGCGCGTGCTTCCAGATCACCCGGCGCTCCGGCAGCCCCTTGGCGCGCGCGGTGCGGATGAAGTCCTGGCCGAGCGCGTCGAGCATGCCGCCGCGCGTGAGCCGCGCGATCGTGCCGAGGTAGATCAGGCCGAGCGTGATCGCCGGCAGGATGTACGACGACACGCCGTCGATCCGTGCGGGTGGCAGCCAGCCGAGGTGGATCGAGATCGCCGCGATCATCATCGGGCCGAGCACGAACGACGGGACCGAGATCCCGACGAGCGCGAGCGTCATGAGCAGGTAGTCGACCCACGAGTTCTTCTTCCAAGCCGCGAACACGCCCATCGTGATGCCGAGGATCACGGCCGTCGCGAGGCCGAGTAGCCCGACGATCGCGCTGACCGGGCCGTGCTCGGCGATCAGGCCATTGACCGAGACGTCCTTCTTCATCGATCGCCCGAGGTCGCCGCGCGCGAGGCTGCCGAGCTCGCGGAGGTACTGCGTCGCCATCGAATCGTGCAGGCCGTAACGCTCCTCCATCGCGTGCTGCACCGCGACCGAGCGGCGCGCGTCGGTCGTGAACGGTCCGCCCGGCGCGGCGTGCAGCAGCAGGAAGCTCGCCGTCGCCACCGCGAGGATGACGAGCACGCTCGCCACCAGGCGGCCGAGCAGGAACCGGATCACCGCGTCGACCCCTGATCGATCGAGACCCGCCACAGCGACGGTTGATCGATCAGGTTGATCGGGTAGTCGCGCACGTACGGCTTGATCAGGTGCTTCTGCGTGTAGACGTAGATCGGGATCACCGGCGCGTCCTCGATCATCACCTGCTCGGCGTGGCGCAACGTCGCGTTGCGCGCGGCGCGATCGCGGATCGTGCGCGCCTCCTTGAGCAGCCGCTCGTAGTCCTGGTTGCAGTAGCGCCCGCGGTTGTCGGGAGAGTCGCAGGTGAACAGCGGCAGGAACTCGCTCTCGGTGTCGGCGACGTTGCCGACCTGGCCGAGCCGCGCGATCTCGAAGTCGCCCTTGCGCGTGGCCTCGAGCATCGCGTTCCACTCCTGTGCCTCGAGCTCGACCTCGAGGCCGAGGCCGCGCCACGCGGCCTGGGCGTACTCCGCGATCTGCTTGTGAGCCTCGGAGCCCGCGTTGTAGATGTAGTGCAGCTTCGGCGGCACGCCACCCTCGGCGCGCGCCTGCGCGAGCTCCGCCCTGGCCTGCGCGAGGTCGAGCGCGAGGCCCGGCGGTGGCACGTAGCACAGCCCGGCGCTCATCAGGAGTGCCACGCCGGGCGTCTCGCGCGTCACGCCGCAGGTCGCGAGCTCGGCCGGCGACAGCTTCGCGATCGGCGTGCCCGGCGTGAGCTGCGCGGTCGGGATCTCGTTGCCGTGCGTGAACTTCGGGATCTGCGTGCGATCGATCGCGAGGGCGAGCGCGCGCCGCAGGTGGCGGTTCGGGAGCTTCTGCGTGTTGACCCACAGGAAGTAGACGCCGAGGTACGGCGACACGTCGTAGTCCTTGTACGGCGTGCCGCGCTGCTCGCCGTTCAACACCGGCAGGTACGTCGAGGGCACATCGTTCGACGCCGTCGCGTCGCAGCCACCGGTGAAGTAGTAGTTCGTGTTCGCGGCCTGATCGTCCATCGAGTACGCGGTCAGCCGGTCGAGCTTGACCTCGCCCGGGTTCCAGTAGGTCGGCGATCGCACGAGCTCGAGGCGATCGCGCTCGATCCACGCGACGAGGTGCATCGGGCCCGACGTGATCACGTGCTCCGGACGCGTCCACCGTGACGGCCACCGCGAGACGGCCTCGGTCGGCACCGTGCGCAGCGCGCGGTTGTCGGTCGTCGCGAGGAAGAACGGCGTCGGATCGGCGCAGGTGAACTCGATCGTGTGCGCGTCGATCACGCGGATCCCGACGACGTCGGGCGTGTAGGCGAGCTGCGCGCCGGTTGCGATGATCGCGGTCGCCCCGTGCTTGACGTGCACCTGGGTCGCCGCGAACGGCTCGCCGGTCAGCTCGCGCGCCGGGACCCAGCCGTAGACGCCCTCGGCATCGCGCGCCCAGTAGACGTAGGCCCACGTGCCATCGGTCGGTGATGGCGGGGTGACGGTCGTGCCACTCGTCGCGATCAGCAGCACCGGCTCGCCGGCTGGCACGCGCGCGTACGCCGCCGGCTCGTCCGCCCCGAGGTCGCGCAGCGCGAGCGGCGCGGGCGCCGTGCGCGTCGCGAGATCCGGGATCGTGACGTCGTCGGTCCGGTCGACGAGGTCGCCGGCGTGCAGCCCACCGACGTCGGCGCGCAGGCGGAACACGCGGCGCTGGAAGTAGTCCATCGCGTGCGCGACCGGCAGGAGGTTGTCGGCGTTGGGCGACGCGATCAGCGGATGGAGCACGCGCGTCGCGGCGTACGCGACGTCGTACGCGGTGACCGCGCGGCCGTTCGACCATCGCGCCGTGTCGCGCAGGTGGAACGTGAACGTCTGGAGGTCGTCGCTGACCTCCCAGTGCGTCGCGAGGCTCGGGACCGGCAGGCCGTCGGGGCCGTAGGTCGTGAGGCCGTCGAACATCAGCGAGATCAGCGGCGACGACACCGTGCTCGATGCGCGCGCCGGATCGAGGAAGTCGGGCTCGCCCTGATTGCACCAGCGCAGGTGCTTCGCCTCGGCGCGATCGACGCGACCGAAGTAGTCGCCATCGGGCACGCCGCACGCGGCGAGGACGACCACCAGCGCGGCGATACGCACACCTCGTGCTAGCATCGAACACCGCCCGTGTGGGCCCTGATCATCCTCGGAACGATGGGCGGGCTCGGCCTCCTCACCGCGCTCGGCAACCGGCTGGTCAAGCCGACCTCGTTCGTACGTGCCCGGCAGCAACTCGCGCTCGGCCCACCGCAGCTCGTCGATGGCGCGGTCGTCACGCTGACCGGTACGGTGCGCCCGATCGACGTGTTGACCGCGCCGATCAGCGGCCGACCGTGCGTCGCGCTCCACGTCAAGGCGTTCATCGGACCGTACTGGTGTACGCGGTTCGCGATGACGCAGTTCGTGCTCGAGACCGATCAGGGCGAGGTGATCGTCGAGCACTTCCAGGAGGCCGGGCTCGCGTTCGACACCAAGACCTACCACCCCGCCTACGAGGTCGCCGAGCGCTTCCTCGTCGCGATCGGCCGGATGCCATGGGAGGCGCGCAAGGCGCACTTCGACGAGATCGTCGTCGAGCCGGGCATGCGGATCGCGGTGTTCGGCGTGATCCAGACGACGCTCGCCGTGCCGGATGCCGGCGAGATCGGGTTTCGCGAGTCGCGCCAGGTCATCCACCTGCGCGGCGATCCGCGACACCCGCTCGCGATGGGCAAGCCCTGATGCTCCGGCGGATGTGGCGCGACCTGGTCGACTCGCGCGAGGCGATCGAGACCCGCCAGCAGCTCCGCGCGACCCGGCCGTCGACGCTCGCCGCGATCTCCGAGGGCGTGTTCGCGCGCGTGACCGGCACCTGCGTCGCGCTCGACGCGACCCTGCTCACCGCGCCGTTCTCGGAGCGCAAGTGCGTCGCGTACGCGCTGTTCACCGATGGGCGAACCGCGCCCTTCGTCGAGCGGCTCGGCGTGCCGTTCCTGCTCGAGCACGGCGGTCAGGACGCGATCGTCGATCCGCGGGGCGCGCAGCTCTCGCTGTCGCGCACCGAGATCTCGCGGGCCCGTGCGTTCCCGCACCCGACGCCGAAGCAGCGCGCGCTGCTCGATCAGATCGTCGGCGAAGGTGTCGTCCCCGACTCGGTCGCGTTCACCGAGTGGACGATCGCGTACGGCGACGAGCTCGTCGTCGGTGGCTTCGCGGTGCGCGAGGTCGATCGCGAGGAGCGCATCGTCGATCCGTACCGCGGTGTCCCGACCCGACTCCGGTTGATCGGGGCGCGGGACCAGCCGCTATTGATCGCGAACGATCGCCGCCTGATATAGCCTCCCGGCATGACTCCGGATGAAGCCATGGCGGTTTCGACGCTGCGCTCGCCGGCGACGGTGCGCGCGCGCTGCGAGGCGATCCTCACCGCCGGGCTCGCGGGCCAGCTCGCGCACTTCACGATCGATCTCGCCAAGCTGCCGACCGTCGTCGAGCGCGTGATCGCGAGCGGGATGCCGGCGTACGGCGCGCTCGAGGAGACCGCGGCCGATGCGTTCGACGACAAGCTCGTCGGCGTGACCAGCGACGAGCAGGCGCGCACCTGGGTCGACCACGTGATCCACACGGCGCTCGCGGCGGTCGATCCGGCCACGCTCGCCGCCGCGATCGCGAAGGCTCCCCACGTCTTCCCCGGCGGTCGCGCGGGCGGCCTCGTCGAGACGCTCGTCGGTACGCCCGAGATCGCGCCGCCGGCCGATCGCGACGCGACCTGGCCGCATCGCTTGATCCCGGCGGTCGAGGCGACCGCGATCCTGCGCGCGTTGCTCGATGGCCTCGCGCCGATCTGGCCGGGCAAGCTCGCGATCGGGGGCACGCCGGTCGGCGATGTCGGCAAGCACCCCAAGGCCGGTGGCAACGGCGCGAGCAAGGGGCTCGTCCCGCTCCACACCCAGGCGCAGTCGCTCGCGTACATGTTGTTCGCGCCACTCGAGCGCGCGGGCTACACGGTCGCCCAGGCGAGCTCGCTCAACGGCCTCGCCGACGCGCGGACCGGTGGCGCGCTTGTCGAGCTCGGCGTCCTGGTCCCGAGGTATCTCGAGGTGCGCGAGATCACGCACCAGTGGGAGGACGAGGTCGTCGTCGAGTGGCGCGCGCTCACGATCGCGATCCTCGAGAGGCTCGCTCAGGCGGTCCGGACCCAGCTGAGCCAGAGCACGACCGAGCTGACCTACGCCCGCGTGATCGGCGGCCTCTCGGCGATCGGCCCGGCGACCTCGCCGATTCGCGTTCGGTGAGGACACGGGTGCGACAGCGTCCGGGCCGCGACACCGGGTGCGACGGACAACGTCGCTTCACCACGAGATAACTCAGCGAAATCACAGGCGCCCGATCTGGCTCACCGGTCGCACATGGTCGTGGTCATGATGAACTCGACCAACTCGACCCGCCTCGCCAACATCGTCGTTCGCCAGCGCCAGACCGGCCTGCGCGACCTGATGTTCGTCGCGTTCGTCGCCCTCGCGACGATCGTCGGTGTGAGCAGCGTTGGGACGTCGGTCGCGGCCGCCGCCACCCACATCGCCCAGAAGTAGTACAAGCGGCTTCATGGCCGCGAAGGTTCACGTCATCGACCACCCGCTCGTGCAGCACAAGCTGACGCTGATGCGGAACAAGGACACGAGCACCAGCTCGTTCAGGAAGCTGCTCCGCGAGATCAGCATGCTGCTCGCGTACGAGGTGTGTCGCGATCTGCCGACGTCGCTGGTCGCGATCGAGACCCCGATCGCGCCGATGATGGCGCCCAAGCTCGACGGCAAGAAGGTCGCGATCATCTCGATCCTGCGCGCCGGCGGCGGGATCCTCGAGGGCATGCTCGACCTGATCCCGTCGGCGCGTGTCGGCCACATCGGGCTGTACCGCGATCCCAAGACGCTCGAGCCCGTCGAGTACTTCTACAAGGTGCCCGATGCGATGGAGGACCGCGACGCGATCATCGTCGATCCGATGCTCGCGACCGGCAACTCGGCGGCCGCGGCGGTCACCCGCCTGAAGGCCAGCAAGCCGCGATCGATCAAGTTCGTCTGCCTGTTGACCTGCCCCGAGGGCATCGCGGCGTTCCACGCCGCGCACCCGGACATCCCGATCTACACGGCGGCGGTCGACGAGCGGCTCAACGAGAAGAGCTACATCGTCCCCGGGCTCGGCGATGCGGGCGACCGCCTGTTCGGCACGAAGTAGCGCTCATCGCCCAGTGTTCGCGCGCGCGTTACGCGCCGGAAACATGCTCCCGCCGACCATCAGCCCATGGATTCTGGTGACACCGCCTGGATGTTGATCAGCGCGGCCCTCGTCATGCTGATGACGCCCGCGCTCGCGCTGTTCTACGGCGGCATGGTGCAGGGCAAGAACGTGCTCTCGACGTTCATGCACAGCTTCTTCGCGCTCGGCCTGGTCAGCGTGCAGTTCGCGATCGTCGGCTACTCGCTGTGCTTCGGCACCAGCTGGCACGGCGTGATCGGCGGGCTCGACTTCGTCGGCATGGACGGCGTGTCCGCGACCGCGGTGTTCCCCGGCACCCACGTGCCCGCCCTCGCGTTCTTTGCGTACCAGTGCATGTTCGCGGTGATCTCCCCGGCGCTGATCTCGGGCGCCTACGCCGAGCGCCTGAAGTTCTCGGCGTACGTGCTGTTCACGCTCGGCTGGACCACGCTGATCTACGATCCGATCGCGCACTGGTCGTGGGGTGAGGGCGGCTGGTTGAAGTCGCTCGGTGCGATCGACTACGCCGGCGGCACCGTCGTGCACCTGTCGTCGGGCGTCTCGGCGCTGGTCTGCGCGCTCGTGCTCGGCAAGCGCCGCGGCTATCCGACGGTGCGCCACCCGCCGCACGATCTGACGATGACCGTGATCGGCGCGGGCCTCCTGTGGTTCGGCTGGTTCGGGTTCAACGCTGGCGGCGGCGGCGCCGGGAGCGTCGGTGCGGTCGCGCTCGTCAACACGCACCTCGCGGCAGCGGCCGGCGCGCTCGTGTGGGGGCTGGTCGAGGGCTTCCGGATCAAGAAGGTCACGATCCTCGGCGTCGCGTCCGGCCTGGTCGCCGGCCTCGTCGCGATCACGCCTGCCTCGGGCTACGTGTCGCCGATGGCGGCCCTCGCGATCGGCGGGCTCGCCGGCGGCATCTGCTACGGCGCGGTGCTGGTCAAGAGCAAGCTCGGCTACGACGACGCGCTCGACGCGTTCGGCGTCCACGGCGTCGGCGGCGCGACCGGCGCGATCCTGACCGGCGTGTTCGCCCGCGCCGCGCTCAACAACGGCGACGGCGGCGGGCTCTCGCTCGTCGGCAAGCAGGCCATCGGCATCGGCGCCGCGGCGGCGTGGGCCGCGGTCGTGACCTTCGTGCTGCTCAAGGTCATCGACCGGGTCGTCGGCCTCCGGGTCGACGAGGAGACCGAGCACGACGGCCTCGACTCCGCCCTCCACGGCGAATCCGCCTACGCCACCGCCGGGTCGGTCTCGCACGGCACCTGACGCTGGCACATCCGTTGCTTTGGTACCCTGACAACCTCAGGAGGCGATGTGTTCAAACGTTTGCAGGCGATGTCCCTTGTTGCGGCGATGGCGCTCCCGACCGCCGGTGCGGTCGCGAACTCTGGCTGCGGCACCATCCTCTACCCCGAGCGACGTGGTCATCACGGCGGCCGCGTCGACGTCGGCGTCGCCGTGATGGACGGCCTCTGGTGCCTCGTCTTCATCATCCCGGGCGTCGTCGGCTTCATCGTCGACTTCGGCAATGGCGCGATCTACGAATGAGCGTGCCCCGCTGAGCGTGCCCTGCCGCTCCCCGAGCGGCAGCGCTCAGCCGACCTCTTCGGCGTAGGTCATCACGAGGTACATCACGCCCTCGACCTTGCCGGGGTTCCGGTAGGTGTGCGGCGTGTCGGCCTCGAACAAGATCGAGTCACCGGTCTCGAGCCGGTGCGTATCGCCCGCGACGTCGACCTCGATCGTCCCCGCGGTGACGACGAGGTTCTCGCTCGTGCCCGGGAGGTGCGCGTCGGCGACCTCGGCGTGTCCACCGGCGAGGTGGAGCTCGTAGAACTCGACCCGGCGCGGCTCGTCGAACGGGAACAGCGCGCGCGACGTGAAGCTGCGGTCCTTGCTGGTCAGGAGCTTGCTCTCCGACGAGCGCAGCACCAGCGCGCCCGCCTGGGTGCGCGCGCTGATCAGCGCCGAGAACGTGACCTCGAGCGCGCGCGCGATCTTCCACAGCACGTTGATCGTCGGGGCCGACTGGCCGAGCTCGATCTGGCCGAGCATGGCGCGAGACACCCCGCTCTGGGTCGCGAGCTTCTCGAGCGAGAGACCACGGCGGGTGCGGAGGCGGCGCAGGTTGCCGCCGACGATCGGTGCGAGGTCCGTCGTGGTGCCATCGGTGGGCGGAGGAGCGGTCTCGTCCACGACCGGCTTGGTCTTCGGCGTCGTCGGCGTCGTCTTCTTCAAGGCGACGCGAGCATATGTGATTTAGCGACCGAGTAGCGCTTTGGCGTGTGCGACCCCGACGGTCACGGCCTCGGCGTGATCCTCGATCACCTGCACCTGCGCGTCGGAGCCGGTGAACGCGATGTACGCGACGCCAGTATCGGTGCCGCCGGTCGACGGATCGGGATCGATGCCGAGCGCGACCGCCATCGCGTACGACGCCTCGCCGATGATCGGGGTCGGCCCGGTGTCGCCGATCACGCCGTAGGCGACGCGCGCGCCGTAGATCACGGCGACGACCGAGCCGAGATCGAGTCCGGCCGTCGCGTAGTCGAACTTGCCGCTCTTGCTCGGCACGACGACGTAAGGCAGCGTGGCCGCGTCGAGCGGATCGCCGTGCGAGTCGGTGGCCGAGGTCTGGTTCTGGTACGCGGGATCGGTCGCCAGGCTGCACTGCGCCGACATCTTGCCGTCGCAGTCGACGTCGAGGTCGGCCTTCCAGAACACCGCGGTCGGCAGGCCGCAGATCGAGATGTTCGAGGTGCCACCGGTGTCGGTGGCGAACGTGCCGCCGACCGCGGTCGTGCAGGTCGCGATCGCGGCGCGGAGCTCGTCGGCGGTCGGCAGGTCGCTGGCGTCGACGCGCATCGGCCCGTCGGCGCCCGCGCCGGCATCGACGCCCGCGGCCTTGCTGCCGCTGGTGCACGCGGCGAGCGCACACGCGAGGAGGATCGACCCACGCATCGGATCGACCCTAGCGAAGTTCGCGGTCGACTAGAACCGACCGGCGACGGAAACGCCACCGGAGCTCGCATCACCCCACGCGGTCAGCGTCGGTGAAGTGCGATGTCGGTGCGTGGCATACCACGCGATCCCGCCGCCGAGCGCCGCGACCCCGACGACGAGCGAGGCAACTCCGAGCGTGCCATCGCGCGAGGCTCGATCGCGCTGGCTCGCGAACTCGCGGTAGGTCGGCGCGCGGTCCTTCGCGGAATCGGCCGCGTGCCCGACGACGAGCATCGCGGTGCCGAAGCCGATCGCGAGGACTCCACCGATCGCGAGGCCGTCGCCGATCGGATCGAGATACCAGCGCGCCTCCGGTGGCGGTGGAGGTGGCAAGGGCAGCATCATCTGCCTCGTCGTCGGAACGTACGGCGGCGGCGGGTTGATGATCGCGCGGCACTCGTCGCGCATCGTCGCGACCGCGGCCTTGTTCTCCTCGGGGAGCTTGGCCGCGAGCAGCTTTTCGTAGAGCTCGAGAGCCTTGTCGCAGTGCCCTTGCTTGCGCTCGGTCTGCGCCCACGCGAACAGCGTCTCGGTGTCGGCCTCGAACGCGTACGACTTGCCGAAGGCCGCGCTCGCGGTCGCCCACGCCTCCTGTTGATACGCGGCGAGGCCCTCGTCGAACGCGACCTTCGCCGGCCCCGACTTCGGTGCGGCCGCGACCGGCGTGGCCGCGACGACGATCGCGATCAGCGCTTGTCGGTACGTACGGGCATGAACGGCGAGTCGGCGTTCCATTTGCCCTCCTTCGGCGGCGCTGGTTTCGCGATCTTCGGGGGCGGTGTCTTCGGCTTCTTGAGCTTCGGTGCTGGCGGGACCACCGCGACCGATGCCGGCGGCGGCGGTGGCGGCTCGACGACGATCGGCGCGGGTGGCGCCGGCGTGGGCTCCGGCGGTGGTGGTGGTGCTTCGACCTTCGGCTGCGCCACGATCGGCTGGACGACCGCGGCGGGCGAGTCGCCGCCGTGGGTCACGATCATCACGACGACCCCGACCGCGAGCACCGCGGCGGCCGCGACCGCGATCACCGGCGCGCGCGATCGCTGGCGCACCGGCACGACGACGCGCTCGGTGCGATCGCCGCCGCGTCCCGGATCGTGAATCATCGCCGGCGCGTCGAGATCGGGCGCGACCAGCGTGCCGGGGATCGGCATCGAGAACGCCGCGAGGATCGGGACCGCACCCGGATGTGGCGTCGGCACGCGCGGCGCCGGTGGCGGTGGCGCCGCGATTCCCGCCGAGCCGGTGTCGACGATGAACGCCGGCGTCGCGACGCGCTTGACGTGCGTGTTCGTCGAGTCGGAGATCGGCGCCGTGACCTGCGTGTCGACGCCCGTCGCGTCGTGGTCGCCGCCAGCCTCGATCAGGGTCTGCACGACATGTTGCTCGACGAAGAACGCGCCCTGCTTCTTGGCCCGCTCCCACTCCTCGAGCCGCGCCGGGAACAACGTCGACATCAGGCGCGCGAGCACGAGCGGCGAGATCCGCAGGTGCGACTCGTGCGCGAAGTCGTCGAGATCGGTCTGCAGGGCGAGCGCGGTCGTGTAGCGCTGGTCGACCTCGCGCGCGAGCGCCCTCATCACGATCGCCTCGAGCGCCGGCGGATATCCCGGCACGATCGTCGATGGGCGCGGCGCGTCGGTCGTGACGATCCGTTCGAGGATCCCGAGCTCGGTCTCGTCGGTGAACGGCATCTGACCGGTCGTGAGCTCGTACAGGATCGTTCCCACGGAGAACACGTCGCTGCGGCGATCGAGCACCTTGCCTCGGCCTTGCTCGGGCGACATGTACGCGATCTTGCCCTCGAGCCCACCCTGCGTCGTGTCGTGCGACTGCGCGCGCGCGATGCCGAAGTCGACGAGCTTGACCGCGCCGTCGTAGCTGACCAGCACGTTCGACGGCGACACGTCGCGATGCACGATGCCGAGCGGCTGGCCGTCGGCGCCGTGCTTGTCGTGCGCGTGATGCAGCCCCGCGCACAGCCCGGTGGTCAGCGCGAGCGCGGCGTCGAGCGACATCGGCACGCCGTTCTCGAGCGCGCTCGCGTTGAGGTGTCCGAGGTCCTCACCGTGCACGTACTCCATCGCGAAGAAGTAGTCGCCGGCCTCGACACCGATGTCGTAGACCTGCGCGATGTTCGGGTGCTGCAGCTGCGCCGCGAGCCGTGCCTCGTTGAGGAACATGTTCACGAACGCCTGGTTGTCCAGGTATCGCGGGAGGATCCGCTTCAAGACGACCAGCTTCTCGAAGCCCTCGATGCCGAGCGTGCGCGCGAGGTAGAGCTCGGCCATGCCGCCGACCGCGATCTGACGGATCAGATCGTATTTCCCGAGCTTGTCGCCGGGAGCCAGGAATCGCGGTCGCTGTTGGGCTGGATTGACCACCGGCTTCGCGGGAACGTCCTCGGACAACGATAGACGAAAATTCAGGCTGATGCAGTACAATCCTCGAGATGGGAGCCGCGCGGCTCGTCGCGATCGCCCTCCTCGGTAGCTGCAGCCCGTTCGGCGGCGGCGCGTTCCACTGCGCCGAGGACACCACGTGCGGCGCGGGCGTGTGCGAGGCCGACGGCTTCTGCGCGTTCGTCGATGGCACGTGCCCGTCGGGGTTTCGCTACGGCGACGCGTCGGGTGGTCGGTCGAACGCGTGCACCGGCGAGCAGCTCGACAGCGGACACCCCGGCGATGGAGACCCGAACGTGATGTGCTACGGCGCCGGTCTGGTCTCGGTGTGTCCGGTCGTGCCGCTGACCGTGCCGCTCGCGATCGCCGGCCCGCGCACGATCGACACGTCGCCAGCGTCGAGCGATTGCCTCGCGCTCGCGGCACCGGGCGCGACCAACGTGTGCGCGATCGGCGGCCTCGGCGTCGAGATCACCGGCGCGATCACCGCGATCGGACCGCGCCCGCTCGTGATCGTGTCGGCAGGGACGCTGCACGTCGCCGCGAACCTCGATGTCGCGAGTCACCGGTTGCCGCAGGAGACGATCGGCGCCGGCGCGAACGAGGTGTGCCCCGGCGCGATCGCAGCGGCCAGCGGCGGCGGCGGTGCCGGCGGATCGTTCGGCACGCTCGGCGGCACCGGCGGCGCGAACGGTGCCGGCGCGGGCGGTGTGCCCGGCGCGGTCCAGGCCGGGTTCGCCGGTGGCTGTGTCGGTCAGCCCGGCTCGATCGTCGCGACCGGCAACGCCGGCGCCGGTGGCCACGGCGGCGGCGCGGTCTACCTGATCGCGCGCACCACGCTCACGATCGACGCGACGATCGACGCGTCTGGCGAGGGTGGCGCGAGCGCGATCAGCGGATCGATGGGCGGTGGTGCCGGCGGCGGTGGTGCCGGTGGGTTCGTCGGCCTCGATGCGGCCGTCCTCGCGATCACCGCGAATGCGCGGATCTTCGCGAACGGCGGCGGCGGCGGCGAAGGCGATGGCTCGGGCGGCACGCAGGGCGCGTTCGGCGGCGATCCGATCGCGTACGACCAGGCGACCGTCGTCGGCAACCTGTCCGGCACCGGTGGCGAGGGCGGCGCCGGCGCGTATCTCACGACGGCCGCGGCCGCCGGCACGAACGGCAACGGCGGCGGTGGTGGCGGCGGTGGCGGTGGCGGGATCGGGATCATCAAGGTGACCGCGCCGCAGCAGCAGGTCGACGGCAAGCTGTCGCCGAACCCGAGTTAGCTCTATTCTCCGCCGCGATGTCAGGGCCAAAAGGCGCGCGCGGTCGACGATTCTCCGGGGCGCTCGACGAGACCGCCGCGGCGCTCAACGCCTCGATCGACTTCGATCGCGTGCTCCTACCCCACGACGTCGACGGCTCGATCGCGCACGCCGAGATGCTCGCCGCGAAGGGCCTGATCAGCGCCGACGACCTCGTCGCGATCTCGCGCGGGTTGCGCGACGTCGAGGCCAAGCTCGCGAGCGGCGAGCTGCCGTGGGACGCGGCACTCGAGGACGTCCACATGAACGTCGAGGCGCGGCTGATCGATCAGATCGGCGACGCCGGACGTCGCCTGCACACCGGCCGCAGCCGCAACGATCAGGTCGCGACCGATCTCAAGCTGTACACGCGCGCCGCCGCGACGCGCCTGATCGCCGCGATCGACGAGCTACGCAGGGCGCTGGTCGCCAAGGCGCGCCTGCACGTCGACACGTTGATGCCGGGCTACACCCACCTCCAGCGCGCCCAACCGGTGCGGCTCGCGCATCACCTGCTCGCGTACGAAGCGATGCTGACGCGCGATCGCGGCCGGCTCACCGACGCCGCGAAGCGCGCCGACCTGTCGCCGCTCGGCTCGGGAGCCCTCGCCGCGACCACGCTGCCGATCGATCGCGAGCACACCGCGAAGGCGCTCGGCTTCGCGGGCGTGACGACCAACTCGCTCGACGCGGTCGGCGATCGCGACTTCGCGATCGAGCTGGTCGCCGCCTGCGCGCTCGCGCAGATCCACCTGTCGCGGCTCGGCGAGGAGCTCGTGTTGTGGACGTCGCAGGAGTTCCGGTTCGCGCGGATCGGCGAGGCGTACTGCTCGGGCAGCTCGCTGATGCCACAGAAGATGAACCCCGATCTCGCCGAGCTCGTGCGCGGCAAGGCCGGACGCGTCGTCGGTGCGTGGGTCACGCTGGTGACCGTCGTGAAGGGCCTGCCGCTCGCCTACAACAAGGATCTGCAGGAGACCCAGGAGCCGCTGTACGACGCGGTCGAGACGCTCGCCGCGTGTCTCGAGGTCGCGCGCGGCATGATCGCGACGCTCGAGGTCGACGTGCCGCGCCTGCGCGCCGCGATCGACGACGGCCACCTGCTCGCGACCGAGCTCGCCGACTACCTGGTCACCAAGGGCGTCGCGTTTCGCGAGGCCCACGACGTCGCCGGGCACCTCGTGCGCGAGGCCGGCGATCGCCAGCTCGCGGCGCTGTCGCTCGCCGAGCTCCAGGCGGCGCACCCGCTGTTCGCCGAGGACGTGCGCGACTGGCTCGATCCGGCGCGGGCGATCGATCGCCGCGACGTGGTCGGCGGCCCGGCCAAGATCCGCGTGCTCGCCGAGCTCGACCGCGTCGAGAGCGAGCTCGGCGGGGCGCCGAGGGGCGCAAGGTGATATGAAGCGGCCCATGGCCGCACCGTTCGACTACCAGGGCAACGAGATGTTCTGCGAGGGCGTCGCGCTCTCGAAGATCGCCGCCGAAGTCGGCACGCCGACGTACGTCTACTCGAAAGCCGAGCTCGAGCGTGCCTACCGCGCGTTCGACGGCGCGCTCGCCGGGATCCCGCATCGCGTGTGTTACGCGGTGAAGGCGAACTCGTCGCTCGGCGTGCTCGCCGTGCTCGCGAAGCTCGGCGCCGGCGCCGACATCGTGTCGGCCGGCGAGCTGTTCCGCTGGCAGAAGGCCGGCGGCGATCCGAAGAAGGTCGTGTTCTCCGGCGTCGGCAAGACGGTCGACGAGATGAAGGCCGCGCTCGCCGCCGGCATCGCGTGGTTCAACGTCGAGTCCGCCGAGGAGCTCGTCGTGCTCGACGCCGTCGCGAAGAGCGTCGGCACCCGCGCGAAGTGCGCGCTGCGCGTCAACCCCGACGTCGACCCGCAGACGCACCCGTACATCTCGACCGGCCTGAAGACCAACAAGTTCGGCGTGTCGATGAGCGAGGCGCGCGCGCTGGTCAAGACGGCCGGTCCGAACGTCGAGATCGTCGGCGTCGACTTCCACATCGGCAGCCAGCTCACCAAGACGTCGCCGTTCGTCGATGCGATCGCCCTGCTCGTCAAGCTGGTCGACGAGCTCGCGGCCGACGGCACCAAGCTGCACCACGTCGACATCGGCGGCGGCCTCGGCATCGACTACGCGACCGGCAAGGAAGGCAGCGTGCCGCCGACGCCGGCCGAGTACGGCGCCGCGGTGTGCGACGCGCTCGCGCCGCTGACCAGCCGCGGCATCGAGGTCGTCACCGAGCCGGGCCGCGTGCTCGTCGGTCAGGCCGGCGGCCTGCTCACTCGCGTGCTGTACCGCAAGCGCAACGAGGCGAAGCACTTCACGATCGTCGACGGCGCGATGAACGATCTCATGCGTCCCGTGCTGTACAGCTCGTTCCACCCGATCCGCCCGGTGACGAACCCCGATCGCCCGGCGATCGTCACCGACATCGTCGGGCCGATCTGCGAGACCGGCGACTTCCTCGCGCGCGATCGCGAGCTGCCCGAGCTCGATGCGGGCGAGCTCGTCCTCGTCGGCGCCGCCGGCGCGTACGGCGCGACGATGTCGTCGAACTACAACACGCGACCGCGCGCGCCCGAGGTCCTGGTCGACGGCGATCGCTACACGGTCATCCGCACGCGCGAGACGCTCGAGCACCTGATCGTCGGCGAGCGGATCGCGTAGCAGCGGGGCTACAGGTTGTAGCCGACCATCGAGCGCACGTAGATCGGGCCGTACGGCTCGTCGGGCTGCAGCGTGTGGCTGGTGTCGGTCACGCGCACGTACGCGCCGACCGCCCACCACAGCTTGCCGAAGTTGATCATCACCGCGGGGCCGACGTAGGCCGCGGGACCGAGGCCGAACGTGCGGGTCACCGGCTCGGGATCGATCGGGTACGCGCCGCGCAGCCACGAGTCGATGCCGACGTGGAGCTTCGCGGTCGCCTCGTACGTCACGCCGAGCGACGGATCGAGCACGACCTCGCGTGCGTGCGACCAGTAGCGCACGTACGCGGTCGACAGGTTCGCCGCGATCCGGAAGTCGCCGAGCCGGCGCTGGAGCAAGATCTTGCCTTCGAACGCGAGCTCGCGCTCGGTCTCGGTGAGCTCGCCGTAGACGCCGACGTCGACCGGCCACTCGCCGAGGTCGGCGAAGATGTAGCGGATCCGCTGCTTCATCCCGTTGCCGGCCCCGGGAACCTCCCCGGCGCCGAGGTAGGACTGGCCCGGCGACGGCACGAACGTGAGGTCGAGCCCGAGCTCGAGGCGCTCGGCGAGCCCGATCTCGATCTCGGTCGCGAACGCGCTCGGCAGGAACCACTCGCCGGTGCCGGTCGAGTGCGCCTGGGTCAGCGCGCGCTCGGCGACGACGTCGACGTGCTGCTCGATCTCGACCCGGCCCTCGTCGAGCGTGTCGGTCGTGTAGGTGAACGGCAGCGAGCGCGGGTTCGCGGCCGCGACCGCGGGGAGACAGACGGCGGCGAGGGCGAGGGCGGACTGCTTCATGAGCCTGGAAGTTCGCGAGTTGGAGATCCGCACGCGTTGCAGCCAACGGTCGCCACCATACACACGACCACAGCGACTTTGAAAGTAGCCGCGCGCATCGCGCCAGCTGGTACGCTGGGCGCGATGCGAGGTTGGCTGATCCCGATCGCGATGGTGATCGGATGCGGCGACAACCAGGTCGGCGATGACGAGCACCTGCTCGGTGGCGCGACGACGGTCGAGGATCGCACCGAGCTCGCATACACCCACCCGCTCGCGAACCTCGACGAGGCCGGGCGCGCCCGCTTCGAGGCCGGCCGCGGACCGTTCGACTTCCACTGGGAGGTCCCGCAGCTCGGTCCGCAGTTCAACAACGACGCGTGCGTCGGCTGCCACGCGCAGAACGGTCGCGGGCTCGCGCAGATCGGCCAGGAGTTCATCGACGTCAACGGCCAGCACGTCTCGCAGGCGCTCGTGCGCTGCAGCGTCAGCGACGGCACGCCCGGCGTGCCCGGCGGTCCGGTGCCATCCCCGGATTTCGGGCTGCAGCTCCAGGATCACGCGACCGTCGGGTTGCCCGAGGTGTTCGTCGAGGTCAGCTACGTCGAGCGCGAGGTGTTCTACGCCGACGGCGGCTCCGAGATGCTGCGCGAGCCGCGCCTCGCGATCACGCAGCCGAACCAGGCGCCGCTGCCGCCGCTCCTGATCTCGTTTCGTCAGGCGCCGCCGGTGTTCGGGCTCGGCTTGCTCGACGCGATCCCCGCCGCCGATCTTGTCGCCGCCGCCGATCCCGACGACGCCGATGGCGACGGGATCTCCGGACGCACGAACCAGGTGTGGGAGGCGGTCACGCAGACCACGCAGCCCGGCCGATTCGGCCACAAGGCCAACGAGCCCGATCTCGCGAACCAGGCGGCCGGCGCGTTCGCGAATGACATCGGGCTGTCGAACCGGCTGTTCCACGACACCGATCAACTCGACGTCGCCAACGAGCAGCTCGACGACACCGTGTTCTTCGTGTCGACGATCGCGGTGCCCGCGAAGGGTCCGTCGACGACGTCGAGCCTGCACGGTGATGCGCTGTTCGATTCGTTCGGCTGCGCGAGCTGTCACGTGCGCACGCAGGTCACCGGCGATCATCCGATCGCCGCGCTCGCGAACCAGACGATCCACCCGTTCACCGACCTCCTGCTGCACGACGTCGGCGACGATCTGACCGACGCGCGGCCCGACTTCCTGGCGATCGGTCGCGAGTGGCGCACGCCGCCGCTGTGGGGGATCGGGCTCGCGCAGCTCGTCGCGCCCGGCGCGACCTTCCTCCACGATGGTCGCGCGCGGACATTCGCCGAGGCGATCCTGTGGCACGGCGGGGAGGCGAAGCCGGCATCCGAAGCGTTCCGCACCGCGCCGGCCGCCGATCGTCAGGCGCTGATCGATTTTCTCGGAACGTTGTAGGATCGCGGCGGGTGGACGACGACGACGAGGTACCGACGGTCGCGCGCGAACGCGACAGCGCGGACGAGGAGGCCACGATCATGGATCCGACGCTCCTCGGACCGGGGAGCGATGTCGGCGGCTACGTGATCGACGGCGAGCTCGGACGCGGCGGCATGGGCGTCGTCTACAGCGCGCAGCACGCGGTGATCGGCAAGCGCGCGGCGATCAAGGTGCTGCGCGTCGAGGTCTCGACCTCGCCGACCACCGTCGAGCGCTTCATCCAGGAGGCGCGCGCGGTCAACCAGATCGGGCACCCGAACATCATCGACATCTTCGCGTTCGGCACCCTGCCCGATGGCCGCGCGTACCACGTGATGGATCTGCTCGTCGGCGAACCGCTGCGCGCGCGACTCAAGCGCGGCCCGTTGCACCCGAGCGAGGCCGCGTCGGTGATCGAGGAGATCGCGTCGGCGCTGGTCGCCGCGCACGACAAGGGCTTCGTGCATCGCGACTTGAAGCCCGACAACGTCTACCTCGTGACCCACGACGGGCGCTGGCCCGAGGTGAAGCTGCTCGACTTCGGGCTGTGCAAGTTGATGCCCGAGGCCGGCATCCAGGCGGCGTTTCGTACCAAGACCGGCCTGATGCTCGGCACGCCGGAGTACATGGCACCCGAGCAGGCGCGCGGCCTGCCGGTCGACTACCGCACCGACATCTACGCGCTCGGCGTCGTGATGTTCGAGGTCCTCACCGGACGCCGGCCATTCGCGTCGCGCAAGAATCCGATGGAGACGCTGCAGGCGCACGCGGTCGAACCGCCACCGTCGCTGAAGCTGTTGTTGCCGCAGCTGCCCGACGAGCTCGTCCAGCTCGTCGAGGCGATGCTCGCGAAGAACCCCGACGATCGACCGTCGCTCGCCGCGGTGCGCACGGTGATCAAGCGGCTGCGCTCGACGCAGCTGCCGAGCCGCACGATGGCGGGCATCGAGATGCAGCTCAACTCGCAGCAGCTGCGCGATGCGGCTGCGAACCTGCCACCCGCGCAGCCGATGCCGTCGCTCGTGCCCTCGCTATCGGGCATCACGCCGTCGGCGCTCGGCGCGAGCCCGATGATTCCGCGGCCGGCGACGCAGTCGTCGCAGCCACCACCGATGTCGGGGCTGCGCATGCCCGGCATCCCGCAGGCGCGCACCACGCTCGGCGTCGGCATGCCGGCACCGTCGCAGCCGATGGCTGTCCAGCCGACGATCCGAGCCGCGCCGGTCAAGCCGCTGCGCATCGTGCACCTCGCGATCGGCGCGGTCGTCGCGATCGTCGTCGGGGTCCTGCTCGCGCTCGTCGCGGTCCGTTAGCGCTTTTCGATCTGGACGCGCGCGTCGTTGAAGGCGGCCTGGCCGCCGAGATCGGCGAGGCCATCGGGGATCAGCGCGTTCGCGGTGTAGCCGTTGGCGGTGTGCTTGCGCCAGTAACCCTTGTTGAGCACGCAGACGCCCGGGCGCACCTGCGCCGAGACCTTGGCGAGGCACTCGACCTCGCCGTGGGCGTTCCACACGCGAACCGGATCGCCGTCGCGGATCGCGCGCGCCGCGGCATCCTCGCGCGCGATCTCGATCGCTGCGGGCGCGGTGCGCAGCTGGCCGAACATCGACGAGATCTGGGTCGCGAGCGCCGGCGAGATCAGCGCGAGCGGGTACGCCTCGGTGCCCGGATCGCCGCGGTAGTGATAGAGGCCGAGCGAGCCCGCTTCGATCGCCTCGCGATCGAGCGCCGCGGGGACCAGGTGGATCTTTTGGTCGGGCGTGCCCGGGAACACGTCGACGAACGGGATCGGACGCGCGAGCCCGGGCGGGCTGGCGACCTCGTTCGCGGCGACCTCGGCGCGCAGCGCGGCGCCGTTCGGGCTGGCATCGTAGATCCGCGCGGCGAGCTCGTCGTCGGTCATCGCGTCGCCGGGCGTCACGAGGTCGAACCGCGCGAGCAGCTCGCCGAACAGCTGGTTGTTCGAGCGCGCCTCGCCGGGAGGAGTCGCGATCGCCGGGCTGTCGTACATCCGCATCGTGCCGTAGCCGCGGCGCATGTCGCGGTGCTCGAGGAACGCGGTCGCCGGCAACACGACGTCGGCGAGCGCCGCGGTGTCGGTCATCACCTGGTCGTGCACGACGACGAACAGGTCGTCGCGCTGGAGCTGCTCGACGAGCGCGCGCTGATCGGGCGCGGTCGCGACCGGGTTGCAGTTGTAGACGATCATGCACTCGATCGCCGGATCGCGCAGCTCCCGCAGCTTGGTCGCGATCTCGCTCTGATTGACGAGGCGGGTGCGCGCGACCGGCGCATCGATCGCGGATTCGCCGGTCAGCTTCCAGTCGACGTCGCCGTTCGACATCGTGAATCCGCCGCCGCGGACCCCGAACTTGCCGGCGATCGCGGGCAGCGCGAGCACCGCCGCGACCGCGCTGCCGCCGTTGCGGTTGCGCTCGAGGCCCCAGCCGGCGCGGATCACCGCCGGGGACGCGGCCGCGTAGAGCTCGACGAAGCGCTGCAGCTCGGCGACCGCGACGCCGGCCTCGCGCGCCGCGGCGTCGAGCGTCCACGCCGACGCGCGCGCGGCATAGGCCTCGAGCTCGACCGCGTGGCGATCGAGGAAGCCGCGATCGGAGATCTCGAGCAGCGCGTGGCCGAGCGCGAGCGCGACCGGCAGATCGGCGCCCGGGCGCACCGCGAGGTGCAGGTCGGCGCGACGCGCGAGCGGCGTCGCGCGCGGATCGATGACGATCAGCTTCGCGCCGCGCTCGCGAGCGCGCTCGATCACCGGGACGAGGTGGATGCTGGTCGCCGACGGGTTGACGCCCCACAGCACGATCAGCTGCGCGTGCTCGTAGTCCTCGAGCGCGACGCCCGGCATCACGCCGTAGAGGCCGCGTGTCGCCGCGGTGGTCGCCGACGCGCAGAACGTGCGATCGAGCCGCGATGCACCGAGCCGGCGGAAGAACCGCGTCGCCAGCGCACCCTCGGTGAGCCAGCCGTTGGAGCCGCCGTAGTGGAACGGGAGCACGGTCTCGGCGCCGGCGCGCGCGATGCTCGCCTGCAGGCGCGCGGTGACGAGATCGAGCGCCTCGGTCCACGTCGCCTCGCGCCAGCGTGGTGCGCCGGATTTCGGGCCGGTGCGGATCAGCGGATGCAAGATGCGATCGTCGCCGTACAGGTGATCGGCGATCTTGCGGACCTTGCCGCAGATGAAGCCGTCGGTGATCGGCCCGCGGCGATCGCCGGTGACCTCGACGACGCGGCCGTCCTCGATGGTGACCTCGAGGCCGCACAGATCGGGGCAGTCGAGCGGACAGGCGGACTTCGCCATCAGAACGTCCCCCCGAACCCGAGCGTCGGCGTCGAGCCGTGGGCGGTCTGCGCCTGGCCGAAGCTCGGCGTCACCGGGATGATCGGCGCGTCGTAGTTGCGCGTCAGGATGCCCGCGCCGATCAGGCCGGTCGCGAGCCCCGCGATCGCGAAGTTCGACAGGTGATCCTGCGCCGCCGAGTTTCCCGACTTGGTCGGATACGCGAGCGCCTCGGTCGCGAGGCCGCCGATCAGGCCGAGCACGCCACCGAGATCGATCAGCGCGGCATGCGAGCGGCTGATGTTGAAGTAGCGCGCCGACAGCACGCCGCCGACCGCGCCCATGCCGAGGCCCGACAGGGTGAGTGCGGCGCCGATCCGGCGATCGGCGTTGAACGACGTCGCGAACAGCGCGCCCATCGCCGAGCCCCACACGACGCCGGAGTTGATCACCGCGGCGTCGCCCGACTTGATGTGGGTCTCCTTGCCGATGTAGTAGCCGGTCGCCGCCGACACCAGCAGCGAGCCACCGGCGAGCGGCGTGATCACGCCGTCGTTGCTCGATACCAGCGCGGTGCCGAACGCCCCGAGCATGTAGCCGATGAACGTCGAGGTGATCGTCAGCGAGCTCGTGCCGAGCGGGATGTCGTCGGGCACGAGGAAGTACGCGCCGGCGAACCCCACGACGCCACCGGCGACCGATCCGCCGGCGACGCCGCCGATGCCGAGCTCGGCGAACGCGTTCGTGATCGAGCCGAACGACGCGGCTCCCGCGATCGCCGACGCGATCACGAGCTGGCGGCGCCCGGTCTGGACCCGGGCCTCCATCTCGATCGAGATCCGGGACTCCTGTTCCGGCAGGACGACGATCCGCTGGGACGAGGTCTCGTAGCCCGCGGCCTCGGCGCTGACGTCGTAGGTGCCCGCCTTGATCCGGCGATCCTCGAAGCTGCCGGTGCCGACGTAGTTGTTGTCGAGGTACAGCCGCGCGTCGGGCGGCGACGCGAGCAGCGCGAGGCGCCCCTTGACCGGCTCGAGGCGCACGAACACCGTCAGCGGCTTGCCGATCCGCGCGTCGAGCGGCTGGGTCTGCGACTCGAAGCCCGGCTTCTCGATCAGCATCGCGTAGTGGCCGCCGAACACGTCGATGTTCTGGCCCGAGCGCCCGGTCGCGCGCGTGCCGGCATCGTTCGAGATCACGACCGACGCGTCCTTCGGATCGGTCTGCACCAGCACCTGCGCGCGCAGCCGCGTGAGGATGCCGATGCGCGCGATCACGTTGTCCTTGTCGACCTGCGGATCCGGCGAACACCCCGGCGCCTTCTTCGCCTCGGGCGGCACCGCGAGCACGAATCGCTCGAGGTACGCGATCGCCTTTTCGTAGTCGAGGTCGCGCTCGTACGCCTGCCCGATGTCCTTCAGGATCGTGTAGAAGTCCGGCTTCAGGCAGTACGCGTCGATGAACTCCTTCACCGCCGCCGGATAGTCGCCCTGGAGATACAGCGTCTCGCCGCGCTGGTAGTGCTCGGCGCCGGCGCGCAGCCGATCGTCGGCCACCATCGTCGTCGGCTGGCAGTCGTCGATCTCGAGGAGCGGGCGCTCGTTCTGGTTGCCGAGAAAGCCGGTGTCTCGGTGCGGTTGCGCCCACGCGATCGCGGGCAACAGCACGAGTGCGAGCGCGAGCTTCACGGCGACTTCGCGGCGCCCTTCGGCGCCCCGCTCGGTACCGTGCCGAACGGGCTCGAGAGCTCGCCGTTGGAGTGATCGGTCGCGCCCGAGCCATCGCTGGAGCCCTTCTTCGGGTCGGGCTTGATCGTCGGGACCGTGCGGATCGGCGCGCCCTGCTTGGGCTTGACGAGCTTCAGCGTCATCTTCGTCGACTCGCCTTTGACGTCGAGCGGGTTGAACGAGATCGGATACTCGTTGAACCCGTCGAGCTGGGCGACGCCACTGACGTCCTTGTTGCTCTTCACGATCTCGAAGTCGCACGGCGTCGCGTCGCACTTCGTGAGGCCACCGAACAGGATCGCCGCGCCCGGAGGCGTGGTCTCGATGTGGACCTTCAGCATGTCGACGTGCGCGTCGGGCTCGATCGGCGCGGCGTCGACCGGCGTCATCGCGACGATCGGATTCACCGGCATGCCGGCGTCCTTGATCTTCTTCTCGGCTTCCTTGCCGCCCATCATCGTCACGACCGTCGTGACGATCGCCGCGATGATCACGCACACCGCCGCGATCCACACGACGAGCTTCAGGCCGCCAGCCTTCCCGGCCTTCTTGATCTTGCGCGGCCCGGTGATCTTCGCGCGCTCGGTCGAGTGCGTGGGATCGTCGAGCACCGACGTGATGTCGTTGAGCAGCTCGTTCGCGTCGGTGTAGCGATCCTTGCGATCCTTCGCCATCGCGCGCATCACGATCGCGTCGAACTCCTCGGACAGATCGGGGCGCAGCTCGCGCGGCGACTTGGCGTCCTCGTTGAGGACCTGCGAGATCACCGACAGATAGTTGTTGCCGGCGAACGGCACGCGCCCGGTCGCGGCCTCGTACATGATCACGCCGAGCGCGTAGATATCGACGCGATGATCGAGCTCGTCGTCGCCGCGCGCCTGCTCGGGCGACATGTAGAGCGGCGTGCCGAGCACCATACCGGTCTGCGTGAGGCGAGGCGCTTCCTCCTCGGCGCTCGCGCGCAGCGACTTCGAGATCCCGAAGTCGACGACCTTCACGAAGTCCTGCTCCTTGCGCTTCAGGAGGAACAGGTTCTCCGGCTTGATGTCGCGGTGGACGACGCCCTTGTCGTGCGCGGCGGCGAGCGCGGCGGCGCACTGCGACGCGATCCGCAGGATGCGCTGCTCGGGGAGCTTGGTCTCGCGCGCGAGGCACTCGGCCATCGACTCGCCCTCGAGGAACTCCATCACGACGAACGTGCGGCCGTCCTCGGTGGTCCCGAAGTCGGTGATGTCGATGATGTGCTCGTTGCCGACCGACGACGCGAGCTGCGCCTCTTGCTTCAAGCGCGCGACGATCGCCTCGCGCTGCGCGTACTTCTCGAGGAGGACCTTGACCGCGACGCGCTTGTTGATCAGCGTGTGCGTCGCCTCGTAGACCGCGCCCATGCCGCCCTGGCCGACCTTGCGCGTCACGAGGTAACGCCCCGACAGCGTCGAGCCGACGATCTCGGGATGCGTGCCGCCGCTGCTGCCTTCGTTCGAGAGCGTGGTCGCCGACGTGCGATTCGCGCGATCCTCGGCCGTCGCGACCGCGGTGTCGTTCGCGCCCATCACCGAGTCGCTACCCGAATCGATCGATCGGACCACGACCCGCTGTGGGGTATCCGCAGCCGGCCGACCCGGCGAGGTGCCCGGTGGCTTGTCAGAAGAACCGCTGCTCATGCGTCCGTTCCCGTCGATGATAGGGCGGTAGGTAGCGCAAATCAAACGACTCCGCCGGTTGCCTGATCTTACTACTTGCCAGTTTTCGCATAATGGAATATCTATGAGTCGTGACTGGTCCGGCGCGCGTCGAGCTGTTCCGACTCCTTGGAGACGAGGATCGGTTGCGTCTGCTCGCGCTGTGCGCCGAAAACGAGCTCACCGTCGGCGAGCTGGCAACCCTTTTGGGCGCGAGCCAGCCCCAGGTGACCAAGAAGTCGCAGCCGCTGCGTGAGGCCGGCTTACTGAGCACGCGTCGCGATGGCACCCGCACGTTGCTGCGGTCCGATCTCGACTCCAACGCGATCGTCGATGCCGCGCTCGCCGAGGGCCGGACGCTGTGCAGCAAGGATGGATCGCTGGCGCGCGTCGCCGCGATCGTCGCCGCCCGCGAGGAGGACTCGCGCCGGTTCTTCGACGAGCGACCCGGTGACGCGACGCCACCGGCGACCAGCGACGAGCTGCTCGGCTGGCTGCCGATGTTCGCGCCGCTCCTGCCGGGTCGCGCGCTCGCGGTCGACGTCGGCACCGGCGAAGGCACGCTGCTCCCGATCCTGTCGCCGCTCTACGAGCGCGTCGTCGCCGTCGATCGCAGCGCCGCTCGCCTCGCGCGCTGCGCGTCGCACATCGCGACGTGGGGCCTGCCGAACGTGCGGCTACGCGAGGGCGACGTCGACGATCCGCAGCTCGGCGAGGAGATCGGCTCGCGCGGTGGCGCCGACCTCGTCGTGATGGCGCGCGTGCTCCACCACGCCGCGCGCCCGGCCGACGCGATCGTCGCGGCCGCGCGCCTGCTCCGCCGCGGCGGTCACCTCGTGATCGTCGACTACCTCCCGCATGACGACGAGGCGATGCGCGATCAGGGCGATGTCTGGCTCGGCTTCGAGCCGGACAAGCTCGCCGCGTGGCTCGTCGACGCCACGCTCGAGCCGATCGTCGCCGCACCGCTCGCCTCGTTTCGCGGCGAGCATCCACCCCGTGTTCTGGCCGTCGGCAAGAAGCCGTCGCGCCTCAATTAGGCGCCCTTCGGCGCCCCGCTCACCACTGGAGACATCGTCATGGATACCCGCACCGAGTTCCCCGCGTTCAAGATCAAGGACATCACCCTGGCCGAGCTCGGCCGCAAGAAGCTCCGCATGTCCGAGAAGGAGATGCCGGGCCTCATGTCGCTCCGCGAGGAGTTCGGCAAGGCGCAGCCGCTCAAGGGCGCGCGCATCGCCGGCTGCCTCCACATGACGACCGAGACCGCGTGCCTCATCGAGACGCTGACGGCGCTCGGCGCCGAGGTCACCTGGACCTCGTGCAACATCTACTCGACGCAGGACGAGGCGGCCGCGGCGATCGCGAAGACCGGCGTGCCGGTGTTCGCGTGGAAGGGCGAGAACCTCGAGGAGTACTGGGAGAACATCGGGCTCCAGCTCAACGCGTTCAAGGGCGGCCTCGGTCCGAACCTGATCCTCGACGACGGTGGTGACCTCACGCTGCTCGTCCACAAGGGCGTCGAGTGCGAGAAGGCCGGCAAGTCGCCCGACCCGGCGACCGCGACGAACGAGGAGATGCGCGTCATCTACACGGTGCTCGCCGCGTCGCTCAAGGCGGATCCGAAGCGCTTCACCAAGCTCGCCGCCGACATCCGCGGCGTGTCCGAGGAGACCACCACGGGCGTCCACCGCCTGTACGAGATGGCGAAGACCAACTCGCTCCTGTTCCCGTGCATCAACGTGAACGACTCGGTCACCAAGAGCAAGTTCGACAACCTCTACGGCTGCCGCGAGTCGCTGTTCGACGGCATCAAGCGCGCGACCGACATCATGGTCGCTGGCAAGGTCGTCGTCGTCGCCGGTTACGGCGATGTCGGCAAGGGTTGCGCGTCGGCGGCCCGCGGCCTCGGCGCGCGCGTGCTCGTCACCGAGGTCGATCCGATCTGCGCGCTGCAGGCGGCGATGGAGGGTTACCAGATCGTGACGATGGAAGACGCGGCGCCGATCGCCGACATCTTCGTCACCGCGACGGGCTGCATGGACGTCATCCGCGCCGAGCACATGAACGTCATGAAGGACGAGGCGATCCTCGCCAACATCGGCCACTTCGACTCCGAGATCCAGGTTGCCTTCCTCGAGAACAACAAGGACATCAAGGAAGAGAACATCAAGCCGCAGGTCGACCAGTTCATCTTCCCGAACGGCAAGCGCATCACGCTCCTCGCGCGTGGTCGCCTCGTCAACCTCGGCTGCGGCACCGGCCACCCGTCGTTCGTGATGTCGAACTCGTTCACGAACCAGACGATCGCGCAGATGGCGCTGTGGGCGAACGCGACCAAGGGCCAGGACGACATGACCGGCATGAAGTTCGCGACCGGTGCGGTCTACGTGCTCCCGAAGAAGCTCGACGAGAAGGTCGCCCGCCTCCACCTCGGCAAGGTCGGCGTCCGACTGACGCAGTTGACCAAGGTGCAGGCCGAGTACCTCGGCGTGCCGGTCGACGGCCCGTACAAGCCCGACCACTATCGCTACTAGTCGAACAACACGTACGGCCCGCTCTCGAACGCGGGGTAGCGCAGGAACCACTGGTTGGTGAGCCCACTGCGCGAGCCCTGCTCGACGGTGATCGTGCCGGTCGCGGTGGTCTCGGTCTGACCGATCTCGCCGGTCGCGCCGATCACGAGGTCGACGCCGCCGTCGCGATCGAGGTCGGCGTCGCCGAAGGCGCAGCCGAAGTGCGTGCCCGCCGCCTGCGGCAGGTACGTCTTGCCGGCGGTGAACATGGCGGTCGTCGCGGTGAACGTGAACGCCATGCCGGAGTCGGCGAGCCGCCCGGCCTTGTCGGGCGCGCCGACGACGAGGTCGGCGTGGCTGCCGGCATGGAGCTTGGCGGTGCGCAGCGCGGCGCCGAAGTGATCGCCGGCCGCGTTGGCCTGGCCCGCGATGGTCTGATCGACGATCTGGATCTGCGCGAAGAAGCCCGAGGTCCCGCTGCCGACCCAACCCATCAGCTCGACGCGACCCGAGCCGTTGCGACCCGGCGCGCCGACCGCGAGTTGCCACGTGCCGGTCGCGCGGTAGTCGCCGATCGCGAGCGCGGCGCCGTAGTCATCGCCGGCGGTCGGCGCGCTCATCAGGTGACCCTGCTGTTGCGCGAAGTGACCGAGGCTGCCGAAGAAGAACATCGCGCCGGCCGTGTTCGTGCTCGCCTTGGGCGCCCCGACGATCACGTCGGACTTGCCGTCGCCGTCGAAGTCGTGGGTCGCGATCGCGGTGCCGAACTTCGCACCCGCGGTCGGAAAGCTCGGCGCGATCCACGTGCCGGCGACGAGCGGGCCCGGCGCGGGGTGCGCCGTCAGGATGACCTCGCCGCCGACCGCGCGGTCGATCGCGCCGATCGCGAGCTCCCGCCGGCCGTCGTTGTCGAAGTCACCGCCCATGATCGCGGCCCCGAAGTGATCGCCCTGGTGCGCGACGCCGAAGTCGGACTCGGGATAGTAGGTCGCGGTGCCCGGCTCGGCGACGCTCGAGGCCTGGAGGCCGAACACGGTGTTCATCGGACCGTTGCCCCAGTCGTTCGGCTGGATGAAGGCGCGGCCGTACATCACGTAGACCGCCCGGTGCCGGCGTCGCGACCGGGCGCGCCGATCGCGAGATCGAGCACGCCATCGCCGTCGAGATCGACCGCGTGCAACGCGGCGCCGAACCGCTCGCCGTCCTGACCGGTCTTGTGCAGCGTCGCCGGCACGATCTTCTTCCACGGCACGAGCGACGAGCGCCAGTCGCTCGCGCCGACCTGGTTGCCGCTCAGCGAGTGCGCGCCGAACGTGCCCTTGTAGAGGTAGACCGCGCCGATCGCCTTGCCCTCCTGCGCGGTGTCCGGGGCGCCGACCGCGACGTCCATGTAGCCGTCCTTGTCGAAGTCGCCGACGGCGATGGCGGTGCCGTAGTGCTGGATCGCGTCGGGGCCGAGCGGCTCCTGATACATCTGCTTGACCGAGTTGATGTCCTCGATGCTGAGGTCGGTGTGGTCGGGCAGGCAGCTGCCGGCCTCGCCGACGCACGAGCCGCCGTCGTTCACCGTGATGCTGACGTCGGACGGATAGTTCTTCGCGAAGTTGAAGCCGTAGTACTGCATGATCGAGAGCAGGTCGTACGGCGCGTAGACCATCGGTGCCGGACCGCTGTAGATCGCGAAGTCGCCGCCGAGCGTGCAGACGTGCGTCATGCAGTTCTGATCGTTCGCCGCGCACTCGAGCGTCGGATCGATGTCGGCGTTGTGGCACTTCACGTAGAGGTCGCGGTCGCTGCGCTGTTGCTCGTGCCACATGCCGAGCGCGTGGCCGGTCTCGTGCGCGACCGTGTTGCGGTTCGTCGAGCAGATGCGGATCAGCGGGCCGAGGCCGACATCGTTGTTGTCGCGGTTGCTGGTGACGCCGCCGCCGCACCCGGCATCGGTGTTGAGCTCGTAGACGATGCCCTTCGCGCTCGCGCTCGCCTGCGAGACGAACTGGAGCTGCGTGGTCGCCTGGTACTCGGCGATCGTCGAGCTGAGCGCGGCCATCGCACCGGCGTTGCCGGCGAACGCGGCGGTCACGTGATAGTGGACGATGCCGTGGTCGTAGACCCAGCCACCGACGGGAACGAACGAGTCCTGGCTGGTGACCCCGAGCGCCTCGTCGCTCGGTTCGACACAGCCGAGCAACGACGAGGCGAGGGCGAGCGAGAGCAGACATGTAGGCAGGCGCATGCCGGTCTAACGACGGGCGCCGCCGATCTTCCCGACCTAGTTGCCGCTGCCCGAGTCGCCGCTACCGTCGCTGGACTCGCCGTCCGCGCAGCCGTCGGCGGGGAAGTTGTGCTCGGGGACCGCGTCGCCGTCGTCGGCGAGCCCGTCGTTCACGTCGTCCGAGCCCATCCCCTCCTGCTCCGTATTGTCACCCTCGGCATCGCAGGAGCCGCCGCTCGAATCCTGGTCATCGGCGCACACGGCGCCGCTCGCGTCGTGACCGTCCTCGCAATCGGTCGAGATCGTGCCGTCGTGGAACACGATCGTCGTGGTGGTGACGTCGCCGACGAAGTGGATCGTGCCGAGGTCGAACGTGGTGCCGCCCCCACGAACCGCGAACAGGGTCTGGTTGCCACCGACGTGGCGCGGGAAGACGAGCTTGGACTTCGCACCGCTCACGAGCTGGAAGGCGAGGTTCTTCTGGGCCGGCGCCGCGATCTGAAACGTGCCGTCCGCGGCGACCGGCGAGGTGCCGACGATCGCGCCCTGATGGAGGACGCGGACCGCGGTGACCGGGGTCGGGAAGTCGGTAGCGACCCGGCCGGTGATGATCTGACCCGACGGCGAGGACGAACACGCGCCGAGCACGACGAGGGCGAACAGCGAGGATTTCAGCATGACGGGGCGTCAAAGCAAGCCGCGTGCCCCGCGCAACCCGGTGAGATCGTTCGCGCGAAGCGGTGTTGCAGGCGAGCAGCGATCGAACACTGTACGGACGCTGCGCTACCGCGCGTGGAACGCGTCGACGAGCTTCGCGCGGACCGCGTCCGCCTGCGGATCGTCGGACGCGAGCACGCGGACGCCGTCGACCACCGGGAGTGTCTTGAAGTCGACAGCGCCGACGATCTTGGCGAGATCGACGGCGACCTCGACCGTCGCGTCCGCGTTCACCACGAGCTCGGCATCGACGTCGAACGCGACCGAGATCTCGGTGTCGTCGGTGACGCGAAACGGAACCGCGGCCGCGCCCTGGATCGCGACGGTGCCGGTCAGCGTGTAGCTCGCCGCCGCCGTCGCTTGCGAAACCTGGTCCTCGCCGTCGAGCGAGAACACCACGCGCGAGTACTTGCCGAGCGGTGCACTGGGAAATGCGATCGGAGGTGGCTGCGCGCCGGCGCTCCACGCGATCGCGACATGATCGACGAGCGTGCGCGGGTCGCCCGGGCCGGCGTCGCCGACGACGCGCAGGTTCATCGCGGCGAACGAGGCGGTCGCGAGCGTGACGTTGCCGCCGACCGGGGCAGGCAAGGCAGCGGGTTGACCGGTCCAGGCGAGGCGCAACATCGAGCCGCCCGAGGTCGGCGCATCGATGTCCGGCTTCGTGGGTGTGCACCCTCCGATTCCGACGAGCGCTACGATCACCCACCTCATGGCACGTCGTTTGAGTGCAACGTGGGTACCACGGGCCATCCAGGCTAACCTAGCGTGCCTTCGACTCCAGGGTGTGCAGCGTTCGAGCGTTGTGCACGGTTCGTACACTTCATGTCCACCGAGATCCTGACCCTGGATGCCGGCACCGAGCGTGCCAGCGAGACGCCGCGGGCATTCCTCGTGATCCATGTCGACGGCGATCCGAGCTCGCGGGTGGTCGATCTGCCTCCCGAGGTCGAGGTCACGTTCGGGCGCTCGCGCGGCGCCACGATGACGGTCGATCACGAGAAGGTCTCGCGGCTCCACACGCGCGTCCGGTGGGCGCGCGGCGCGATCCTGGTCGAGGACCTCGGGAGTCGCAACGGCACCTGGGTCAACGGCGTGCGGATCGCGACCCCGACGCGCGTCGCCAACGGCGACGAGATCGCGATCGGCCCGATCCACGCCGTCGTCGGGTTGACCAGCGGCCTCCAGCAACACGCGGCGGTCGCCAGCGCCGACGCGTGCGAGGCCCGGCTGATCGCCGAGGTCGATCGCTCGGTGCGCTACCACCGACCGCTCGCGATCGCCTCGGTCCGCATCGCCGACGACGCCGCGCTCGACGCGATCGCCCGCGGGCTGCGCCCGATGGATCTGATCGGCGACGACATCGGCGACGACTACCTGATCATCCTGCCCGAGCTCGATCGCGCTGCCGCGACCGCCGCGCTCGCGAAGCTCGAGCCGCGCCCGACCGCGACCGCGCTCGCGATCGTGCCCGACGACGCGACCACGGTCGACGCTGCCGTCGCTCGCCTGCGCGCCCTGCGGCGCGGCGCACCGATCGCGCCCGCCGTCGAGTCGGTCCAGGTCGGGCCCGCGATCGTGATCGATCCGGCGATGCGTCGGGTGTACGAGCTCGCCGCGCGGATCGCCGATTCGACGATGACCGTGCTGATCTACGGCGAGACCGGTGCCGGCAAGGAGCTCGTCGCCGAGGCGATCCATCGCGGCTCGAGTCGGCGCGACAAGCCGTTCGTCAAGCTCAACTGCGCGGCGCTGCCCGAGAACCTGCTCGAGAGCGAGCTGTTCGGCTACGAGCGCGGCGCGTTCACCGGCGCCGACCGACGCAAGGTCGGCTACTTCGAGGCCGCCGACGGTGGCACCCTGTTCCTCGACGAGATCGGGGAGATGCCGCCCGCGCTGCAGGCCAAGTTGCTGCGCGTGCTCGAGCGCAAGCAGATCGTGCGCGTCGGCAGCACGACCGAGCTCGCGGTCGATACCCGGGTCGTCGTCGCGACGCACCGCGATCTCGATGCCGCGGTGCGCACCGGTCGGTTCCGTCAGGATCTCCTGTTCCGGATCGGTGGGTTCACGATCGCCATCCCTCCGCTGCGCGATCGGCCCGACGAGATCCTGCCGCTCGCCGAGCACTTCATCCGCCAGTGCGCGACCGAGTCGGGGCGCTCGGCACCGAGCCTGTCGCCGGCCGCGCGCGACGCGCTCGTCGGGTACAGCTGGCCCGGCAACGTGCGCGAGCTCCGCAACGCGATCGAGCGCGCGCTCGTTCTCGGGGGCGAGGTGATCGGCGCCGCGGATCTCCCGGACCGCTTGCTCGACGACGCCCGCCGCGTGCGGCCGGTCGCCACCGCGAGCAGCGTTCGCGGTCAGCTCGCCGAGGTCGAGCGCACCGCGATCGTCGCCGCCCTCGAGGCCGACGGGCACAACCAGACCCGCGCCGCGCGCCGTCTCGGGCTGTCGCGCCGCGCGCTGATCTACAAGATGGAGAAGTACGGCCTCAAGCCTCCCCCGACGCGCGAGGGTTAGGTCAGCGGCGATCGAGCGCGGGCGGGTTGTAGCGCTCGATGATGTCGGAGGCGAGCGTGCCACCGGACACCATGATCGTGCCGTCGCACAACACCGTGGCCTGCGGCGCGAGGCGCGGGATCGCGAGGCGATCGGTCGCGACGACATCGACCGATCCGTCGATCACGTCGAGCCGCGCGATGAACGCGGTCGCGACCGGCTCGGTCGACGGCGGGATCGAGCCCCCGAGCAGCAAGATGCGCCCGTCGGGCAGGATCGTGGCGGCCGCGCCGATCACGCCGGCGGTCGCGGGCAGCTCGCCGACCGCGACGAAGCCGCCGTCGAGCGTGAACCGCTCGAGGGTGCGGACCGGCGCGCCGGCGGCGTCGATCCCGCCGATGATGAGGACGCTGCCGTCGGGCATCAGCCGCGCCTGATGCCCGCTGCGTGGGACGACCAGCGTCGGAGCGAAGCGCACCGGGTCGGCGAAGTCCGACGACAGCGGTCGGAACAGCTCGGCGACCGCGATCGGTTGGCCGCCCGGGTCGAGCCCGCCAGCGACGAGGAGCGGCGCGCCGACGGCATCGCCGAGGCGCGTCGCGGTGTGACCGGTGCGTGGGTTCGCGAGCGTCGCGCGCAGTGTCCGGATCTCGACTTGACCGGCGTCGGTCGTGATCTGCGCGACCGTGCCTGCGGGGGCGCTCCCCGGCGCGGCGCCGCCGATCACGACGATGCGACCATCGGTGAGCGCGGTCGCGGTGAGCCCGTCGCGCGCGAGCGCACCGTCGACATCATCGACCCGCTCGATGGCCGAGCCACGATTCGAGTCGGCCTCGACGAGCTCGACGAACTTCGCACCCGCGCCGGTGACCTCGCCCCCGATCACGGCGATCCGCTCGGTCGCGCCGAGCCCGAGCAAGGCCGCGACCGCGCCGGTGCGCGCGTCGAGGGTCGCGAAGTTCGTGCTGTCGCCGGTGCGCGGATCGAAGCGCTCGATCGCGCGGACGGGCGAGCCATCGGGACCGATGCCACCGACGAGGACGCCGCTGCCGTCGTGATAGGTCACCGCCGCTCCACCTCGGCGCGCGAACGCGGTGACGCCGAGGCTGGCGAACCGGACGTTGCGCGCGAAGAACACGCGCGGATCTCCGACCGTGCCGTCGCTCGCGAACGCGAACGTGCACGAGCGACCGTAGGCGACATCATTGCCGCCGGTGCGGCCGGTGAGGTGGACGACGAGATCGTCCGCGAACGGCACGCCGCCGAGATCGATGGAGCGCTCGGGTGGCACGCTGAGCGACACCAGATCCGCGTCGCTACCGGCGTGGGCGACCGCGATCGTCAGATCGTCGATACCCTGCGCGAGCGCGTCGGGATCGCCGATCGGGCCCTCGACGACGAGCTGGATCGTCGGCGTCGGCGACGCACAGGCGCCCGCGAGCCCGAGCGCGACCAGCATCATCTGCTGCCTCATTGCGGCAACTTGCCCGACCACTGCAGCGCCCCACCGTTGGTCCCCGGATCGTGGACGAGCGTGGCGGTCAGCGGGATCGCGATCGCGGCCGCGAGGGCGGCGCCACCGACGGCCCAGACCCAGCGCGCGCGATACCACGGCGCGTGGGCGCCCGCCTCGGGCGCGACGAGCGAGCGCATCGCCGGCCCGACCGCCGCCAGATCGCGCGCCACCGCGACCGTGCGCCGGCCGCGCTCGCGACCGTCGAGATCGAGCAGCCGCACGGTCGCGACCGCCCCGCGAACTTCGACGACGAACAGGCCCCGCGCGCCCGCCGAGCGTGCGCTCGCGACCAGCTCGGCGTCGGGTGGTGGCGCGACGACGACGGGCGTCGGGTGGATCGGCGGCATCGGATCGGTGACCGCGATCCGCGCCCCCCACGCCGCGTGATCCGGGCACCGGAGCGCGAGCCAGTGCGGCCCGACGAGCTGCGGCAGCAGGAGCTCGGCTGGGCGACCGTCGAGCCGGATCGTGCAGCCTGCCGGCGCGTCGACCGCGATCGTCACGCGCGCCCCGGCGACCACCTGCGCCCGGGCGCGCTCGGCTTCTTCGATGATCTTTGGTGGAAACCGCGCGCGGTCGAGCACGCGGGTCGGATCGACGACGATCGCGGCGACGAGCTCGTCCCACGCGGCCTCGGGATCGCGCTGCGCCTGGACCAGCGCGCGGTAGAGGAACAGATCGGACAGCTCGACCGCGGTCGCGTCGGCCGCGCCGCTGCGATCGGCGAGGTCGCGCGCGCGCTCGAGTGCGGTCCACGCGTCCTCGAATCGGAGCCCGTCGTAGGCGTCGATCCCGGCGCGGATCGCGGGCGCGATCGCCGGCGGCGCTGGCGAGCTCGGCGTGCGATCGATCACCGCGAGCCCGAGGTCGCGCGCGATCGGCCCGAGCGGCGCGCGATCGAGGTCGGGGGCCCAGACCACGACGACATCGGCCGGTGGGGCGGCCGCGGCCGTGGTCGGCGCGAGCAGCGCGACCGCGCCGATCACCAGAAGAGGGCTGCGCACGCCACGCGGATTGTCGGCCGCATGGGGTGGTGGGTCAATGCTCGCTATAGTCCCGTGTGATGGCCCGCGCGCTTGGACGGTACGAGTTGCTCCGGCGACTCGGGCGCGGCGGGATGGCGGAGGTGTTTCTCGCACGCCGGCGCGCGGGTGGGCTCGAGAAGGAGCTCGTGGTCAAGCGCATCCGTCCCGAGCGGGCGACCGACGTCGTGTTCCTCGATCTGTTCGTGCGCGAGGCACGGCTGTCGATGGCCCTCGCACACCAGAACATCGTGCCGGTGTTCGACTTCGGGCGCGCCGGCGACGAGGTCTACTTCGCGATGGAGCGCGTCGAGGGCCAGGACCTCGGCTCGTCGCTCGCGCACGCGGGCGCGGTGCCGATGCCCGAGGTCGCCGCGGCGTTCGTCGCCGCCGAGTGTTGCCAGGCCCTCGACTACGCCCACCACCGCGCGCGGGAGGGCGAGCCGCTCGGGATCGTCCATCGCGATGTCACGCCGCGCAACGTCCTCCTGTCGTGGTCGGGCGAGGTCAAGCTGACCGACTTCGGCATCGCGGCGCTCGCGGGAGACGACACGCACAAGCTGATCGGCACGCCGAGCTACATGGCTCCGGAACAGGCACGCCGCGAGCCGATCGATCCGCGCGCGGATGTCTACGGGGTCGGGATGCTCTTGCGCGAAGCGCTGACCGGGGCGCGCGCGCGACCGGGAGACGACCGCGAGACGATCCTCGCCGGGGCGCGTATTGGCGAGCTCGCGCCGTGGCCGACGGGCCGCGCGCTCGATCCCGCGCTGGTCGCGATCGTCGATCGCGCGACGGCCGCCCGCGTCGACGATCGATTCCCCGACGCGCGCGCGATGTACGCCGAGCTCGATCGCTACATCCTCGCCGCGCGCACCGCGGATCCGGGCGAGGCTCCGGCGCGTCAGCTCGCGCGCTGGCTCGAGACGGTGTGGCGCGAGGCCCGCGACGCCCCGATCGGCGACGCGATCTCCGGCGTCGAGCTGGTCAGCCTGTTCGAGGACGACCGCGGCAGCGGCACGCAGCGCTCGCTGGTCGCGACCGTCGGCGACGATCCGGAGCCGAGCCTGCCGCCACCACCACCAGCACCAGCACCCCGCGCACGGCGTGGCTGGATCGCGATCGGCGCGGTCGGTGTCATCGCCATCGGCGCGGTCGTCTGGCGAACGACGGCGACCCCGGCGAGCGCGCCGCCCGACGCTTCGCCGCGCGTCGCGGTCGCGGTCGTCGATGTCGCGCCACCGATCGCGGTCGACGACGCCGCGCTGCCGCCGCCACCGCCACCGCCGCCGCCGATCGACGCGCCGATCGCGCTGATCGCGATCCACCGCGACGCCGGGGCGCACCCGCCACCGGCGCTCGACGCCGCGCCCGCGGTCGCGATCGTCCACCGCGAGGTCCTGGTCGGCGCGCGCCCGTGGGCGACCGTGACCGTCGATGACGATCCCACGGTGCACGACACGCCGGCTCACCTCCAGCTCGCGGTCGGCCTGCACGCGCTCCACTTCACGAACGCCGAGCTCCACGTCGAGCGCACGGTGCCGCTCGATGTCCCGGCATCCGGGAGCCCGATCCGCGTGGTCGAGGATCTCCGCCGCTGAACCCACGTATCTGCTAGAGTGGACTTTCATCCGCCTTGACAGACTGTCCGTTATAACGGATGGTCTGGTCATGACCCGGATGTTCCCCGTCCTGCTTCTCCTGGCGGCGTGCTCGTCCGGCGACGGTGACCCGAAGACGATCCACCTGCTCAACGTGAGCTACGACTCGACGCGCGAGCTCTACGCCGCCGAGAACGTCGCGTTCGCCAGGCAGTGGGAACAGAAGACCGGGCAGAAGGTCTCGATCGAGCAGTCGCACGGCGGCTCCGGCAAGCAGGCGCGCGCGGTGATCGACGGGCTCGAGGCCGACGTCGTCACGCTCGCACTCGCGTACGACCTCGACGCGATCGGCAAGGCAGGTCTGCTCTCGACCACGTGGGCGAGCCGGCTTCCCGCGCGCGCGACGCCGTACACCTCGACGATCGTGTTCCTCGTGCGCAAGGGGAACCCCAAGGCCGTGCACGACTGGGACGACCTCGTGAAGCCCGGCGTCAGCGTGATCACGCCGAACCCGAAGACCTCTGGCGGCGCGCGCTGGAACTACCTCGCGGCCTACGGCTACGCGCTCGACAAGCTCGGCGACGACACCAGGGCACGCGCGTTCGTGACCGAGCTCTACAGCCACGTGCCGGTGCTCGACTCCGGTGCCCGCGGTGCGACCACGACGTTCGTCGAGCGCGATCAGGGCGACGTGCTCCTCGCGTGGGAGAACGAGGCGCTGCTCGCGGTCGACAAGCTCGGCAAGGACAAGCTCGAGATCGTCGTGCCGTCGGAGTCGATCCTCGCCGAGCCGCCGATCGCGATGGTCGACGACGTCGTCGATCGCCACGGCACGCGCGAGGTCGCGACCGCCTACCTCCAGTTCCTCTACACGCCCGAAGGCCAGCAGATCGCCGCCGCGCACTACTACCGCCCGCGCGATCCGAGCAACGCGCCGGCCGGCCGCTTCCCGGCGGTGAAGCTGTTCACGATCGATCAGAAGTTCGGCGGCTGGCAGCAGGCGCAGCACACGCACTTCGACGACGGCGGCGTGTTCGATTCGGCGATCGCGAAGAAGTAGATCCTCATGGGCAAGCGCACGCTGCCCGGGTTCGGGCTCAGCCTCGGCTACACGATCGTCTACCTATCATTGATCGTGCTCGTGCCGCTCGCGACGCTCGTGATCAAGAGCGCCGAGCTGTCGTGGGGCCAGCTGTGGGACCTCGCGACCTCGCCGCGCGCGCTGGCGTCGTACCGCGTGACCTTTGGTGCGTCGCTGGTCGCCGCGCTGATCAACGTCGTGTTCGGCACGCTGCTCGCGTGGGCGCTCGTGCGCTACGAATTCTGGGGCAAGCGCGCGATCGACGCGCTGGTCGACATTCCGTTCGCGCTGCCGACCGCGGTGTCGGGGCTCGCGCTGACCGCGGTGCTCGCGCCGACCGGCGCGATCGGTCGCTTCCTCGAGCCGCTCGGGATCCACGCGGTGTACACCCCGCTCGGCATCTCGCTCGCCCTCGCGTTCATCGGGTTGCCGTTCGTCGTGCGCACGGTCCAGCCGGTGCTCGAGGAGCTCGAGCCCGAGATCGAGGAGGCCGCGAACGTGCTCGGCGCGTCGCGCTGGCAGACGATCGGTCGCGTGATCTTCCCGGTCGTCGCGCCGGCGATGGTCACCGGCTTCGCGCTCGCGTTCGCCCGCGCGATCGGCGAGTACGGCTCGGTCGTCTTCATCTCGGGCAACAAGCAGATGGAGACCGAGATCACGCCGCTGCTCGTGATGTCGCGGCTCGAGCAGTTCGACTATCCCGGGGCGACCGCGCTCGCGCTCGTCATGCTGGTGACGTCGTTCGTCTTGCTGCTCGCGATCAACGGGCTCGGCGCGTGGACCCGCCGGCGGATCGGGGCGACCGCGTGACCGTCGCGACGCTCGGCCACGCCCACGTTCGCGCCCGCGCGACGACGACCGAGCCCGGCTGGGTCCGCGCGGTCATCATCGCGGTCAGCGTCGTGTTCATCGGGCTGTTCGTCGCCGTGCCGCTCGTCGCCGTGTTCGCCTCCGCGCTGCGCGACGGGCTCGGCGCATACCTCGGCGCGATCGTCGATCCGGCCGCGCTGGCCGCGCTGCGCCTGACGCTCGAGGCCGCCGCGATCGCCGTGCCGCTCAACCTGGTGTTCGGCGTCGCCGCGGCGTGGGCGATCGCGCGGTTCCGGTTTCCTGGGCGGTCGCTGTTGATCACGTTGATCGACCTGCCGCTCGCGGTGTCGCCGGTGATCGCGGGCATGGTGTTCGTCCTGCTGTTCGGCTCGCGCGGCCTGCTCGGGCCGTGGATGGCCGCGCACCACCTGCGCGTGATCTTCGCGCTCCCCGGCATCGTGCTCGCGACGACGTTCGTGACGTTCCCGTTCGTCGCGCGCGAGCTCATCCCGCTGATGGAGTCGCAAGGTCACGAGGAGGAGGAGGCGGCGCTCGTGCTCGGCGCCAGCCCGTGGCAGATGTTCGTGCGGATCACGCTGCCGAAGATCTCGTGGGGCCTCGTCTACGGCGTCGTGCTGTGCACCGCGCGCGCGCTCGGCGAGTTCGGCGCGGTCAGCGTGGTCTCGGGCCACATCCGCGGCAGCACCGAGACGCTGCCGCTGCACGTCGAGACCCTCTACAACGAGTACGCCTACGGTGCCGCGTTCGCGGTGGCGTCGCTGCTCGTGTTGATCGCGCTGCTCGGGCTTGTCGTGCGCCGGCTGATCGCCGCGCGGATCAGGAGAACCACGTGACCACCGCGATCGCGATCGACCACGTGTCCAAGCAGTTCGGCTCGTTCGCCGCGCTGCACGACGTCTCGCTCGACATCGAGGCCGGCTCGCTCGTCGCGCTGCTCGGCCCGTCGGGCTCCGGCAAGACGACCTTGTTGCGCGTGATCTCCGGCCTCGAGCAGCCCGACACCGGCACGATCGCGATCGACGGCGCCAATCACGCGGCGCAGTCGGCACGCCAGCGCAACATCGGCCTCGTGTTCCAGCACTACGCGCTATTTCGCCACCTCGACGTGTTCGAGAACGTCGCGTTCGCGCTGCGCGTGCGCAAGCGGCCCAAGGCCGAGGTCGAGGCCCGTGTGCGCGAGCTCCTCCAGCTCGTCCAGCTCGAAGGGCTCGGCCGCCGCCGGGTCTCCGAGTTGTCGGGCGGCCAGCGCCAGCGCATCGCCCTCGCGCGCGCACTCGCCGCCCAGCCGCGCGTGCTGTTGCTCGACGAGCCGTTCGGCGCGCTCGACGCCCAGGTCCGCGCCGAGCTGCGCGCCTGGCTGCGCCGGCTGCACGACGAGATCCACGTGACGACGGTGTTCGTCACCCACGATCAGGACGAGGCCTTCGAGGTCGCCGATCGCGTCGTCGTGATGAACCACGGCAAGATCGAGCAGGTCGGCACGCCGGCCGAGGTGTTCGAGAAGCCGGCGAACGACTTCGTGATGCGGTTCCTCGGACACGTCAACGTGCTCGAGACCGCGGAGGGCCGGATCTACGTTCGCCCGCACGAGGTCGCGATCGATCGCCGCCCGCGCGACGGCGCGATCGCGGCCCGCGTCGTGCGCGTCACGCCCCTCGGCGGCGGCCTCAAGGTCGACCTCGTCGCTCCCACCCTCGCGTCTCCGGTTCGCGCCGATCTCGACTGGGAACGCGGCGCCGCCCTCGCCCTGCGCGACGGTGACGACGTGTTCCTGTCGCTCAGGCGCAGCCGCGTCTTTCAGGCGGCATGAAGCGGTCTTGCGGCCTCGCGATCCTGCTGTACGCCGCGACCGCGTCGGCCGACGGCTTCGTGATCACGAGCGACGGCGGCGCGAGCCGCCTGAAGGTCGGCGGGATCCTGCAGTTCGACGGCCGGTTCTTCGTCGACGATTCACCGCCGCTGCTCGACCAGTTCGCGTTCCGCTCGGTCCGCCCGGATCTGCAGGCGACGCTCGCCGAACACTACGACTTCCGGCTACTCCCGGACTTTGCGGGCGGCAAGCTCGTCGTGCAGGAGGCCTACGCCGACGTGCACTACAGCGACAAGCTCGAGGTGCGCGTTGGAAAGTTCAAGGTGCCGTTCGGGCTCGAGCGGTTGCAGGCCGAGGTCGCGACCACGTTCGTCGAGCGCGGGTTCCCGACGTCGCTCTCGCCGAACCGCGATCTCGGCGTCCAGGTGTTCGGCGAATTCGACCACAAGCTCGAGTACCAGGTCGGCGTGTTCAACGGCGTCGCCGACGGCCAGAGCGGTGATGCCGATGTCGGGCGCAAGAAGGAGCTCGCCGCGCGCGTGTTCGTCAAACCGATCGCGGGATTCGGCATCGGCGCCGCGGTGACCTACGGCGAAAAGCTCGGCACGGTCGCGTCACCCGATGTCGCGGGCTGGAAGACCCAGGGCCAGAACACGTTCTTCACCTACAAGCTCGGCACGACGCTCGCCGACACGGTGATCGCCGACGGCAGGCATTGGCGCGCGACCGGCCAGGCCGACTACTACGCCGGTCCGATCGGCGTGCTCGCCGAGTACGTGCGGTCGAACCAGACCGTCGCGCTCGACGGCAACCACGGCACCGCGAGCTTCGAGGCGTGGCAGGTACTCGGCCAGTGGGTCGTGACCGGCGACGACGCGACCTACAAGAGCGTCACCCCGAAGCACCCGTTCGATCCCGCGAAGGGCGAGCTCGGCGCGATCGACGTCGCGGCGCGGTTCACCGAGCTGCGCGCGGTCGATGGCGAGGCGTTCTCGGGCGGCTTCGCCGATCTCGGCAAGTCGGCGAGGCGCGCCTACTCGGCGGGCGGCGGCGCCGACTGGTTCCTCAGCAAGGCCTATCGCTTCGCGCTCGACATCGATCACACCTGGTTCGCGCGTGGCGCCGCCGACGGCGCGAGCCGCCCGGCCGAGACCTCGATCACCGGCCGCGTCCAGGCGACGTTCTAGGGCTTCGCGGCGTCTTCGGGGAGCAGCGTGACCGTCAGGCGGTTCTGCTTGCCGAGCATCTGCGTCGCGATCTTCTTGATGTGATCGACGGTGACCATCGAGGTCACGTGCGTCACGTCGAGCAGCTTGTCGAGCGGGTCGCCGTAGCGCGCGAGCCGCACGAGCGCCGTGGTCCAGAACGCGTTCTCGAGCAGCTCGGCGTCGTGGGACTTCTGGATCTGCTCCTTCACCTTGCCGAGCGTGTCGGCCGTGACTGGCGTGGTCGCGAGCGCGTCGAGCGCCTTCCAGGCCTCGGTCTGCATCGCCGCCGCGCGCGCCGGATCGCACTCGAAGAACACGAGGGCGAGCGACTGCTGCGGCGGCGTGCGGCCGGCCTGCGCCTGCACCGTCACGCTGTACGTGCCGCCGAGCTTCTCGCGCAGCAGCTCGAGCAGCTGGATCTGGAGCACGTGCTGGAGGATGTCGGCATCGGCCTCGACCGCGAAGCTCCACGGCGACGGATTGGTCAACACGAGCAGCGACAGCGACTTGGCCTCGGAGCCCGCCTTGATCGTCGTCGCGGCGATGCCCTTCTTGGTGCGCAGCTTGACGTCCTGCACGGTCTCGCGCTTGCCCTTCTGCGCCGGCAGGCTCGCGACATACTTCTCGATCAGCGGCCGGAGCTTGGCGACGTCGTAGTTGCCGACGACGACGAACGCGAAGTCGGCGGCGTTCGCGAATCGGCGACCGTACTGCACCATCGCGGCGTCGAGCTTGATCGCCTCGATGCGCTTCGCCGTCGGGAACGGCAGCGGGAGACGCGGGTTGTTCTGGAACAGGAAGTTGAACGCGCCGATCAAGAACTTGGCCTGCGAGTTGGCCTCGATCATCTGCGCGGTCATCAACTGCGTGGTCTTCCACGCGTCGAACGCGCCCTGATCCTTGCGGGGCTGGGTGAACGCCGCGTACATCAGCTGCAGCGTCGGCTCGAGATCGTCGGGTGACGCGACGCCGATGACCTTCTCCTCCTGATCGTCGAGCGCGACGTCGACCGAGACCTTCTTGCCCGACAGCTTCTTCGCGAGATCCTCGACGCTGTAGTTGCCGACGCCGCTCGCGTTGACGATCGCCGCTGCGAACTGCGCCTGCGCGAAGTCGGCGTCGCTGACCTGCGACGTGCCGCCGTTCGACACCGCGGTGATCGTGACCTCGTCCTTCTTGAAGTCGGTCTTCTTGAGGTAGACCGTCGCGCCGTTCGACAGCGTCCACTGGGTGATGTCGTTGGTCAGCGCCTTCTCGGCGGTGACCGTGCCCGGCTTGGGATCGCCGCTGATCAGCGGCTGCGTGAGATCGACCGCCTGCCACTCGCCGATCGGCTTGGCCCCGGCCTCGGCGAGCTTCTTCGTGATGTCGGCCTCGCTCGGCACGTCGCCCTTGATCGGCGCCTCGACCGTGATCATGCGGCCCTTGTCGCCGAGCGTCGACGCGATCGCCGCGGCCTGCGCGCTCGTGATCGTCGGCAGGATCGCCTTGGCGATCTCGGCCTCGCGCAGCGCGCCCGCGGCCTCCTCGTGCGTCAGGAAGTTGCGGACCAGCTCCTCGGCGGCGCCGCGGCTGTCGTGGGTGTCGACCTCGCGCGCGGACTCGTCGAACTCCTGCTGGAGCGCGGCGCGCGCCTCCTCCATCTCTTCGGCCGAGAACCCGTGCTGGCGAACGCGCGCCATCTCGGCGGTGAGGTCGTTCATCGCGTCGAGCACCTTGCCGGTCTTCGCGGTCGCGCCGAGCGAGATCTCGTCGACCGAGCGCGCGATGTTCGAGCCGATCGAGACGTTCGCGCTGGTCCACGCCGAGGTCCCGCGCTTCGCGATGGTCTGCAACCGCTGATTCACCAGGTGCGAGAACACCTGATCGACGAGCACGCGGCGGAGATCCGCGGTGGTGACCTGCGGGCGATGCGGGATCTGATACGAGATCTCGATCTGCATCACGGCCTGTTCCTTGTCGCGCGCGACGACCATGCGCGCCGGGAGGTCGCTGGCGACGGTCGGAATCGGGCGCTTCGGCGCGGTCGCCGCAGCCTTCGGCACGTCGCCGAACTTGGTCTTCAGCTGGGTCTCGATCGCCGCGGCGTCGATGTCTCCGACGACGATCACGGCCATCATCTCGGGGCGATACCAGGTCTGATACAGCTTCTTGAGCTTGTCGGCGTTGGCCGCCGCGATCACGTCGACGGTGCCGATCGGCAGGCGCTCGGCGTACTTGCTGCCCTTGTAGGCGACCGGCACGATCTGCTGCAGCATGCGGTACTGCTCGCTGTTTCGCGTGCGGCGCTCCTCCTCGATGATGCGGCGCTCGTCGAGCACGGCCTTGGGATCGAACGAGATGTCCGCGCTCCAGTCGCGCAAGACGTCGATACCCTTGTCGACCGTCTTCGGATCGTCGGTCGGGACCATCAGCTGATACACGGTCTCGTCGAAGCCGGTGTACGCGTTGAGGTCGGCGCCGAACCGCATGCCGGAGCGCTCGATGAAGTCCTGGATGTCGTGCTTGGGGAACCGCTTGGTGCCCTGGAACGCGATGTGCTCGAGCAGGTGCGAGTAGCCGCGCTGGTCGTCATCCTCGAGGACCGAGCCCGAGTTGACCGCCAGCCAGAGCTGCACGCGCTTCTCGGGCTTCTTGTTCGCCTTCACGTAGTACGTGAGGCCGTTCGCGAGCACGCCGGTGCGGATCGCGGGATCGATCGCGAGCGGCTTGGTCTCGTCGACCACCGGCGGGGCCGGCGGCTTGATCTCGGGCGTCGCGGAGCCCGAGCCTTTCCCGACGATGTCGGGCGGCGTCTTGGGGCCGGTGGACTTGGGACCGCCGCACGCGGCGAGGACGAGGACAGCGAGAAGCGGACGACGCATGCCGCGGACGATACTCGAAGGCCAGCTCAGTCGTCGCCGCCGACACGGCGATTCGCGCGGATGCCGGCGTCGTGACGCTTGTCGGCGATCCGTCGACGCTTGACGCCGCGCGACGGCTTGGTCGCCTTGCGCGGCTTGGGGCGATCGAGCGCCGCGGCGACGATCAGGATCAGCTTGGCGACCGCGTCGCCGCGATTCTTGATCTGATCGCGCGTGCGCGTCGACGTCACGATCAGCGTGCCGTCCGACGTCAGCCGGTTGCGCAGCTTCTGGAGGATCCAGGTGCGATCGTCCTCGCGCAGCGCCGCCGACGTCGACGGATTCCACCGCAGGTCGACCTTGCTCGAGACCTTGTTGACGTTCTGGCCACCGGGGCCACCGGACCGCGCGAACGCGATCGACAGCTCGCTCGCCGGGATGGTTACCCAGCTGTTGACGACGAGGTCGTCCACGACACGCTCAGGTCGCGGTCTTCGGCTTGCGCCGCTTGGACTGCGGGCTCTTCGCCGCTTCGTCGTACACCCGGATCTCGGTCTCGGCGGTCGTCTGCACGGCCTCGAGATAGAGCGAGGTCAGCGCGATCGGATCGCCGCGAAGCGCCTCGTAGTACCGCTGGCGATCGATCGAGTGAACGATCGCGATCGGATAGCCGGCTTCCTGGAGCAGCAGGTTCGACACGATCCGGATCGTGCGACCGCTCTCCTTGGCCCACGGGAAGATCCCCATGAAGCGCGAGTGCAGGGTCGCGACGCGATCGACAGCGTGGAGCTGCTTGGTCGCCGGATCGTCGATCCACTCGGCGAGCTTGCGCATCGACGGGAGGATCTTCTCGGGCGGCGCGATGTCGTGATAGTAGAGCCGGTGGAGCGGGTTCTCCTTGCGGAACGGGAGACCCTTGGCTTTCTCCTCCGGCGCCAAGATCGAGTAGAGGTCACGGATCGTGTCGAGCTTGAAGGCCTTCTTCTTGTTGCCGGCCTGCTCGTTCGCGAAGTTGCACGCGTCATCGAACCGCCTGATCTCCTCGTAGGAGGGGATCAGGGAGGGATCGCTGATGATGCTCGGATCGACCGCGGCCTTGATCTCGCTGTACGACAGGACCTCGCCTTCGAGGGCGGCGTCGTGGTGGATCAGGGAGATGCGGAGTCGGTTGTTGAACTCGGTCCGGGCGACCGGGTTGGCAGTCGTGATCCGGGCGCGCCACGCCGTGACGATGCGCTCGACCTCGCTGAAGCGAGCATCGATGTCTTCTGTTTCCTTGTACCTAAGCACTTGTTATCTCGCTGGAACGAGGGCGCGGCGTAGGCGGGACTTTACGAGACGCCATCCGGATCGTCAAGGAAACGTGCGAATTTAGCGTACATTCGACCACAGGATGTTTGTTCATGAGTCGGTGCTGCTCGCGGAGGTGATCGACTCGCTATCTCCGCGAGATCACGAGGTCTTCGTCGACGGAACGCTGGGCGGAGGTGGTCATTCTCGTGCCTTGTTGAAGGTCTGTCCGGGCGCACGAATCATCGGCATCGACCGCGATCCGATGGCGCTTGAAGCCGCTTCGGATCTGTCGCCGATCCACGGCCAATACAGCGAGATTCCACAGATTCTAGCCAAGCTCGGGATCGAAAAGGTCGACGGGATCCTGCTCGACCTCGGGGTGTCATCGCCGCAGCTCGATCTCGCCGAGCGCGGGTTCTCGTTCAGCAAGGATGGTCCGCTCGACATGCGGATGGATCCGACGCGAGGCCAGACCGCGCTCGAGCTGATCGAGCACACCGATCCGGACACGCTCGGCGAGCTGATCACCGAGCTCGGCGAGGAGCGCCACGGTAAGAGGGTCGGGCAGTTGATCCACGAGGCGGTCGCGGCCGGGCAAGCGAAGACCACGCTCGAGCTCGCCAAGGTGATCGCGAAGGCGATCCCGATCATCGAGCAGCGCAAGTCGAAGATCCACCCGGCCACGCGCACGTTCCAGGCGCTGCGAATCGCGGTCAACGCCGAGCTCGACGAGCTCGAGACGTTCCTCGCCGCGTTCCCCGATCTGCTCGCGCCCGGCGGTCGCTGCGCGATCATCTCGTTCCATTCCCTCGAGGATCGCCTGGTCAAGAACCGGTTCCGCGATCTCAACTGGACGAGCTCGCTGCCCGAGCGGTTCGCGATCCAGGCCGGCGAGCGCGTGCTCCCCGTCGTCGAGCCGATCACCAAGAAGGCCGTGTTCGCGTCGGACGCCGAGGTCGAGCGCAACCCGCGCTCGCGAAGTGCGCGCCTTCGCGCGGTGAGGCGCACGTCGGCGCCGAACGTGCCCGCGAAAACCTGAACAAACACTCACGCATCTAAAACTTGGCACCACCGTCGCGCGAGCGCGTAGTGGAGCGACGCCCGTGATGTCCCCTCGCGCTTCGCTGTACCGCATGTTCAAGCCGCAGGATGGTGAGGCCGCGCCGATGCGCGCGATCATCATCACCCTCGTCGGCATCGCGCTGTTGCTCACCGCCGTCGGCGTCGTGCGCGTGACCCGCGAGCACGAGGTGCTGCGCCTCGGCTTCGAGCTGTCACGCGCGACCGAGCGCCTGCAGAGCCTCGAGGAGACCCGCCGCGAGCTCGAGCTCGAGCGCGCGACCTTGACCGCGCCCGAGCGGATCAAGCGGCTCGCGACCACGCTCGGGATGACCAGCGTCAAGCCCGAGAACATCCGGGTCGTCACGGTGACCGATCCGGCGCCCAAGAAGGTCGCCGAGCGATGAGGGCGACCAAGCCGATGACGCCGGGCGTGCCACACGCGGCTCGCCTGCGCGCGTACATGGCGGGCGCGGTCGTCACGCTCGGGATCTGCGGTGTCGCGTGGCGCGCGTACGCGCTCCAGGTCGACGACGGCGATCACTACGCCGAGCTCGCGTCGCACCAGCATGCAATGACGGTCGCGATCCCGGCGCCGCGCGGCGACGTGATCGACTCGCACGGCCGGCCGCTCGCGGTCAGCGCCGACACCGACTCGATCTGGGCGAACCCCAAGGCGATCACCGATGTCACCGAGACCGCCGAGAAGCTCGCGAAGCTGACCGGGGACGATCCGCGCGCGCTCGAGGCCAAGCTCGGCGGCGACCGCAAGTTCGTGTGGATCGCGCGCCACGTCACGCCCGAGCTCGCGAAGGCCGTCGCGACTGCCAAGCTCGCCGGCATCGAGCTCGCGAAGGAGCCGCGCCGCTGGTATCCGAGCCGCACGATCGCCGGCCCGGTGATCGGCCGCGCCGACATCGATGGCATCGGCGTCGACGGCATCGAGCTCGCGATGAACGACGTGCTCGCGGGCAAGCGCAACACGCAGCACGCGCTGCGCGACGCGCGGGGGCGCCGGATGTACGACGAGGGCGTCGCGCACTCCGACGGCGGCGCCACGGTGCAGCTGACGCTCGATCGGTCGATCCAGGCGATCGCCGATGACGCGATCGCGGCTCAGGTGCAGTTCACCAAGGCCAAGAGCGGGGTCGCCGTCGTGCTCGAGGTCGCGACCGGCAAGGTCGTCGCGCTCGCGAGCTACCCGACCTACGACCCGAACAACCCGGGCACCAACGTGGCCGCCGGCCGCGATCGTCCGGTGACCGACGCCTACGAGGCGGGCTCGGTGATGAAGATGTTCTCGATCGCCGCGGCGCTCGACGACGGCACCGTCACGCCGGAGACCGGGTTCGATCTCGGCAACGGTCACGTCGTGATCGGGGGCCGGCCGATCAGCGACGTCGAGCACGAGCCGTACGGCACGGTCGCCGAGATCCTCAAGTGGTCGAGCAACGTCGGCGCCGCGAAGATCGCGCTGCGGTTCGGGCGCGACAAGCTGTACGCGAGCCTCAAGTCGTTCGGCTTCGGCACCAAGACCGGCATCGAGTTGCCCGGCGAGCAGGCCGGGCGCGTGCGCGACGGCGGCACGTGGCGCGACATCGAGCTCGCGACGATCTCGTACGGCTACGGCCTCACGGTGACGCCGCTGCAGGTCGCCGCCGCGCTCGCCGCCCTCGGCAACGGCGGCCGCTATCACCAGCCGCGCGTCGTCGAGCAGGTCACCGATCCCGACGGCGTCGTGCTGTACGCCGGCGCGAGCGAGGAGCGCCAGATCGTGTCGCCGAAGACGGCGGCGCAGATGATGACCATCCTGACGAGCGTGTTCGAGAAGGGGCCGAAGGGTGGCACCGCGAAGACGCTCGACGTCGAGGGCTTCGCGTGCGCCGGCAAGACCGGCACGGCGCGCAAGTGGGATCCGGTCGCCAAGGAGTATTCGACACAGCACTACCTGTCGTCGTTCGCCGGCCTCGCGCCCGCGGTCGATCCGCGCCTCGCGATCGTCGTGATGGTCGACGATCCGCAGGGCGACGGCTACTACGGCGCCAAGATCGCCGGCCCGGTGTTCGCGACGATCGCGAGCCAGGCGCTCCGCTACCTCGGGGTGCCCGGCGTCGCGCCGCCGCCCAAGCCGGTGCCGCCACCACGCCCGACGCCGATCGGCCCGCCGCTGTCGCCCAAGGGCGTCGCCGCGGTGTTCGATCACACGATGTTCTCGCCGAAGAACTGGAAGGCGATGCCGGTGATCGACGGGCCGTACGTCGACGTGCCGCGGTTCACCGAGCTGGGCTACGCGCAGGCGATCGAGACCGCGCGCAGCGCCGGGATCGAGCTCGACGCGACCGGCACCGGTCGCGTCGTCGAGCAACAGCCACCACCCGGTCCGGCTCCGCTCGGCACCCGCGTGAAGCTGCGATTCTCCGACGGGAATTCGAACCGCGCGCGGGTGGACTGAACGCGTGAAATCGGGGAGGCTCGCCCCGCGTTCTACCCTCGCATGAAGCTCTCGGACCTCATCGCCGGCCTGCCCGGAGCGCGCGTGATCGGCGACGCCAGCGTCGGGGTCGGCGCCGTCCAGGCCGACTCGCGCGCCATCGCCGCGGGCGACGTGTTCGTCGCGGTGCGCGGGATCCGCAGCGACGGCCACGCCTACGTCCAGACCGCGATCGAACGCGGCGCGGCGGCGATCGTCGTCGAGCGAGAACAACCGGGGATCGCGGTCGCCCAGGTCATCGTGCCGTCGGGCGCGGTCGCGCTCGGCATCCTGGTCGGGCGCGCGCTCGGCGATCCGGGCAAGGCGATGACGCTGGTCGGCATCACCGGCACGAACGGCAAGACGACGACGACGTATCTGGTCGAGCACATGATCGCGGCCGCCGGCGGCAAGCCCGGCGTGATCGGCACGGTGTCGTATCGCTACGCCGGGATCGTCGAGGACGCGCCGTACACGACGCCGACGCCGCACGTGCTGCACGAGACGTTCGCGAAGATGCGCGACGCCGGCTGCACGCACGTCGTGATGGAGGTGTCGTCGGCCGCGCTCGCGATGGATCGGCTCGCCGGCGTCGAGTTCGCGGTCGGCGCGTTCTCGAACCTCACGCAGGATCACCTCGACGTGCACGGCTCGATGGCGGCGTACGCCGACGCCAAGCGCCGGCTGTTTCGCGATCATCTGCACGGCGGGATCGCGGTGGTCAACATCGAGGATCCCGAGGGTGCTGGCATGGGCGCGGTCGCGCCGCGCGCGCTGCACGTCGGACCCGGCGGCGAGATCGCCGTCGTCGAGGCCGAGTCGACCGTGCGCGGCATTCGCGCGCGCGTCGCGACGCCGCGCGGCACGATCGCGATCGAGAGCAAGCCGCTGGTCGGCGGCTACAACGTGCAGAACCTGACGCTGGCGATCGGCATCGGCGAGGCGCTCGGCCTGCCGCACGCCGCGATCGTCGACGGCATCGCGGCGTTGCCCGGCGTGCCCGGCCGCGTCGAGCGCGTGGCGAACACCGCCGATCTCGATATCCTGGTCGACTACGCGCACACGCCGGACGCGCTGCGCAACGTGCTCAGCGCGCTCCGACCGCTGACGAAGCGCCGGCTGATCTGCGTGTTCGGCTGCGGCGGCGATCGCGATCCCGGCAAGCGGCCGAAGATGGGCGCCGCGGTCGCCGAGCTCGCGGATCTCGCGGTCGTCACGTCCGACAACCCGCGCACCGAGGAACCCCGCGCGATCATCGACATGATCCTGCCGGCCGTGCCGCGGCCGTTCGCGGTCGAGCTCGATCGCCGCGTCGCGATCCGCGCCGCGATCGCCGAGGCGACGCCCGGAGACGTCGTCGTGATCGCCGGCAAGGGCCACGAGGACTACCAGATCGTCGGCACGACGAAGCACCACTTCGACGATCGCGAGGAGGCCGCCGCGGCGGTGGCCGAGCGCTGGCACAGCTCGACGCGCGAGCTCGCGATGCTGATCGATGGCGCCGAGCACGTGGGTGCCGAACGCGCGATCACCCGCGTCGCGATCGACAGCCGGCACTGCGCGCCCGGCGATCTGTACGTCGCCGTGCGCGGCGAGACCCACGACGGCCACGCGTTCGTCGACGGCGCGCTCGCCGCCGGCGCGTCGGCCGTGATGGTCGAGCGCGCGACCGCGGCGCCATCGGGGATCCGGGTCGCCGACTCGCGCATCGCGCTCGGCCAGCTCGCCCACGCGCACCGCGCCGCGTGGCCGCACCCCGAGCGCAGCTGCCGGCTCGTCGCGATCACCGGTTCGGCCGGCAAGACGACGACCAAGGAGCTCGCGCGCGCCGCGCTCGCCGAGCTCGCCCCGACGCGCGCCGCCGAGGGTTCGCTCAACAACGAGACCGGCGTGCCGCTCACGCTACTCGGGCTGCGGCCGTACCACCGGTTCGCGGTGATCGAGATGGGCATGCGCGGCGCCGGACAGATCGAATACCTGACGAAGATCGCGGAGCCCGACGTCGCGGTCGTGGTCAACGCGGGCACCGCGCACATCGAGCTGCTCGGCTCGACCGACGCGATCGCCGCTGCCAAGGCCGAGATCTGGATCGGGTTGCGTGCGGGCGGGACGATCGTGCGACCGGCCGGCGACCTGCGCCTCGCCGAGCTCGCGCGCGCCCATCAGCCGACCGCCCGCCACGTGACGTTCGGCGACGAGCCCGACGCCGACGTGCGCCTGGTGAGCTACACGCCCGACGACGGCGGCGCGCAGCTCGCGCTCGACGTGTTCGGCGAGCCGTGCACGCTGCGGCTCGCGCTGGTCGGCCGCCACGTCGCGATCGACGCGTGCGCCGCGCTCGCCGCCGCCCACGCCGCCGGAGCGCCGATCGCGACCGCCCTCGCCGGCCTCGCCCGCGCGCGGCCGCCGTCGATGCGCGGCGAGATCGTCGACGTCGCCGGCCGCAAGGTGATCGTCGATTGCTACAACGCGAACCCGGCCTCGATGGCCGCGGCGCTGCGCACGCTCGCCGAGCGCGCGGTCGGCAAGCGCGGGCTCGCCGTGGTCGCCGACATGCTCGAGCTCGGCGATCACGCGAGCGCCGCGCACACCGAGGTCGGCCGCCTCGCGCACGAGCTCGGGCTCGGCGTCGTCGCGCTCGGCGATCAGGCCGCGCGCGTCGTCGCCGCCGGCGGGGAAGTCGTCGCGTCGCCGGCCGAGGCCGCCGCCCTCGCCCTCGCGCGCACCGAACCCGGTGACTGGATCTTGTTGAAGGCATCGCGCGGAATGCGACTCGAGCGCGTCCTCGCCGCGATGAAGGCCGGCGCGCTGGCAACTCGCAGCGCGGAGTCGCCGAGCAGTAGCGAGGTCCACTAGATGCTGTTCCATCTGTTCTACGGCGTGCTCGGCGACAAGGTCGGGTTCCTCCGGATCTTTCGCTATCCGTCGACGCGCATCCTCGCCGCGGCGATCACGGCGCTGCTGCTGTCGTTCTTTCTCGGCCCGTGGTTCATCGACAAGCTGAAGTCGCGCCAGATCGGCGAGACGATCCGCTCCGACGGCCCGCAGACGCACAAGAAGAAGGCCGGCACGCCGACGATGGGCGGTTCGCTGATCTTGTTCTGCCTCGCGGTGTCGACGCTCCTGTGGTGCGACCTGCGCAACCCGTTCGTGTGGCTCGCCCTCACCGTCACGACCGCGTTCGGCATGATCGGGTTCGCCGACGACTACGTGAAGGTCGCCAAGCGCGACAAGCGCGGCATCTCGAGCAAGCTGCGCCTCGTCCTCGAGTTCGCGGTCGCCGGCGGCGCGATGGCGTACCTGTTCTATAGCGACGCGATGGCGCCCGACGTGCGGCTGCACCTGCAGCTGCCGTTCACGAACTTCTACGAGTCGGGCATCGTGTTGCCGGCATGGCTCTACGTGATCTTCGGCGCGGTCGTCGTCGTCGGCACCGCGAACGCGGTCAACTTCACCGATGGGCTCGATGGCCTCGCGATCGGGCCGTCGATCATGAACGCCGGGACGTTCCTGGTGTTCGCCTACATCGCCGGCGTGCAGACCACGCTCGTCGCGAACGGCCACGACGTCTCGATCGCGCAGTACCTTCACGTCGCGCACATCAACGGCATCGAGGAGCTCGCGATCTTCTGCGCGGCGCTGTTCGGAACCGGCATCGGCTTCCTCTGGTACAACGCGTACCCCGCGCAGGTCTTCATGGGCGACGTCGGCTCGCTGTCGCTCGGCGGCGCGATCGGGATGCTCGCGGTCCTGACCAAGAACGAGATCGTGCTGCTGCTGGTCGGCGGCCTGTTCGTCGTCGAGGCGCTGTCGTCGATCATCCAGACCGGCGTGTACAAGGCGACCAAGAAGATGGGCCCCGACGGCAAGGTCACCGGCAAGCGCGTGTTCCTGATGGCGCCGATCCACCATCACTTCGAGAAGAAGGGCTGGGACGAGCCCAAGATCATCGTGCGGTTCTGGTTGATCAGCGCGCTGCTCGCGCTCATGGCGCTCGGGACGCTCAAGCTCCGATGATCCTTGCTGGCAAGACGGTGATCGTGGTCGGCCTGGCGCAGACCGGCATCGCGGTCGCGAAGTTCTGCGTGCGGCGCGGTGCGCGCGTGATCGTCACGGACAGCAATCCGGCGGACCAGCTCGCCGCGAAGATGGCGCAGCTCGACGGCGTGCCGGTCACCTGGCAGCTCGGCGGTCACGATCTCGCGTCGTTCACCAGCGCCGATCTCGTCGTGATGTCGCCCGGCGTGCCGACGCTGCCGGAGATGGTCGCCGCGCGCGCCGCCGGCGTCGAGGTGATCGCCGAGATCGAGCTCGCGTATCGGTTCTTTCATCCGGAAGCCAAGCTCGTCGCGATCACCGGCACGAACGGCAAGTCGACGACGACCGCGCTGACCGGCAAGCTGTGCGAGGCGAGCGGCCGGCCGACGTTCTGCGGCGGCAACCTCGGCAACATGCCGCTGATCGATGCGGTCGATCACCCGGCGAACGCGCCCGGCGGCCTGATCGTCGCCGAGGTCGCGGCGTTCATGCTCGAGAACTGCACGACGTTTCGCGGCGACGTCGGCGTGCTGACGAACATCACGCCGGATCACCTCGATCGGTTCGGCACGATCGAGCGCTACGCCGAGATGAAGGGCCGGATCTGGGACTTCCAGCGCGCCGGGGACGTCGCGATCGCGAACGCCGCGGATCCGCCGACGATGGCGGAGACCGGGGGGATCCCGTCGCAGCTCTTCACGTTCGACTCGCGACCCGGCGCGAAGGCGCCATCCCGCGGCGCGTTCGTGTCGCCCGATCGCAAGGAGCTCGTGCTGCGGTTTCTCGTCGAGGAGCGCTACCCGGTCGACGATCTCGTGATCGTCGGCAACCACAACCTCGAGAACGCGATGTGCGCGTACCTCGCCGCGCGCGGCATCGGGGTCTCGATGGACGCGGTCCGCGAAGGCGCACGTGCGTACCGGCCGCTGCCGCACCGCATGGAGCTGATCGGCGATCGCGGCAACATCTACTACTACGACGACAGCAAGGGCACGAACGTCGCGTCGGTCGCGGCCTCGGTGCGCGGCTTTCCCCGCCCGCTCGTGCTGATCGCCGGTGGGGTCGACAAGGGCGGCACGTACGCGCCGATGCTCGAGGCGCTCGACGGCGTGTGCAAGGGGCTCGTGCTGATCGGGGCCGCTGCACCGCTGATCCGAGAGGCGGCCGCCACGCACGGCGTGACGTACCCGGTGATCGACGCGACCGACATGCACGACGCCGTGGCCCGCGCGACCGCGCTGTGCGTCGCCGGCGATGCGGTGGTGCTGTCACCGGCGTGCGCGTCGTACGACATGTTCCAGAATTTCGGCCACCGCGGACGCGTGTTTCGCGACGCCGCCGAGGCGGTCGGCGCGAGCCGTCTCGACCGTTGAGCTACCCTCGCCGCGATGAGGCGCTGCTCGTCGAGAGCCCGCTGCAGCCGTTCCAGCTTTGCGTCGCCTTGAAGCGGCAACGCTCGACGAGGTGGAAGGCGATCGTGGCGAAGCGGCGCGAGGCGAGCGACGACGAGGACGAACGCAGCGCGCTCGCACAGTGCAAGTAGGACTGTTATCGTTGGCGCATGCGCGCATGGCCGTTCCTAGTGATCCTCGCGACCGGATGTGGCGAGGCCGAGAAGCCTCCGGTGATGCCGCCCAAGCGGCCGAATCAGGAGTTGATCGTCGGTGACTTCGCGCGCAAGCCGCCCGAGGGCACGATGGCCCTCCGGTTCCGCGGCAACGGTGGGATCGCGGTGGGCAAGGACAAGACCAAGCTCGACACCCCCGAGGCCGAGGGCACCTTCGAGATCGAGAAGGACCAGATGACCATCTCGTTCGACAAGGGCGAGCTGTGCCCCGCCGATCAGAAGGGCGTCTACAAGGTCGTGATCTCCAAGCTCGGCATCCGGTTCACCAAGGTCGACGACGATTGCGAGGCCCGCGCCCGGTGGGACGGCTCGACGTTCTGGCGCCTGTGAATTGGGGACGGTTTCAGCTCTGGCCCCTGTGGGCGTACGCCAAAAGGGGCCAGAGCTGAAACCGTCCCCTCCGAAAACTGGCCCGCGGCGGCGCGACGTAGAGACTGGAGCGATGGCCCTGCCGCGTCGGCTCGCCGAGCCGCAAGATACCGAGCGCACCGAGCGGCCGTCGCACATGCCGCGACGGCGCGATCCGCGCGGCGCGGTGATCGCGGCGATCGCGCGGTTCGCGCGCGGCATCCGTACGACGACGAACAAGCTGCGCACGACCCGGGCCAAGGCCGAGGTCGACGCGACGCTGCCGGCGGCGGCGCAGATCGTCCAGGTCCAGCACCCGAGCGCGACGCTGCCGGCGCGGCCATACGACCTCTTGCTGCTGGTCGCGGTGCTCGGGCTGCTCGTGATCGGCACGATCGAGATCTACTCGGCGAGCGCGGCCGATGGCATCACGCGCCACGGCGACGCGCTCGGCTTCCTGATGCGGCAGCTCGTGTTCGCCGGCATCGGCGGTGGCGCGATGTGGCTCGGCTCGCGGATCGACTACCGGATCCTCAAGCGCTGGTGCTATCCGCTGCTCGCCGTCGCGCTCGTGCTGCTCGCGGTCGCCCTCTTGACCCACGCAAAGAACGGCGCGAAGCGCTGGATCCCGCTCGGCCCGTTCACGTTTCAGCCCGTCGAGATCGCCAAGCTCGCGCTGGTCACGTATCTCGCCGCATCGCTCGGGCGCAAGGCCGACCAGGTCAAGACGTTCACGATCGGCTTTGTCCCGCACCTCGTGGTGTGCGGCATGATGATGGTGCTGCTGCTCAAGCAGCCGGACCTCGGCTCGTCGGTGGTGCTCGGCGCGACGACGCTCGGCATGCTGTTCATGGCCGGCACGCGCGTCTCGTACATCATGCTCGCCGTGCTCGCGAGCGCGCCCGTCGCGTACCACCTCGTCGTCGGCACCCCGTGGCGCATGCAGCGGTTCCTCGCCTACTTCAACCCCGAGGCGTACGCCAACGGCGATGCCTACCAGTACCTCCAGGCGCGGCTCGCGATGGGCTCGGGTGGGTTGACCGGCGCCGGGCTCGGCGAGGGCCACCAGACGCTCGGATACATCCCGGAGTCGTCCAGTGACTTCATCCTCGCGCCGATCGGCGAGGAGCTCGGGTTCATCGGCGTGGCGCTGGTGCTCGTGATGTTCGCGATCGTGGTGTGGCGCGGCATCCGCGCGGCGCTCGGCGCGCGCGACGTGTTCGGCGGCTACCTCGCGTTCGGCATCACGCTCTTGTTCGGCGTGCAGCTCCTGTTCAACGTCGGCGTCGTGCTCGGCGTCGTACCGAACAAGGGCATCACGCTGCCGCTCGTCAGCTACGGCGGCAGCTCGCTGATCGTCACGATGTTCCTGGTCGGGCTCCTGCTCAACATCGGCCGCCGCGTCGAGCATGTCGCCGGCGTGGTCGTCGAGGGTGGGCGCGAGGCCGCGCGGCGCAAGCGCATGCGCGTCCGCGTCGCGGTGGCATAACCAGCCATGCGCCTCATGATCGCCGGCGGTGGCACCGGCGGGCACCTGTTTCCGGGCGTCGCGATCGCCGAGGAGCTCCGCGCGCGCGATCCGGATGCACCGGTCCGCTTCGTCGGCACCGCGCGCGGCATCGAGGCGCGCGTGTTGCCCGATCTCGGCTGGGACCTCGCGACGATCCAGGTGTCGGGCCTGAAGACGGTCGGCGCGCTCGGCGCGATCCGCGGCCTGTTCCGCCTGCCGCGCGCGCTGTGGCAGGCGCGCAAGGCGCTGAAGGCGTTCGCGCCCGACGCGGTGATCGGTGTCGGCGGCTACGCGAGCGGACCGGTCGTGCTGATGGCGCGCCTGCGCGGGATCCCGACGGCGATCTGCGAGCAGAACTCGATCCCCGGGCTGACCAACAAGATCCTCGGCAAGGTCGTGCGCGCGGTGTTCCTGTCGTTCGCCGAGTCGCGCCGATTCTTCAAGCCGAAGAAGTCGCGGATGACCGGCAACCCGGTGCGGCGCGACCTGCTCGCGAAGCTCGTCGATCTGCCGGCGCGCGCGGTCGGCGAGACCGTCACGATCCTGGTGTCCGGCGGTTCGCTCGGTGCGATCGCGGTCAACGCGCTCGCCGCCGATGCGCTGTGCGCGCTCGCCAAAGATCTGAAGCTCGCGATCATCCACCAGACCGGCGAGAAGGATCGCGACGCGACCGCGGCCCGCTACGCCGCGGCCGGGGTCACCGCGGAGGTCCACGCGTTCATCAAGGACATGGCGTCGACCTACGCCCGCGCCGATCTCGTGATCGGCCGCGCCGGCGCGACGACCGTCGCCGAGCTCGCGATCGCCGGCAAGCCCGCCGTGTTCATCCCGTACCCGACCGCCGCCGACAATCACCAGGAGATCAACGCGCGCGAGATGGCCGCCGCCGGCGCCGCGCTGTCGTTCAAGCAGGCCGAGCTGACCGCCGGCAAGCTCGCCGACGCGCTCCGGCCGCTGCTGGTCGATCCTGCCCGCCGGCAGGCGATGGGTGACGCGATGCGCACGCTCGGCAAGCCCGCGGCCGCCGCCGCGGTCGTCGATTGGTGTCTGGCACAGTCGGGATCGTGATGCCGACCAGACCGCGCCACCGGCTGGCGCGTATGATCCGGGATGATGCGCACGGCGATCGTCCTGGTGATGCTGGCGGCCGCGCGCGCCCACGCTGGTGACTGCGCCGACAGCGGCCTCGTCGCGACCGTGCTGACGCCGGCGAACACGACGATCGATCAGGAAGGCGGCATCGTGGTCGGCCTGATCGACTCGCCGACCGCGCGCGACATTCCGGATCTCGCGAACACGCCGTGGCGGTTTCACGAGGGCAAGGGACGCGACAAGCCGAAGGTCACGCTCCTCGCGCCGGGGCTCGCGGTGTTCGCGCCCAAGGCCTTCGAGAAGGCGATGGATCTCGAGGACGCCAACCAGAAGGCGCTCGTCCACGTCGCGTTCGAGTTCGCGACCTACCTCGACATGCCGGTCGACGCGGCGCCGAAGCTGACCGCCGCGACGATGGCCACGACCGTGACGCGGCGCTCGACCGACTACACGACGACGATCAAGCTCGCGGCCCCTGCTCCCGCGAACGCGATCGCGCTGATCGTGCTCGACGCCAAGGGCGTGGCGACCTCGTGGGGCCGGATCGCGCCCGGCGCGACGGCGATCGTGGTGTGGCGGTCGTTCCCGTGCCACGGCGAGGCCAAGGGCACCGTCGGTGCGCGCCACGGCGACAAGGTCTCCGTCGAGTACGTCAACACCCAGGGGCACCGGTCGCTGCCGAGCGCCTCGATCACCGTTGGAGATCCATGAAGTCGCTGATCGCGCTTGCCACGCTCACGCAGCTCACCGGCGCGGCGTTCGGCGGTGCCTGTGCTCCACCGTCGATCACCGCGACGGTGCTGACCCCCGACAAGACGTCGATCGATCAAGACGGCGGCGTCGTCGTCGGCTTGATCACCGGGTTCGGCGACAAGGCGGACAAGGACCTCGCCAAGCTCGACTGGAAGTTCGAAGAGGGTGGCGTGTCGAACACACCCACGATCACGCGGGTCGCGCCGGGGCTCGCGGTGTTCGTGCCGACCAAGCCGGTCAAGCAGCTGACGTTCCAGAAGATCACCGTGACGTACGCGGCAACGCCGCGCCGCGACATGCCGATGGCGGTCGCGCCGAACGTCACCGGCATCAAGCTCGCGAGCTACTCGGGCCCGCGCTCGAGCGGCTCGTCGACCGACGCCACGCTCGGTGCGGCGCCGCCCAAGGGCACGATCGCGGTCCTGGTCTACGATCCTGCCGAGCAGAAGGCCGGCAAGCAGGCGAAGAGCTGGGCGTCGATCGCGGATCTCAAAGCGAAGACCGTGCAGCTCGCGTCGAGCGGTCGTTGCCAGACCCTCGTTCCCGGCACGCGGACGTCGTCTCTGGGCGACAAGGTCGTCCTCGTGTGGCTCGACGCCGAAGGTCACCAGAGCCTGCCGTCCAAGGAGATCGAGATCAAATGAAGGCGTTGCTCGCGCTCGTGTTGCTCTCCGGCGTCGCCGCGGCCACGCCCTGCCCGATCCTCGAGTATCGACCGACCGTGCTCACGCCGGCCGGCACCGACGTCGGCGCGGGGGGTGGTGTCGTGATCGGCTGGGGCTCCCCGTGGGGCCAGCAGCCGAGCCGCTTCGACAAGACGTGGACCAGCTGGAAGTTCGCCGGCGGCATCCCCGTCACGCGCACCGAGCTCGCGCCCGGCCTCGAGGTCTACGCCGGTCCCAAGGCGACGCAGCTCGAGGACGGCAAGGGCAAGGTGATCGCGACCGTCACGCGTGGCACCGCGACGACCGCGATGCTCGCCGCACCGGACATCGTGTCGATCGGCCGGCTCGCGCCGACCACGTCGCGTCACCCGTACGTCAACACGACGGCGACCGTGAAGGCCGTCCCGGCTGGCGCGGTCGCGCTGATCGCGTACGACGAGGCCGGCAAGGTTGCAGACACCTGGGGTGGCGTCGCAGCGAAGGCCACGGAGGTCTCGATCTACGCGTCCGGTGGCTGCGGCCAGCTGCCGCCGAACATGGTCGATGTGCCGGTCGGCGCCAAGCTGCGCCTCGCGTGGGTCGACGCCGCCGGCCGCGTCGGCGCCCTGTCGAAGCCGGTCGCGGTCCGCGCGAAGCAGAACTGATCTCTGCTCGCGCGCGGCGATGCTCGGCGGAGTTGGCGCACTCGTGGCACATGGATCGCAAAGAGGCGTCCAGGTCACGAACCTCGCTCGCCGCACCCCTCGGTGCGTGTTCGAGCCCGAGCCGGCAAGACCCGCCGCCCGGCTGCTGAGCAAGATCACGGACCAGTTCACGAATCACAAGCGCGCCTCGGCCGACCCGCGCAACGTCCGGCCCGCCGCCGAAGATCCGCACGGCGATCCGGCCGACCAGCGCCGTTGACCGAGCCGCGACGATCTAGTGGTAAGACCTGGTCGTGTTTCGCAAGCACGACACCAAGATCCACTTCGTCGGCATCGGCGGCATGGGCATGTGCGGCATCGCCGAGGTGCTCGCCAACATGGGGTACCGGGTGTCGGGCTCCGACATGAACGACACCGAGATCACGCGGCACCTCACGTCGATCGGGTGCACCGTCAAGCAGGGCCACAAGTCGGAGCACGTCGGCGACAGCGACGTCGTCGTCGTGAGCTCGGCGATCAAGGGCTACAACCCCGAGGTCGAGGCCGCCCGCGCGCGCCAGATCCCGGTGATCCCGCGCGCCGAGATGCTCGGCGAGCTGTTCCGCATGAAGTACGGCGTCGCGGTCGCCGGCGCGCACGGCAAGACGACGTCGACGACGATGATGCACACCGTGATGATGGCCGCGGGCTTCGATCCGACGGCCGTGATCGGCGGGCGCGTCAACTCGCTCGGGCTCGCCAACGCGCGCTGGGGCAAGAGCGACTACCTGGTCGCCGAGGCCGACGAGAGCGACGGCTCGTTCCTCACATTGTCACCGACCGTCGCGCTGGTCACCAACGTCGACGCCGAACACCTCGATCACTACGGTACGTTCGACAACGTCAAGAAGGCCTTCACCGACTTCTGCAACCGCGTGCCGTTCTACGGCGTCAGCGCGCTGTGCAACGACAACGCCGGCGTCCAGGCGATCCTGCCGAACCTGACCAAGCGGTTCACGACGTTCGGCATCGCGACGCAGGCGGTGTATCGCGCGCACAACCTGCGCGCCGACGGCATGACGACGCGGTTCGTGGCGTGGCGACGCGCCGACGAGCTCGGCGAGGTCGTGTTGCCGATGCCCGGCCACCACAACGTGCTGAACGCGCTCGGCGTGCTCGCGATCAGCGACTTCATGGGCATCCCGTTCGACACCTACGCCAAGGCGATCGGTCAGTTCGAGGGCGTCGCACGCAGGTTCACCGTGCGCGGCGAGGTCGGCGGCGTCACCGTGGTCGACGATTTCGGCCATCATCCGGCCGAGGTCCGCGCCACGCTCGCCGGGGCGCGCACCGCGTTCGCCGGCCGCCGCGTGATCGCCGCGTTCCAACCGCATCGCTTCTCGCGCACGCGCGATCAGTGGACCGAGTTCGCGACCGCGTTCCACGACGCCGACAAGATCGTGATCAGCGACATCTTCGCCGCAGGCGAGAAGCCGATCGACGGGATCTCGAGCGCCAAGCTCGTCGAGCTCGTGCGCGCCGCCGGCCACCCCGACGTCCACCACATCGCGAAGCGCGAGGATCTCGCGGCGTGGCTCGACGCGCAGGCGCGCCCGGGAGATCTCGTGATCACCCTCGGCGCGGGCAACATCCAGCTCAGCTGCAACGAGGTCATCGAGCTGCTCGAGAAGCGGCTCGGCGCGGCGACCAAGAAGAACCTGGTGCGCGTGCAGGAATCGTCCGCGACCGTCGCGCGATGACTACTCCTTCGAGCGCCGCGCGTACCAGTCCTGCAGCCACTTGACGTAGCGCGGCGGCAACAGCGCGGGCGCGCGATCCTGGGCGAGCTGGAGCGGCACGGCGAGGGCATACGCGCGGAGCCCGAGAACCTTCGGCGGTGCGGCGTCGACGCGGTCGAGGTGAGCCTTCAGCTGCAGCATGCTCCAGTGGTGCCACTCGCCGAGCTTCGTGCCGCCGGCCTCGTGATCCTCCCGGCGCGCGACGAACACGATGGGATACTTCACGTGGATCTCGGCGAGCCAGCGCCGGATGTCGGCCTCGAAGTCGGTGAGCTGGCGATCGTTGGCCCAGCGGTCCTTGCCGATCGGTGGATACGCCTCGCGGATCGCGCGGTTGATCTGCTGATCGCCGTTGCCGCAGTTCATCTCCTGGCCGTCCCACTCGACCGACTTCGCGAGCGGCTTCGGCATCGTCGCGGTGATCGCCTTCTTGCCCGCCGCGTTCGGTGCGGTCGCGAACCAGACGTGGAGGTCGGCCCACTCGAAGTACTGGGCGAGGCCCTCGCCGAAGAACGGATACGGATACGGCGCGGCCGGGGTCGCGACTGCCACGGGAGCGGCGGGAGCGGGCTTCGGTGCTGCCTTCGCCTTCGCCACCGGCTTCTTGGGTTGGGTCGCCTTGGCCATCCCTCGATCCTGGGGGTATATCGGCGCCATGCTCAAGCGAACCAGCACGGCGATTTGGCACGGCAACGGGATGAAGGGCACCGGGGCGATCAGCACCCTGTCCGGAGCGCTCAAGGACCAGCCGTACGGCTTCAACACGCGGTTCGCCGCGGAGGACGGCAAGGCCGGCACGAACCCCGAGGAGCTCCTCGGCGCCGCGCACGCCAGCTGCTTCACGATGGCGCTCGCGTTCGCGCTGTCGGGCGCCGGCCACGAGCCGACCGAGCTGAACACCGTCGCGACGGTGTCGATGGAGAAGCAGGACATCGGCTGGACGATCGTCAACATCGATCTCGCGACCACCGGCAAGGTGCCGGGCATCGACCAGGCGAAGTTCGAGGAGCTCGCGGGCAACGCCAAGAAGGGCTGCCCGCTGTCGCGCGCCCTGGCCGCGACGCCGATCACGATGACCGCCACCCTGGCGTGAACCTGAGAATTCGGCGGCGCCCCGCGGCGTTGTGTTGCCATGCGTACGTCGATCGTCCTTGGAGTCCTGCTCGGCTCGACCGCCGCCCACGCGATGGGCACGAGCTACTACGCCGAGCTCGTCGCGTGGAGCGCGGACGGCTCGAGCGCCCTCGTCCGGCACCAGAGCGAGCGCGATGGCGACACGACCGAGAGCTACGACGTGATCTCGGCCGGCGACAAGCAGGCGCCTCACCTCCAGATCAGCGGCGTCAGCTGGGTCGACGACAAGCACCCGCATGCCCAGGCGATCGACCAGGCGACCTGTCGCATGGCGGTCAAGACGCTGCAGGCGAGCCTGACCGCACACGGGTTTCGCGACGTGTCGCTGCATGCCGAGGTGTGCGCGAAGGACGTTCGCGGCGGGCTCGTCACCGTCGGTGCCGAGGTCGAGCGCGCGGTCGCCTCGTCGTGGGTCGCGCTGCCGATGGGGCGTGCGGCGAGCGCTCGCGAGCGTGCGACCTGGGACGCGGTCGCGACTGCACTGCCGGATGCCAAGGTCGGATTCCCGGTCGGGCCCGGCGAACCGACGCTGGATGCCGCGAACAGCGTGCGCATGATCCTCGTGTTCGATGGCCTCGGCGGCGGCTCGCCCGAGCGCACCAACGTGCTCGCGTTCGTGCCGGCGAAGAAGACGAGCTACGCGTTGTTGTTGGAGGACTGACGCGTGGCATATGGTCGGTCTCGTGAGCAACGCGCCGACGGCGGACGACGTCGAGCTGATCGGTGACGCCGAGCTCGGCGGCGGCGAGCTGCCGGCGAACCCGCCGAACCCGCGCTCGATCCTCGACGACGCCGCGCGCGCCGCGATCCGCGCGCTGGTGCCGACCGCGCGATTCGACGAGCCGCTGCGCCGCCACTGCACGCTCAAGATCGGCGGTCCCGCCGATGCCTACGTCGAGCCGAGCTCGCCGGCCCAGCTCGCCGCGGTGATCCGCCACGTGCGCGCCGCGCGCTTGCCGCTGACCGTGATCGGTGGCGGCTCGAACCTGCTCGTGCGCGACGGCGGCGTTCGCGGCATCGTGCTCGGCACCGGTGGGTTGCGCGGCATCGAGCTCGTGCCGCCGCACACGATCCGCGTGCAAGCTGGCGTGTCGACCGGCAAGGTGCTGTCGCTCGCGTTGAAGCACGACCTCGGCGGCATCGAGTTCCTCGGCGGCGTGCCCGGCTCGGTCGGCGGCGGCATGATCATGAACGCCGGGACGTACCTCGGCGAGTTCAAGGACGTCACCACGCGCGTCGACTCGATCCGGATCGCCGACGGCGAGCTGGTGTCGCGCGACAACGCGGCGTGCGGGTTTCGCTATCGCCACAGCGACCTGCCACCCGACGAGATCGTCGTCGCAGCGGAGCTCGTGCTGCGATCGCGCCCGCGCGCCGAGATCGAGACCGAGGTCCGCGCGCTCCGCAAGCGACGCAGCGAGCGGGAGCCCAAGAAGGTCGCGAGCAACGGCTCGACGTTCAAGAATCCGCCGAACGACTTCGCCGGGCGCCTGATCGAGGCGGCGCAGTGCAAGGGCTGGAGCGAGGGCGAGGCGGTGTGCTCGCCGGTCCACGCGAACTGGCTCGTCAACACCGGCGGCGCGACGGCGACGCAGCTGCTGGCGCTGATCGCGCGCGTGCGGGCCGAGGTCGTGCGCGTCCACGGCCTCGAGCTCGAGCTCGAAGTGAAGATCATCGGAGAGGACTGAGATGCATCGATTCCATGGCAAGCGCGTCGCGGTGGTGATGGGTGGGCTGTCGGCCGAGCGCGAGGTCTCGCTCAACACCGGCGCCGGCGTGCTCGCCGCGCTGCTCGAGCGCGGCTGGGACGCGGTCGGGATCGACTGGATTCCAGGCGCGAGCGTCGCCAAGGCGATCGAGGAGTCCGGCGCGCACGTCGTGTGGAACGCGCTGCACGGCACCGACGGCGAGGACGGCGCGATCCAGGGCCTGTGCCAGTGCCTCGCGATCGCGTGCACCGGCTCCGGCGTGCTCGCCAGCGCGCTCGCGATGGACAAGGTGATGAGCAAGCGGATCTTCGAGAGCAATCAGCTGCCGACGCCGCGCTGGTCGCTGCTGCCGCACGTCGCCGATCCGGTCGCCGATGCCGCGCTGCTCGCGAGCTGGACCTACCCGCTCGTCGTCAAGCCGGCGAACGAGGGCAGCTCGGTCGGCGTGTCGGTCGTCGACACCGCCGCGGAGCTGCCCGCCGCGCTCGAGCTCGCCCGCAAGTTCCACGGCCCCGTGATCGTCGAGGACTACATCGCGGGCACCGAGGTGTTCGTCGGTATCCTCGACGGCGAGGTGCTCGGCTCGGTCGAGGTGCGCCCGGCGACGCGGTTCTACGACTACGAAGCGAAGTACAAGCGCACCGACACGAAGTACCTGATCCCGCCCGAGCTCCCCGAGGCCACGCTCGCGGCCGCCGAGCGCTACGCGCAGCGCGCCTACCAGGCCCTCGGCTGCAGCGGCCACGCGCGCCCCGATCTCCGGATCGCGCCGAACGGCGAGGCGTTCGTGCTCGAGGTCAACACGCTCCCGGGCATGACCGCGACGTCGCTGCTCCCGAAGATCGCGAAGTCGCGCGGCATGGACTACGCGACGCTGTGCGAGCGTATTCTCGCGTCAGCCACATGACCCGACGCCACCCGCATGTCGTGAATTCCGACGAGCTCGAGCAGCAGACCTTCGAGCAAGGCCGCCACCAGATCCAGTTTCGCCAGCTGGGCGCGCCCGCCGGCAGCACCCAGCTCGGCGGCAGCGTGATCGAGATCGCGCCCGGCAAGATCTCGTATCCGTTCCACTACCACTGCGCCAACGAGGAGGCGCTGTTCATCCTCGCGGGCTCCGGCACCGCGCGGATCGGCGATCAGCGGATCGCCGTGCGCGCCGGCGACTGGATCGCGTTTCCGATCGGGCCCGACACCGCGCACCAGATGATCAACGACAGCACCGAGCCGCTGCGGTACCTCGCGATCTCGACCGCGCACAAGTGCGAGGTCGTCGGCTATCCCGACTCCAACAAGATCGGCGCGAGCGGTGGCACGTCGTTCACCAACCGCTGGATCCGCCAGATCAACAAGTCGGGCGACACGATGGGCTACTGGGACGGCGAGCCCGACGCTCAGTAGGCGGTGTCCGGCTTCCGGACACGGGGACGGTGTCAATACTTGCTCGGTTACGGTCCCGTAACCGAGCAAGTATTGACACCGTCCCTAGTTCACAGGGCGCTTGCAGGTGACCTCGTAGTCCTTGATCCACGTCTTGCCCTGATCGAGCGACCGCTCGCCCCACGTGACGTTCGTGGTGGTGTCGAGGTGCTCGCGGAACTTCGTCGGGCCGAGCGGCCCCGAGCCGTCGAGCTCGAACTCGAGCTTGCCCTGACTGGGGCCGTTCGACACGCCGACGAGGTAGCCGCCGACCGAGTCGACCAGGACGCGGTGCCACTTCTTGTCGGTCTTGTCGAGCGTGGTGAACGACTCGAACGCGTAGCTGGTCCTGCCGAGCGTGGCGGTGAACCGATCGTGGATCCAGAAGCCGTCGAGGTCGGCCTTGCTGATCATCGTGCCGGTCATGTCGAGCGCGCGGCGATCCGGCATGAAGGCTTTGCCGGTGCAGGTCATCGTGCCCGCCATCGCCTTGGCGATCGTGGCGAGCTCGGGTGCCGGGGTCGGCTTGGGCTGGGCGGTCGCGACGCCAACTCCCACCACCACCACGACAAACGCGACCTGGGTCTTCACCCGGGCCGTTCTATACTCGGATCGACCGAAACTGAAAGCCGGTCGTGGAGTCTTATCCAGGTGCGCATCTCGATCGTGTTGGCGGTAGTCCTCGCGGCGTGCGGGACGCCGAAGCCACTCGTCGCGACGACCCCGGAGGCGCCCGCGCCGCCGACACCGATCCACAAGCCAGCGCACGCCGTGCCACCACCGGTCGAGCCGAGGAAGCCGCTGCTGGCGATCGACTGGGACCACACGCCGTCGACCACCGACGCCGAGGCGCTCGCGGTGTGGCGCCTGATCGCGCCGACCGGGGCCGACTGGGAGCAGAAGCTCGCCGAGATCCCGACCGACAAGCCGGTCGCGCATGCCCTCGCCATCGCGCTCCTCCACGAGGGCAACTTCGCGTGCGGCGGCCCGGTGCGGACGTGCGCGACCCACGCGCTCGACGTCAGCGAGCCTCGGCCCGACTCGACGCTCGCCGAGCCGTGCCTGCGCCGCCTGCTCGGGCTGTGGGCGATCGATCAGCTCGAGGACACCGATCTGCCGGCGGTCAAGCCGAGCCTCGAGGCGATCGCCGCGCTGCCGCCGCCGGAGTCGCAACTCGTGGTCGCCGCGCTCGCGCAGTTCCCCGAGGCGGATCAGGACGCGCGGCTGCACGCGCTCGTCGTCGCGTGGGGCGCCGGTCAGCACGACCTGGTCAACGCGGTGATCGGCAGCCTCGACGAGCCGCACCTGATCGCCGCGGCCCAGAAGCACCACATCGACGGCGCGGTCGAGGTGCTGTCACCGGTCTCGCACCGCGCGATCTTCCTCGGCGCGATCCTCGATGATCGGCTCGGCACCCAGCAGCGCCAGAGCGCGATCACCGAGATCGCGACCGCCGATCCGAAGCTCGCCCCCGATGCGCGTGCCACGCTGGTCAAGGCCGCGGCGTCGCCCGACTGCGTGATCGCGGCGGCCGCGGCGCACGCGCTCGACAACAACGGCGACCACCGGTTCGTTCCCAGGCGCCCGCACACGCGCTCGGAGCCGGCGATGATGCGCGCGCTCTGCGTGCTCGCGAGCTACGAGCCGATGCAGCGCAACGACGAGCCGTCGCTGCTGCAGACCTACGTCCCCAAGGACGGGCTCGAGGAGACCAAGGTCAGCTACGACGCCTACTCCGAGACTGATCCCGACGGCGACGGCGACGTCCACACCGAGCACATCGCGACGCGGCTCGAGCACGACGAGATCGTCCTGGCCAACGCCGACGATGTCGCGCGCGCGCTGCGCCACTGCACGTCGACGACCTGCAGCTCCGACGACCGCGACTTCCGCTTCACGTTCAAGCTGGTCGCCGGCGAGCTGATGCTGACCAGGCTCGAGATCGCCGAGCGACCTCCGTGCCTCGCTGGAACTGCCCCTTGATCGGGGTTCAGGCTGTGGCACCATAGGGGCGTGCGATTCCTCGTGCTCGCGGTCGTCCTCCTCGTCGGTGCCACGCGTGCCGATGCGCAGGTGTTTCGGCCGCGGAGCAAGACCGGGATCAGCCACCCGGTGACGACGCCGATCGTGGCGGCTGCCGGCGCGAAAGCACCGGCGGCGGCGCCCGTGGCCAAGCTCCCCGCCAAGCTCGCGGCGAAGCCGACGAAAGCCCCTTCGGCGACGAAGACCGCGGCGAAGAAGCCCCCGCGGCGCGTCGTGAAGAAAAAGGGCAACGGCGATGACGACGACGAGGTCGTGGTCGTCGATGACGACGACGAGTAGAACTCCGCAACGCCTGTTCAGCTGAGCGGATGTGCGCAGCGGGAGAGATCCGGAAAGCGTCCGGAATGCTTCCGGATTACGGCCGAAAAATTGCCCCGGTGATCGCGCCATGACTATTTCAAAACCATGGATCGATCCCGTCGGGAGACAGGGGATGCAGGACGGGTCCCGTCCGCATCACGCCTCACCGTACGCGCGCGCAAGAATCGCAAGCGCGCGACGTCGTGGTCGGGCAGCCTGCCGAGCGCGAAGTCGCTGGTCGATGGCTGCGGTCGCCTGGTCCGCCGCGCGCTGCCCGCCGCGATCACGCTGACGCTCGCCGGCGGCCTCGGTGCCGGTGGCTATCTCGGCTACCGCATCGTCACGACGTCGTCGCGCTTCGCGATCACCGCGATCGAGATCCGCGGCGCCACGCATGTCGACGCCGGCAAGCTGCGCGCGCGCCTGCCGACCCACGTCGGCGACAACGTGTTCCTCACCGATCTCGACGCCGCGCGCGCCGCGGTGCTCGCCGATCCGTGGGTCGCGACCGCCGAGGTCTCGCGCACGCTGCCGCACACACTGGTGATCACGGTTCGCGAGCGCACCGCGGTCGCGCTCGTCGATCTCGGCAGCCTGTACCTGGTCGACGCGACCGGCCACCCGTTCAAGCGTGCCGCGATCGACGAGACCGCCGGGCTGCCGATCATCACCGGCCTCGATCGCGACACCTACGCCGCGTCGCCCGATCACGCCGCCGGCCTCGTGCGCCAGGGTCTCGCCGCGCTCGCCGACTGGAACGCCGCGACGCCCGCGCGCCCGGCGATCGGCGAGGTCGGCATCGACCCGTTCGGCGCGCTGACGCTGCACACCTACGAGCACGCCACGGCGATCCAGCTCGGAGCCCTCGGGCCCGAGCTCGCCGCGCGCATGCACACGTTCGACGCCGCGTGGGCCGAGCTCACCGACGCCGAGCGTGACCGGACTCGCGCGATCCACCTCACCCGCCCCGATCACGTCACCGTCGCGTTCGCCAAGTAAAGCACCATGGCCAAGACCAAGACCAACGACATCATCGTCGGACTCGATATCGGAACCACCAAGATCGCCTGCATCGTGGGCGAGGTGACCGAGGACGGCGTCGACATCATCGGCATCGGCACGTCCCCCAGCAAGGGGATGCGCCGCGGCAACGTCGTCAACATCGACGCGACCGTCTCGTCGATTCGCCACGCGGTCGACGAAGCCGAGAACATGGCCGGGTGCGAGATCACGTCGGTGTACGCCGCCATCTCGGGGCCGAACGTGCGCGGGTTCAACAACAACGGCGTGGTCGCCGTGAAGGACAAGGAGGTCCGCGACGCGGATCTCGCGCGCGTCCTCGATCAGGCCAAGGCCGTCGCGATCCCGATGGATCGCGAGGTCCTCCACGTGCTGCCGCAGCAGTACATCATCGACGGCCAGGACGGCATCCGCGATCCGCTCGGCATGGCCGGCGTGCGCCTCGAGGCCAAGGTCCACATCGTCACGACGCTGGTCGCCTCGGCGCAGAACGTCGTGCGCTGCGCGAACCGCTGCAACCTCCAGGTCGCCGACATCGTGCTCGAGTCGCTCGCCAGCTCGCAGGCCGTCCTCGAGGACGACGAGAAGGAGCTCGGCGTCGCGCTGGTCGACATCGGCGGCGGCACCTGCGACGTGATGGTCTACTGCGACGGCGCGATCGTGCACACCTCGGTGCTCGAGCTCGGCGGCGAGCGCGTGACCAACGACATCGCGTGCGTCCTGCGCACGCCGCTCGACTCCGCGGAGCGCCTGAAGCGCAAGTACGGCTGCGCGTGGAGCGAGCTGGTCGACGACGCCGAGACCATGGAGGTCCCGTCGGTCGGCGGCCGCACGCCGCGCTTGTTGAAGCGCCGCGAGCTGGTCTCGGTGATCGAGCCGCGCATCGAGGAGATCTTCGAGTTCGTCAAGAAGGACCTCGTGCGCTCGGGTTACTACGACTCCCTCGCTGGCGGCGTCGTCCTCACGGGTGGCGCGGCGGTGATGGAAGGCATGACCGAGGTCGCCGAGCGCGTCCTCGATCTGCCGACGCGCCGCGGCTCGCCGACCAAGATCGGCGGCCTCGTCGATGTCGTGCGCTCGCCGTGTTACTCGACCGGCGTCGGCCTCGTCGTGTTCGGCGCCGCGCAGGGCGCGCGCGTGCAGCTGTCGTCGGCGCGCGACGAGCGCAACGGGATGTTCCGTCGGGCCTGGTCGCGGCTCGCGGAAATGTTTTGAGCGATCTCTAGAAGTCAAAAAGTTGCCCGCCTCGATCGAACAACGGAGAAAAGATCCATGCCACTCATCGAATTCGACGGAATCAGCCACGCCAAGATCCTCGTGATCGGCGTCGGCGGTGGCGGCGGCAACGCTGTCAACACCATGATCAGCGGCAACCTCGACGGCGTCGAGTTCGTCGTGGCGAACACCGACATGCAGGCCCTCGAGGCCAACATGGCGCCGCACAAGATCCAGCTCGGCAACGCGCTGACCAAGGGCCTGGGCGCCGGCGCCAACCCCGAGGTCGGTCGCCGCTCCGCCGAGGAGAGCATGCAGGAGATCGCGGATCTCATCTCGGGCGCCGACATGGTGTTCGTGACCGCCGGCATGGGTGGCGGCACCGGCACCGGCGCCGCCCCGGTCATCGCGCAGATCGCGCGGGACTGCGGCGCGCTCACCGTCGGCGTCGTGACCAAGCCGTTCGGCTTCGAAGGCAAGAAGCGCGGTCGCCAGGCAATCGAGGGCATCGAGCGCCTCGAGGATGCCGTCGACACGCTGATCGTGATCCCGAACAACCGCTTGCTCGCCCTCGTCGGCCAGCAGACGTCGATGGTCGAGGCGTTCCGCAAGGCCGACTCGGTGCTGCTCAACGCCGTCCAGGGCATCAGCGATCTGATGACCGTGCCCGGCCTCATCAACGTCGACTTCGCCGACGTGCGCACGATCATGAGCGGCATGGGCCGCGCCCTGATGGGCACCGGCATCGGTACCGGCAAGAAGCGCGCGTCCGAGGCGGCCGAGACCGCGATCAGCTCGCCGCTCCTCGAGGACGTCTCGATCGAGGGCGCCACCGGCATCCTGATCAACATCACCGGCGGCCCGGACCTCACGCTCCACGAGGTCAACGAGGCGTCGTCGCTGATCCAGCAGGCCGCGCACGAGGATGCCAACATCATCTTCGGCTCGGTGATCGATCCGAACCTGTCGGAGGAGGTCCGCATCACGGTGATCGCGACCGGCTTCAACCACGTCGCGAAGACCCAGATGCTCGTGCCCGCCGTCCACACGCCGGTGCACGCCGCGCCGCCGATCAAGCAGCGCCTCTCGACCCAGCAGATCACGCTGCCGTACGAGGTGCAGACCACCGCGCGCCGCCCGGTGGCGCAGGTCGTCGAGGAGCCCGAGATCGACGTGACCTGGACGAACGACGATGCCAGCTCGATCGAGAGCGCGCTCGCGAACCTGTCCGAGTCGGTCCCCGAGGATCCGTCGATGCGGCTCGCCGCGATGGCGAGCGGCTCCGGCCCGTCGCCGGTCGAGGGCCTGCCGCTGGTCCAGCCGAACGAGCGCAAGCGCGCCCAGTCGCGCCCCAGCATGAAGACCGTGCTCACCGGCGAGCTCGATGCCGACAACGAGCTCGACGTCCCGACGTTCATCCGTCGCCACAGCGCGACGCAGCAGTAGCCAGCTCCGTGACCTAGCTTGGCCGGCATCACCCGATGTCGGCCCGACCCTCCCAAGGTTTCCAGCGAAGGCCCTACCAAGGGCCTTTGGTCGTTTCGGCCGTGGCAAGCTCGGCGCGATGCAAGCGCGCTGGCTCGGACGGCAGCCCGGTCGGATCGAGGCGATCGTCGCCGCCCACGAGGCGGTGATGGTCGCGAGCCAAGACGGCACGGTCGCGCTGTGGCCACTCGATGTGATCGGCTGCAGCGATGCGCTGTACCGCTGGACCGCCAAGGCCGCGCCGCGCGCGATCTTCGAACAGGTGGTCGGCCTCGACCTCGCGACCGTGGCGGACGACGACGATCACGACGGCGATGACGACGAGCTGGCGATGTTCCCGAGCTACGCCGAGTTCTATGACGTCGGTGGCAAGACCGCGATCCACGCGCTCGCGTTCCACGGCGATCGCCTGATCGCGGGCCTCGAAGACGGCTCGATCGTCGAGCTTACGGTCCCGGCATGCTGACCGACGGCGCCGCGCGCTGGCTGCTCGTCGTGCACCTCGCGCTGGGGGTCGCGGCGGTCGGCGCGGCGACGCACCTCGCGCTCTGGCTGCGACCGTACCTGCGCGGCGAGTTCACGCGCCATCGCGCCGTGCGGCGGTTCGCCGTGCTCGCGTTCGTGCTGCACCTCGGCGGCTTTGCGGCCGGCCAGGTCGTCTACCCGACGTATCGCGTCGAGGTGCGCGCGGCGTACCTCGAGAACAGCCTCGCGATCACGCAGACCGCGACGGTGCACGACACCGCGATCCGTACGCTCGCCGCCAAGGAGGCGGTCGGCGCTCCGGTCGGCGCGCCGGCGAGCGAGACGATCGTGACCGCCGGCAAGGCGGCCCGCTGGTTCGACGTCAAGGAGCACTGGGTCGCGCTCGGGCTGTTCGGCTCTGCCGGCCTGCTCTTGCTGCTGATGTTCTGGGATCCGCGCCGCGACGATCCGACGCCGGCACCGGTGGCGTTCGGCCTCGCGATCGTCGTCGCCGGGACGCTGTGGCTCGCGGCGATCATCGGCGTCGTCACCGCGACGTGGCGCGCGATATGAGCGTCATGTTACGACCGGGGCCATGAAGATCCTGTTCGCGCTCACCTTCGTCGTCATCGCGTGCGGCGGCTCTGCCAAGAAGCCCGAGGGCGCGATCGTCAAGGAAGGTCCCGCGGTGCCGACCTCGTGCTGCTGCAAGACGTTCCCGTCGACCAGCGAGGACGGCAAGCCGGCCTACAAGATGGCCGAGCGCATGATGTGCTCGAGCGACCACGGCGAGTGCGTCGACGACGTGCAGTGCAACGCCAGCACTTCCAAGGACTGAGTGATCACCACGTGAACAGCAGGCTGGACTGGAACAGCATCGAGCGATCGGTGTAGCTCCCGCCCGCCGGATCCGGCATCGCGCGACACGACACGCCTCGGCAGATCGAGGCGGTCTCGGCCTCGTGCGGTGCGTACGCCATGCGCCAGCCGAGGAACCACCCGACGCGACGCGGGAACGAGATCGGCTCCTGCAGCCGATGATCGAGCGAGATGCCGAAGCCGAGCTGGCTCTCGACGCGCCTCGAGTCCGCGGGCACGACGCGATCGGGCTGATCGAACGTCGGTTTCCACCACGAGTTCCACGCGACGCCGGCGCCGCCCTCGACGTAGAGCGCGAGCAGCGAGTTCCGCCCGACGACGTGCGGGCCGAGCCGCGCGACGTCGAACCTCCCGATGACGCCGAGCCGCTCGCCGGTCCCGAGCCGCAGCGACGAGCCGCCGTACGCCTGGAGCTGGAGATAGCTGAACTCGGACTCGACGGCGAGCCGGTTCCAGCGCTGGCCGACCGCGACGGTCGCGCCGAGCGCGGTCACCTTCGGGATCGTCTCGCCGTACACGAAGCCGACCGTGGTCCCGACCCGTGCCTCGGTCCCGCTGGTGTCGTGGTGCGCGTACGGATCCTCGATGTAGGTCGACGGTTCGGCCCATGCGACAGCGGATCCTGTGAACGCGAGGCACAGGACAACGACCGCAACCCGACGAAAGCTCGTCACGCTGGCAACCAGCTGCAAGTCACTCGCCGAGCGTGGCGCCGAGCGCAGCATCCATCACGGCGATCGGGGCGGGTTGACCCGTCCAGATCGTGAACGCGCGCGCGCCCTGATGGACGAGCATCGCGCGACCGTCGACCGTGCGATGCCCGCGTGCGGCCGCGTCGACGAGCAGCGCGGTCTCGCGGTGATAGATCAGCGACGCGACGACGGCGCTCGCCGGCAGCGCGTCGAGTGGCAGGTCGTGCGCGACCGCGTCGTCGAGCCCGATCGGCGTGCAGTCGACGACGAGCTCGGCGGACGCGAAGCAGTCGCGCAGCACGCCCGGTGTCCACGCGCGCGCGTCGGGAGCCCACGCGACCGGCCCCCGCGCGACGACGATCCGCTCGCAGTCGCGCAGCCCGTAGGCGACCGCGCGCGCGGCACCACCGGCCCCGAGGAGCACGACGCGGAGCCCGGTCGGCTCGATGCCCGCGGCGCGCAGGCCGTCGACGAAGCCGGGCGCGTCGGTGTTGTGGCCGACCAGCCGCTCGCCATCGACGTGGATGCAGTTGACCGCCGCGACCTCGCGCGCGCTGTCGGCGAGCTCGTCGCACAGCGCGTGCGCGGCGAGCTTGTGCGGCAGCGTCACGCTGGCGCCGAGCGCGTGCATCGCGCGCAGGCCGGCGAGCGCGGCGGGCAGCGCGGTCGGCGCGACCGCCATCGGGATCATCACGGCATCGATCGCGGCGTGCGCGAACGCGGCGTTGAGCATCGCGGGGCTGCGCGAGTGGGCGACCGGATGGCCGATCACCGCCGCGACGCGCGTGGAGCCCGAGATCACGGGCTCACGGCGAGGTCGGCACCGTCGGCGCGAGCCTGCTCGAGCGCGCGTGTCGCGTCCTTCATCAGGCGCGCGAACGACAGCGGCTGACCGGGACGCGCGCCCGACACCGCGCCGGTCATGCGCGTCGCGTAGCGCCGGCCACCCGCGGTGACCGGATCGGCGACCGCCACCGCGTTGAGGATCCGGCGCGCGACCTCGGTGGCGCCGGTCAGCTCGGTATATGGCAGCAACACGAGAAAGCGATCGTGGTCGAGCTCGGTCGCGAGGTCGATGTCGCGGATCGAGTGGATCAGCGCGGTGCCGGCGCGCGCGCGCAGCTGACCGCGCAGGCCGGGCGGGCTGTTCGGCGGAACCTCGACGGCGAACAGGCCGACCGACAGCGGATACGCGTAGCGCCGCGCGCGCCGCAGCTCGAGCTCGAGCACCTTCTGGAACAGCTCGAACGGCTGGATCGTGTTGGTCTCGTTGCTCGCGAGCGCGTCGAGTCGCGCGCGCAGGCTGGCCTCGGTGCCCCGCGCCGCGGTCGCGGTCGAGCGCTCGTCGGCGAGGCGCGTCGCGGCGAGCAGGATCGGCGCGAGGCGCTCGATCGTGTGCGGTCGCAGCGCGACCAGATCCGCGCCGGTCGCGGCGGCCTGGCGGATGGCCTCGGGTGCATCGCCCGCCATGCTCGCGATCACGACGGGCCGGCGCGGCGCGAGCGCGAGCGCGGCGTCGACGAGTGCCTCGCCACCGGGGAGCCCGACGACCATCGCGTCGATCGAGCCGTGCACCAGCAGCGCGCGGATCTCCTCGAGTCCAGCGCGCCCGGACGCGGCCTTGGCGACCGCGTGGCCGGCACCGGTGATCGCCTGCTGCGTGGTCGGCAGCTGCGACGGCCCCTCGAACACCGCGAGCACGAGCCGGCGCAGCGCGGGGAGATCGGTGACCTCGACGAGTTGCTCGTCGGTGATGCTCTCGGCGCGCACCATCGACTCCGAGCGATCGAGCTTCGGTGCGCGCTCGGTGAGGCCCTCGAGATCGTCGAGCCAGCTCGCCGATCGATCGACGGTGCTCGCGCGGGTCTTCTTGCGGGGCGGCACTATTTGTCTCCACCGGGATCGACCACCGCGGTCAGCTCGCCGCGGGCGAACCGCACGCGCAGCCGATCGCCGGGTTTGGTGTGCGCCGCGTCGCGCACGATCTCGCCATCGGCGCGGGTGACCATCGCGAACCCGCGATCGAGGATCGCGAGCGGCGACAGCGCGGCCATCTGCGCGCCGAGTCGACCGAGCTCGCTGCGGTGCGCGGCGAGCCGCCGGTGGATCGCGACGTCGGTGCGTGCGGTCAGCGCGTCGAGCTCGCGGCGATGGGTGGCGAGGCGCGCGCGCGGATGCAGCGTCGCGAGGCGGCGCTCGAGGAGCTGGAGCTTGCCGCGATGCAGCCCGACGACGCGCTCGCCGCGCGCGTGGAGCGCGTCGGTCGCGCGATCGAGATCCTGGCGGACGGTCACGACGACGTGATGGATCTCGCGGTCGAGCCGGCGGCGCTCCTTGACGAGCATGTCGCGCAGCGCCGTGCCGTCGGGCACGACGTGCTCCGCGGCGGCGGTCGGTGTCGAGCAGCGCACGTCGGCGGCGAGATCGGCGAGCGACAGATCGGTCTCGTGGCCGACCGCGCAGATCACCGGCACCGGGCAGCGCGAGATCGTGCGGACGACGCGCTCGTGGTTGAACGCGGTGAGGTCGCTCGCCGAGCCGCCGCCGCGCCCGATGATGAGGACGTCGACGCCGGCGCGCACGACCATCGCCATGCCGGCGACCAGCTGCGCGGGCGCGTGCGGGCCCTGCACCATCGCGTCGGCGATCAGGATCGGCGTCGGGAATCGTCGGTGGATCGTGCGGATGATGTCGTGGATCGCGGCACCCTGGGCCGAGGTCACGACGCCGATCCGGCGCGGGAACCGCGGCAGCGCGCGCTTCTTGGCGGCCGCGAACATGCCCTCGGCGGCGAGCTTCTGCTTGAGCGCCTCGAGCGCGCGGGCCTCCTCGCCGAGGCCGGCGGGCTCCGCGAAGTCGACGTAGAGCTGCATCTTGCCGTCGCGGTCGTAGACCCCGAGCCGGCCGCGTACCCGGACGCGCTTGCCGGGCTCGACGATGAACTTGGTGCGCGCGACCGTCGTCGCCCACATCACCGCGGACAGCACGCAGCCGCGATCGCCGAGCGCGAAGTAGACGTGGCCGGTGCCGACCGACGACGTCGCCGCGCCGGGAGAGCTCCCACGCGCGGTGGCGGTGCGCGAGATCTGGACGACCTCGCCCTCGAGCCAGAGCAGGCCAAAGCCATCGAGCGTGCGCCCGGCCAACCGGACCACGTCGGCGACCCCGAGCGGCTGCTCGCGGCTGCTGGACGGCGGTTCTAGAGGCACCTATCGACCGTAACCCGGCGACATCATGGCGTCCAAGGAGAAGGGCGCAACCAAGCAAGGTGGCGCGTTGTCATTTGCTTCGCTAGGATGCAAATCGTTTCGAGTATGGCCGAGTCCGACGACAGCACCGGTGCACCGATCGCCAAGGACGCGATCGATCCCGACCTCGTCAAGTTGCGCCGCAAGCGGCCGCAGATCGGCATCGTCACCGCCGCCGGCCTCGTCTTCCTGTGCGTGTTCTTCATCCTGCGCCTGTCGGGCGATCGCCGGTTCGCCGGTGCTGGGGTGCCCGATCGCGTCGGCATGGCCGAGATCCTGTCGGGGAAGATCGCGCTCGAGGCCAACGTCACGGTCGAGGCCGAGCCGATCGTCTCGCACGCGCTGCGCGCCACGCTGTCGAAGAACACGCTCGGCCTCCGCGTCGCGCCGGCGCGCGGCACCGGCGATCGCGTGTGGCTCGTCGTCTCGGGCGACGGCTGGGACGCCCCGAACCTCACCGGCTACACCGGGCGCCTGCGCCGGCTCTCGGACCTGCCGTTCGCGACCGCCGTCCGCGACTACACCGCCGAGCACCCGCGCCCGATGTTCGCGACCGCGGCCGCCGTGCGCGCCGGGTTCGCGACCGGCAAGGTCGCGATGGTCAGCGGCGAGACCGTCGCGATCGACGCCAAGGATCGGATCGCGTTCGACGTCATCGATCCCGACTCCGCGACCGTCGTCGCCTCGCTCAACGAGCGCCTCCCCGACGCCAACGCGTGGCGCGCGGCGATGACCGCGGCCGGCATCGTCGTCGGCCCCGAGACCGCGGTGCCCGAGATGCACGAGGTCCGCTTCGACATCAAGCAGCCCGGCGCCGTCGCGTCGGTCACCGGCAAGCTCGAGGCGGCGACGCTGTACGCCGCGCGCATCGACGCGGTCACCCGCCACCACGAGACGACCTGGGGCGTGCTGCGCGCGTCGCCGATCGGCGGCTTCACCGTCGACAGCGTGGTGCCCGAGGCGCAGCTCGATCTCGTCGGGCTCTACGTCGGGCGCGACGTTCCGGCCGACGCGTACGCGATCGTCAGCGGCGAGAAGCCCGCCGACTACTGGTACATCCTGCCGATCACGATCGGCCTCGCGCTGATCGGGCTCGTGTTTCTGTGGGCGCTGGTGCGCGCGGTTCGCCGCGATCTCCTGCCTCCCAAAGCGGCGTAAGCTCGTCGCGTGGGAGCCGGGAAGCCGACCGATTCGGCCGAGCAGGGCACGCTCGCCGGGACGCCCTCGGTCGTCGGCCAGGCGCCCGCGATGCCGACGCTGGTCGGCGACGTCGGCGCCAGTGTCCCCCCCGCGATGCCCACCCTGTCCGGCGCGCAGCTCGGCGCGATCCCGACGTCGGCGAGCGCGGGTCCGTCGCGCTACCAGGTCGGAGACGAGATCGCGCGCGGTGGCATGGGCCGCGTCGTCGAGGCGGTCGACACCGTGCTCGGTCGCGTCGTCGCGCTCAAGGAGGCGCTCGCCCTCGAGCCCGACGCGATCCGGCGGTTCCATCGCGAGACCAAGATCACCGCGCGGCTCGAGCACCCGTCGATCGTGCCGGTGCACGACGCCGGCATCCTGCCCGGCGGCGCGCCGTACTACGTGATGCGCAAGATCTCGGGCCGGCCGCTCGAGACGATCGTGCTGACCACGAACCGCGTCGAGGATCGCCTCGCGCTGATCCCGCACCTGGTCGCCGCGGCGAACGCGGTCGCGCACGCGCACGTCCGCGGCATCGTGCACCGCGACATCAAGCCGTCGAACATCCTGGTCGGCGAGCTCGGCGAGACGATCGTGATCGACTGGGGCCTCGCGAAGGTGATCGGCGAGGCCGACGAGATCGTCGCCGACCTCGGCGCGTACGCGAAGCCCGAGGACATCATCAAGACCCGCGTCGGCATCGTGTTCGGCACGCCCGGGTTCATGGCGCCCGAGCAGCTGTACGGCCAGGCGGTCGACGAGCGCTGCGATGTCTACGCGCTCGGCGCGACGCTCTATCACATGCTCGCGTTGAAGCCGCCGCATCACGCGAAGACCGCCGACGCGATGATGAAGGCCGCGGTCGAGGGCCCGCCGACGCCGATCCGCGAGCTGCAGCCCGGCGTGCCTCCCGAGCTCGCCACGATCGTCGACAAGGCGCTCGCGGTGAACGCCAACGATCGCTACCAGGACGCCCGCGCGCTCGCCGAGGACCTGTCGCGGTTCATGACCGGCCAGCTGGTCGCGTCGCATCACTACACGCGCGCGCAGCGACTCCAGCGGTTCGTCAAGCAGCACCGCGTGCCGGTGATCGCGATCGCGGCCGCGCTCGGCGTGCTGATCGTCGGCGGCGCGCTCGCCTTCCACCGGATCGTCGCCGAGCGCGATCGCGCCGACGCCGAGCGGGCCATCGCGGTCACCGAGAAACAGCGCGCCGTCGATCGCGCCGATCAGATCGCGCTCGCGCAGGCGCGGATCCTGGTGGCCACGAACCCGACGCTCGCGATCGCCCTCGCCCGCCCACTGGTCGACAAGCACTGGCGCGACGTGCGCGACATCGCGTCGGCCGCGCGCTCGGTCGGCGTGGCGTGGAGCCTCGCGGCGTCGTCCGAGACGACCTCGATCGACTTCTCGCACGACGGCACACACCTGGTGATCGCCGGCGACGACGGCGTGGTGCGCGAGGTCGATCTCGTCTCCCGCGTCGCGCACACGATCGCCGAGCGCCACGCGCGTGTCGAGGCCCGGTTCGTCGCCGACGATCGCGTCGTGATCTTCCACGATCGCCAGCTCGCGCTCGTCGATCCCGGGGCGAACACCAAGCGCGAGCTCGCAACCGCCGCGGCGATCGTGGACCTCGAGGTCGCCGGCACGATCGCGTACTGGGTCGACGCCGACAAGCACGTGTGGTCGCTCGACCTCGCAGTCGCAGACGCGCAGCCGGTCGCGATCGCGAGCGACGAGGCGATCGAGCGTCTCGCGCCATCTCCGGATGGCCACTGGCTCGCGCTCGCCGGCGAGCGCCACCTCCTGATGCTCGATCGCCAGAAGCCGACCGAGCTGCCGATCGAGGCCGCGTTCGGGCACACCGAGGACGCCGCGTGGTCCGCCGACGGCAAGCACCTCGCTGCCGAGGTCGACGACCGCGTGATCGACATCGTCGTCGATCCGGTGCCGCTGATCGGCCAGCGCAAGCTGATGGGCAAGCGGCTCGGGATCGCGTTCACCGACAAGATGTATTCGCTCGGCGCGCTCGGGCTCGCGGTGTTCACCGACAGCGAGCCGGAGAATCGCAAGCAGCTGTCGGGCTCGCCGCTCGGGCTGCGCGAGGCGCGCGCCAAGACGCTGATCGCGGCGAGCAACTCGGGCACGCTCCACGTCGTCGCCGCCGATGGCGATCACGTGATCCCGGTGCCGCTGCCGCAGATCCAGGCGATCGATGCCTCGCCGCGCTCGCCGTACCTGGTCGCCGCGTTCGCCGGGCGCCTCTTGATCTGGAACCTCGACGAGATCCAGCCGCGCGCGATCACCGCGAGCGTGCCCGCGTTCACCGGGTTCGCCGGATCCGCGCACCTGCTCGCGACCTACCTCGGCGCGCCGGCGCACTGGCTCGACCTCGCCACCCACGGCGACACCGCGATCGACGCGCTCGGACCGATCGGCACCGTCACCGCCTCGCCCGACGGCGATCGCGCCGTGACGATCGACGTCGCGCACCACGCGCAGCTGCTCGTGCCCGGCAAGGCGGTCCCGGCGGTCGAGCTGCCCGGCGAGGTCGCGCGCGCCGGCTTCTTCGACTCGACGCACGTCATCCTGGGTGGCGCGAACGGACTCGCGCTGTACGACCTCGGATCCGGCAAGGCGATTCACCTCGCGACGCCGGGTGGCGCGTTCGATTACTTCGCGTGGTCCCGCGGTGCCTGGATCGCGGCGAGCAGCGGCTCGACCCTGTGGCGGCACCCGATCGCGGGGCCCGACGCGACGGTCGAGCTCGGCGGCAAGCCGACCAGCCCACCGATCGTGCTCGCCGACGGTACGGTCGTCGTCGGGCTCGCGCGTCAGCTGTGGGCGTGGCGCGCCGATGGCACGCTCGCGATGCTCGGCGCGTTGCCGAAGGCGGTCGCCGATCTCGCCCCTGGCGATCCGGCGACCTCGGCCCGCGCGATCGCGTTCGACGTCGATGGCATGACCTACATCGTCGAGCTTGCGAGCGGCCAGATCACGCCGTCCTACGCGCTCGGCTCGTCGGCCGCGGCGATGGCCGCCGACGGTGGCCTCGTCGTGTCGATCGATCGCACCGGCAACCTCGAGGTCGTCGATCCGCTGATGAAGCAGCACTGGATCCTCGCCGAGGCCGCCGGCGCGACGTTCGCGTTTCCGCGGATCTCGCCCGACGGCAACCGGATCGTCGCGACGACGACCGCGCACGCCGTCCTGTTCACGCTCGATCTCCCGGCGACCGCGGCGGCGACCGCGACCTGGCTCGATCGGCTGACCAACGCGCACGCGGCGATCGACAACTCGCTGACGTGGCCGTGAACCGGCCGTGGCTCGACGCCACGACCAACGTGCTACAAACCGATCGGTGATCCCGCTCCGCCTGCACGATTCGCTTCGCAATCAGAAGGTTCCGTTCGAGCCGCTCGTGCCCGGCAAGGTCGGCATGTACGTCTGCGGGCCGACGACCTATGCACCGGCGCACATCGGGCACGCGTTCTCGGCGATCTCGTTCGACACGATCCGGAGGGGCCTCAAGTTCCTCGGGTACGAGGTCAAGTACGTCCGCAACGTGACCGACGTCGACGACAAGATCATCAACCGCGCCAACGAGATCGGCGAGGATCCGCTGGTCCTCTCGAAGCGCTACACCGATGAGTACAACCGCGACATGGCGCGGTTCAACATCTCGCCGCCCGACCTCGAGCCCAAGGTCTCGGGCCACATCGCCGAGATCATCGCGATCACCGAGCGCCTGATCGCGAACGGCAAGGCGTACGCCTCGGAAGGCGACGTCTACTTCTCGGTCGCGTCGTTCCCGCCATACGGCCGGCTGTCGCGCATGGACGTCGACAAGCTGCGCGCCGGCGCGAGCGAGCGGGTCGACGCCGAGGACAAGCGCAAGCGCGACTCCGCCGACTTCGCGCTGTGGAAGACCGCGAAGCCCAACGAGCCGTCGTGGGATTCGCCGTGGGGCAAGGGTCGCCCGGGATGGCACATCGAGTGCTCCGCGATGACGGTCACGCACCTCGGGCCGACGTTCGACATCCACGGCGGCGGCAAGGATCTGATCTTTCCGCACCACGAGAACGAGATCGCGCAATCGCAGGGCGCCGACGGCGAGGGCACGTTCGCGCGCTACTGGCTGCACAACGGCTTCCTCAACTTCGGCGGCGTCAAGATGAGCAAGTCGCTGGGCAACGTCTTCAACTGCGAGCAGATCGCGGACGTCGTCGGTGGCGAGGCGCTGCGATTCTTCTGCGTCTCGCACCACTACCAGTCGCCGGTCGAGTTCGAGGTCGAGGAGGTCCGCGACGGCGGCGAGGTCGTCGGCGTGCTGTTCCGCTCGCTCGAGGCCGCCGATCGCCGGCTGTCGTACTTCTACGAGACGCTGCAGAAGATCGACGGCCTGGTCGGCACCGCGAGCGTCGACGGCGCGGTCATGCCCGACGCCGAGAAGCTCGTGCCGGCGACCCGCGAGGCGCTCGCCGACAACTTCAACACCCCGGTCGTCGTCGCCGCGATGGGCGAGGCCGCCGCGCTCGCGAACCGGCTGATCGATCAGCCCAAGGGTGTCGACAAGCAGCTCCGCCTCCGCACGCTGGCACGAGTCGCCGCCGATCTGCGCGCGACCGGCGAGGCCCTCGGCATCTTCGCGTCGCCGCCGGCGAGCTACCTCGCCGAGCGCCGCGCGCGCCTGGTCCAGTCGCGCAAGATCGACGTCGCGCGCGTCGACCAGCTGCTCGCCGATCGCACGGCCGCGCGCGCCGCGAAGGACTTCGCCCGCGCCGACGTGATCCGCGGCGAGCTCGACGCGATGCGTGTCGGCGTGATCGACACGCCGGGCGGCTCCACCTGGCGCGTGCTGGACGACGCGGGCTGATGGCCGACGACGATTCCAAGAAGGGCGGCGCGCTCGTCGTCCAGCGGCCGATGATCGCGCGCGATCTCGACCAGGCCAGCAAGGGTCAGCTGGTCTACGTCGGGCGCGATGGTGAGGTGAAGGATCCATCGGGCGTGCGCAATCGCCAGCTCGTCGCGTACATCGCGTTCGGCACGATCACGGCGGCCGGCGTCGCGCTCGCGGCGAGCTCGTTCCCGCTGCTGATCCCGTTCTACGCGCTGCTCGGCGGTCGGTTCCTGTCGACGGTGCGCGCGGTCAAGCAGGTCAACCAGGCGTCGGTCGCGCTGTCGAACGGCGATGCCGCGGCGGGCCGGGCGCTCGCCGAGCCGGTCGCCCGCGCATGGTGGACGCCCGGCCGGGTCCGCGCGCTCGCCGAGCTTCGCGTCGCGATCGCCGATGCGCTCGACGGCAACGCCGAGCGCGCCCTCGAGCGCGTGCGCGCCGCGCGGGTCAAGCTGTCGCCGCGCCTGATCCAGCACCAGTTCTCGTACTACACGGAGATCAACCTGCTGTGCGCGCTCGGTCGCGCCAAGGAGGCCCACAACCTCCTCGACATGCGCGGCGGCATCCCGAACGGCGAGGTGTTGAAGCTGTCGTACTGGATGGCGCAGATGCATCTCGGCGTCGTCGAGGGCAAGCTCGAGATCGACGACGGCGAGCTCCACGATCGGATGCGCAAGGGCCTGTCGATGACGGCCGGGCGCGACCTGTTGTTGCTGTGCGCGTGGGCGTACGCCCAGCGCGGCGAGCACGACGACGCGCGGTTCGCGTGGCGCGAGGCGCACCAGCGCGAGGGCAGCCAGCGGCTCGACGTCGCGATGCCGGAGCTCCACAAGTGGATCCTCGCCTACCGCGCCGCGAACCCCACGCTCGACGACCCCGATCCAGAAGACTGAGCGCTAGGCCGGTTCGATCGCGAGCAGCCGCTCGAGCTCGCCCGAGCGATCGAGTGCTCGCAGCTCGGTGAACCCGCCGATCGAGCGCTCGTCGATGAAGATCTGCGGGACCGTGCGCTGGCCGGTCGCGGTCACCAGCCACGCGCGCGTCGCCTGATCGGCGGTCGCGTCGACGTGGTCGTACGCGATCGACTTGCCGTCGAGCAGGCTGATCGCAGCGGTGCAGTAGCCGCACCACTTGCGCGTATAGATCTTCACGCGTGCTGCCACGACTACTTCTCGTCGGCGTCTTCGGACAGATACGCGAGGATGACCTCGTCGAGGCTCTTCTCCGAGATCAGGCCCTGGCCGAAGCCGCGGCCCTCCTCTTCACGCGCCTTGCGCACGCGCGTCGGGGTCGCGGGCTTCGCCGGCGCACCGACGATGACCGCCGGTCGGGTCATCACGACGCCACCGCTGCCGGCGACGTTCGGCCGCGACGGTCCGCTCGGGATCCGCGCGGGCGTCGGAGTGCGCGGGCGAGGCGTGCCCGCCGATGGCTCCTGGCGGATCGGCTGCGGGATCGCGGGCGGCGCGGCGACAACCGGGATCCGATCGCTGCTCTGCCGCGCGATGGGCGGATGGCCGGTCGCGCCCGAGCGCGGCTTGCCAAGCCCCGATGGGATGGGCTGCGACCCGGTGCGCTCGCGGTGGGGGAGGATCTCGCCCGGCACCGAGCTCTTGCGGTGCACCGCGTACTGCCCGGGACGCTCGCTGACGCCCGGCGGTGGCTCGACCGAAGGTGGCGCCGGCGAGTAGACCTCGATCGCGTCGGATTCCTGGCGTGTACGGGCCGGATCTGGTGCGACCGGACGCGACGCGACCGTCGGTGGCGTGATCGAGGGTCGCGAGGTCGGGGGGCGCGTGATCGCGCGCGCTGCCGGCAGCGTCGCAGCGCCGACCGCCGGGCGCTCGCCGGTCGGACGACGCTCGCCCTGCGGAGGCGCCGGTAGGGGTGGGATCGACTCGCCGTGGCTGCGCTCGCCGCCGGCGAACGCGTTCGGGATCCCGTCGACCAGGTTCTTGCGCGTGGCGTCGTCGATCACGAGGCCGGGCACGTCGGAGATCGAGATCTCGGTGTCGTGGGTCTTCCGACGGCGGCGACGAGGTTCGTTTCCGAGCGGCACGCCGGCGTCGTCGATCTGGGGTGGTTCATCCAGCCCTGGCTCGTCGGCTTCGACCTCGAGCTCCTCGATCCCGTCGTCCTCTTCTTCGCCGAGCTCGAGCCGGATCTCTGCCGACGAGTCGACGCTCGCGAGCTGCTTGCCGGTTTTGACCGCGACCTTGGGACCGGGCGGCGGGAGCGGCACGTCGGTGCGGTAGGTCGGCGGATCGAGGTCGTCGGGAGCTGGGGCCAGCTCGGCGGGCGCGAGCTTGGGCTCCGGCTTGGTCGACTCGGCGTCGGTGCCGGTGCCTTCCTCGACGCCGCCGCGCGGCAGGAGGCCCGGCGTGCCGACGAGGTAGACGTCGATCTTGTCGTCGAAGTGACCTCGCTTGAGGTCCTTCATGACGGCCTTGTGCTGGGCCTGCATCAACGACTTGATGGCGCCTTCGTCGGAGCCGTTGTCGTAGACCAGCTTGCGCGTCGAGACGATCACACCCTCGTGGAACAGGTGCGTGAACAGATGCGGGTTTGCCATGCCCGAGTCCTCGGTCTGAACGTGCCACACGAGCCCGCGATAGCGGACGTTGTGGTTGTACCCGAGGATGGGCGAGCGCTTAGCCACCGCTTGAGCACGATATCACGATCACGTGCTTGGGCCTCTCCGGCGAGCGGGCTTGTAATTCCCCCTCGGGGTTGGTACTCCCTCCTCGGGCTTCAGTTTCGAAGCACTGGAAAGGTCCGCGCGCGGCCGCGCGGCAATAAATTTGTGAGCAACGAGTTGAAGTTCGTCGAACTGGTGCGGGGTTGGTTGGTGTCACTTCCCCACGATCTGAAGATCGCGTTCGACGCGATGGATGACGAGAACCTCCCCCGGGAGGTCCGCGAGGTCGCCACCGGTGTGGCGATCTATGTGGTGTCACCCAACGACTTCATCGCGGATCGCAACGACACCGTCGTGTCCTACGCGGACGATGCGTTGCTCCTCCGGCTCGCCCTCCACAAGGCGCTCGGCAAGGGTGAAGACGAGGACGCCTTCCGCGACCGCTTCCCCGAGCTGTTCGGCGATCTCGATGCGAGCCTCGCGCTGTGCAAGGAGGTCATGGGTGACCTCATGACCTGGCTCGAGAGCAAGGTCGGCGGGCTCCCCGCGATCGAGTACAAGGGCAAGAAGTCCAAGGTCTACCTCGACGACACCGAGGCCCGCGAGACCCTGTTCGACGACGGCCTCGTGTTCCGCACCGACTATCCGGTCGACGACAAGACGATCGCGGACAAGCTCAAGAAGGCGTCCACGATCACCGACGTGATGCGCCGCCGCAAGGCCGAGGAAGCTCGGGCCAAGGGCGTCGCGACGACCAAGTCGACCAAGACCGCGACGCGCTGAGCGCCGCTACAGGTCGACCAGCTCGAAGTGGCTGATCGGCTCGCCGAGGAAGCGCGGTGCGAGCTCGTCGAGCCGCGACGTGTCGGTCGCGTAACACTCGAGCCGACCGGGCTCGGTCCGGCGATTGGCCTGATCGAGCACCGCGGAGCCGAGCGCTTCGCGAGCCGACTCGGCCATCGCGCTCGCCGAGTCGACGACGTGGATCGGTCGCTGGGCGAGCTCGGTCGACACGCGCTCGATCACGCCGCGCAACAGCGGATAGTGCGTGCAGCCGAGCACCAACGTGTCGATCTCGGTGTCCTTCGCGAACAGCTGCGAGAGGTAGCGCCGCGCGACCAGCGTCGCGATCTCGTCGTCGACCCAGCCTTCATCGGCGAGCGGCACGAGCAGCGGACAGGCGAGCGCGGTCGTGACCACGCGCGGATCGCGCGCTGCGATGGCGTGGGCGTACGCGTTGGAGCGGACGGTGCCGAGGGTGCCGATCACGCCGATGTGCCGTGTGACCGACGCTGCGAGCGCGGTGGCAGCACCTGGTAGCACCGCGCCGATCACTGGCACCGGGCTGACCTCCACGAGCGCCGGCAGGGCGTTGGCCGAGGCCGTGTTGCACGCGATCATGACCAGCTTGACCCCGCGTTCGAGCAGGAACTGCTGGCAGGTGAGCGAGTAGCGCTCGACCGTTCGCGGACTCTTGTTGCCGTACGGAACTCTAGCAGTATCGCCTAGATAGACGATGTCTTCGCCAGGGAGTGCCCGCCGGAGTGCCCGAACCACGGTCAGGCCGCCGACCCCGGAGTCGAAGACTCCGATGGGTGATCGTCTCGTAGTGTCTTGCCCCATCACGACTCCGGAGTGGGACGGACTGTCACATGCGGCAACTCAGGTTGCCGTGCGTGAATCCGCATCGTACCTATACGAGCGTACAACGCGTCAGCGGGCGCGACGCTTCCGAGGAGCTGCACGCTTGATGCGACAACCTTCGAACTGCCACAGCAGATCGAGGAATGTCGCGGGCTTCTCGGTCAGCTCCTCGTGAAACCGACGGATGCCAGGGATACAACGATCGGCCTCCGGAAGCTGACGCTGAGTGATACGACCTTGCACTGCCCCGGAGCATGAGCACGGGACGTGCCGACCGGCTTCGTGATAGTCACCTACCCTCCGATGACCGTAATTGCGAGCCAAGCGAGCGCAGCGAGGGGTCCTTGACCGCCGCTGATCGCATGCGCGGCCTCGTCGAGGCCGACCCGGTCGTCGTGATCGAGATCGCTTCGGCGATCGCGAACGATGGCGAAGGTCAGTGGCCACCCGACGCAGTTACTGAAGTGGCCCAGGAGCACACCCCGCGACTCGCCGAGGCCGACAAGGTGCGCCTGCGCCACGCCGTCGAGCAGATGTTGATGGGTCGCGACGTCGACGCTGCGCTCGAGTGGCTGCGCGTGACCGGCGCGATCGGGCTGATGTTCCCCGAGCTCGCGGCGACGATCGACCTCGTGCAGGAGACCGGACGCCAGCACAAGGATGTCTGGGCGCACACCAAGCAGGTCGTGCGGCAGACCGTTCGGCGTCCGCTGGTGCGCTGGGCCGCGCTGCTCCACGACATCGGCAAGGTGCCGACGCGCACGTTCACCCCCGAGGGCGTGCACTTCCACGGTCACGCCGAGGTCGGCGCGCGGATGTTCGACAAGGTGCACGGGCGCTTCGCGTTCGCGCGCGACGAGCGTCAGACGATCCGCTTCCTCGTCAAGCACCACCTGCGCACGAACCAGTACGGCGAGCAGTGGACCGACAGCGCGGTGCGCCGGTTCCATCGCGAGATGGGTGCGCACATGACGGATCTGCTCGATCTGTCGCGCGCCGACATCACGAGCAAGCGCCCGGGTCGCCGCAAGTCGCTGCTCGAGCAGATCAGCGCGCTGTCGGATCGCGTCGGGCGACTCGTCGAGGCCGACGCCAAGCTGCCGCCGCTGCCCGGCGGAGTCGGCACCGCGATCATGGACGCGTTCCACATCGCGCCGTCGCGACTGATCGGCGAGCTCAAGCGCGAGCTCGAGGCCGCGATCGAGCGCGGCGCGATCGAGGCCCGCCGCGAGGACGCGTACTACGTCGCGTACCTCGCGCGCGAGCAGCTGGTGCCCAACGTCGATCCCGCGCTCGCCGCGCAGCTGGTCGCCGATGGTGGGCTGGTCGACGAGGCGCTCGCGGAGGTCGAGGGCCAGGAAGCCGCCGGCGATCTCGAGGGTGCGCACCGTGGCGTCGATCCCGAGGATCCGAGCCCCGGCGTCCTCGCGTGCGGCCACGATCCCGAGAACGATCCATGCGTGCATCGCGACGCGGACCCCGAAGATCTCCGTCGCTAGGCCCGTTCGCGCTCGATCGCGTCCACGCGGTCGACTGCGCGCGCGCGCTGCAGGAGCTGCCCGATGGCTGTGTCGATGTGGTCGTGACCTCGCCACCGTACTGGGGGCAGCGCGGCTCGGCGGGAGTCGGCACCGAGCCGGATCCGCGCGATTATGTCGCGAACCTCGTCGCGATCCTCGCCGAGGCGATCCGCGTGCTGAAGCCGAGCGGCACGCTGTGGCTCAACGTTGGCGACGCGTACAACACGCCGATCAACTGGCGCGAGACCGACCACGTGTACTCCACGCTCGGCGCCGATCGAGCCGGGCTCGCCGCGACCAACTCGGCGTACACCAAGGATCGCGGGAGGCGTCGCGCGTTCGTCGACGCCGCCGCGCCGTGGCTGGTCTACGGCAACCTGCTCGCGCTGCCGTATCGCATCGTGATCGCGCTGTGCGATCGCGGCGCGCTGTTTCGCGGCGAGGTGATCTGGGAGAAGTCGCGGCCGATGCCCGAGGGGCGCTGCCGGCGACCGCACCGGCGCCACGAGGGCATCTACGTGTTCGCGCGCGACGAGGCCCACGCGTTCCAGACCTCGCCGCCGATCGGCACGCTGTGGCGCCTCGTGCAGCAACCGAACCCCACGGCGCACAGCTCGACGTTTCCGATCGATCTGCCGCGCCAGTGCATCGTCGCCGCGGCGCCGCCGAAAGGCGCGATCGTCCTCGATCCGTTCATGGGTTCGGGCACGACCGCGCTGGCCGCGAAGGAGCTCGGCTACCACTACCTCGGCTTCGAGCTCGATCCCGCCGTCGCGAAGGTCGCCGACGCTAGAGCGAGCGGCGCGGCGAAACCACGGCCTGCGAGATCAACACGCCCGCCACGATCGCGATCGCCACGACGAACATCGCGAACACCGTCGCGACGCCGCTGAGCGTGTTGCGATCGAGCAGCGACGTCATGCCGCGGAAGCCCATGCTGCCGGGGACGAGCAGCAGGATCGCCGGCACCTGGACGACCTGCGCCGGGCGCTTCAACACGCGCGCGTAGAGGTTGCCGAGCGCGCTGACCGCGAACGCGCCGACCATGACGCCCATCTGATCGCCGAGCCACACGTTCCCGAACCGCGTGCCGAGGTAGCCGACGATCGCCGCGGCGACGATCCAGCCGAACGCGCGCGGGTGCGTCTGCACGACGATCGCGACGCCGACCGCCGCGGCGAGCAGCGCGATCCACTGCGACCACGCCGGCAGCGGGATCGGGAGCGCCTGGTGGACGTCGACGATCGCCGCGGCACCGCGCTCGCCGATCGCGACGCCGACGACGAGCTCGAGCAACACGATCACCGCCGACATCAGCCGCGCGGTGCCGGCGATCAGGTTGCGCGTCGCGAGCTCGGTCATCGCGACCGTGAGACCCATGCCCGGCAGGAGGATGATCAGCGCCGCGACGGTCACGAGCGACGGCGTGATGTGCCAGACCGACGACACCAGGCCCGCGGTGAACGCGGCGAACGCCGCGCCGAGCAGCTCGAACACGCGCGCCTGATCGGTCGAGCGCTTGGCGACCTGCGCGAGCACGCCGAGCATGAGCCCGATCGCGGCGGCGACGCCGACATCGGCGAGGGAGCCGCCGAAGAACACCGCGATCGCGCCAGCGGTCACGCCGTGCGTCGGGATCTCGATCGCGCGGCCGTAGGTCTTCTTGCTGGCCTGGATCTCGGCGAGCCGGCGCAACCCGACCTCCGGCGACACCCGCTTGGCGACGACCTCGTCGGCGAGCGCATCGACCTCGGCGAGCTTGGCCATGTCGAGCTCGCCGCCCTCGACGCGCATCATCCGCGTGCGCAGGTCGTGCGCCGCGCCGAAGCTCATGATGATCGTGGTCGGGGTCGTGAACGTCTCGGCCGACAGGTCGAGCGCGCGACACGACACCGCGAGCGCCTCCTCGAGGCGATGCGAAGGCGTGCCGTAGCGATGCAGGACACGCCCGAGCTCGAGCACGAACGCGACAGCAGCAGAGTCATCGGCCACGACGAGCTCGCATCTTACGGGCCGAAAACGCCGAATGCCCAGGCGGCAACCCGGGCATCCGTAACGTTTAGACGAAACTAGGTTAGTTGTTCAGGGCTTAGATAATAACTGAACAGCGCTTCAGTACGGCAATACGTCAACGCTTCCTCCCCTCAAGCAAGGGGTGGGCCAGTGTGTTCGGACCACTCGCAATCCGTTGTAATAACGAACTTCTCGTGTTATCGAGGCCACTCTAGCCAGTCTCCCGCGAGCCCGGATGATGACATGGATGTCACGTCGGCCGGGAGTGGCCCCCACGAATTGCAGAGTTGCTCATGCAAAACAGTTTAGTTGTGAACGCCGAGGGACCCGAGATCCGGGTCGGCGTGGTGGAAGAGGGTGCGCTCGCGGAGTTCTTCGTCGAGCGCAAGCGCGACCGCGGCACCGTCGGAAACATCTATCGCGGCAAGATCACGCGCGTCCTGCCCGGCATCCAGGCAGCGTTCGTCGATCTCGGCCCCAAGGTCGAGCGCGACGCCTACTTCTCGGTCGCCGACGTCCTCGGCTCCGGCGACGAGCGCAAGCTCTTCGAGGACGCCGACATGGAGGACACCGGCGACGAGGCTCCCGAGGGCGCCGCGTCCCGCGTCGCGCGCTCGCGCAAGCAGCTCGCGAGCCGCAAGATCGAGGATCTCGTCAAGCCGGGCCAGTACGTCATGTGCCAGGTCGTGAAGGATCCGATCGGCCAGAAGGGCGCGCGCGTCACCGGCTACATCTCGTTGCCCGGTCGCTACTCGGTGTTCATGCCGCACGTCGCGCAGGTCGGCGTGTCGCGCCGCATCGGCTCCGACAAGGAGCGCCGTCGCCTCCGCGATCTCGTCAACGAGGTTCGGCCGAAGGGCTCGGGCTTCATCGTGCGCACCGCCGCCGAGGACGCCATCGACCAGGAGCTCCGCGACGACGTCGACTTCCTTGCCCGGCTGTGGGGCAAGATCGAGACGCTCGAGCAGGAGCTCAGCGGCCCTGGCCTGATCTACGCCGACCTCGATCTCTCGCTGCGCTGCGTGCGCGACCTCATGCGCGAGGACACCAGCGAGGTCTGGATCGACGACGACGAGCAGTACGAGCGCGTCAAGAAGTTCACGATGGCGTTCCTCCCGCGGTTCGCCGAGCGCATCAAGCGCTACGAGGGTCGCCGCCCGATCTTCGATCACCACCACATCGAGCCGGCGCTGCGCCAGGCCGTGGCGCGCAAGGTGCCGCTGCACTCGGGTGGCTCGCTCGTGATCGATCAGGGCGAGGCGCTCACCGCGATCGACGTCAACACCGGTAGCTTCACGAGCGCCGGATCGTCGTCGCTCGAGGACACCGTCACCGCGAACAACCTCGAGGCCTGCGAGGAGGTCGCGCGCCAGCTTCGGCTCCGCAACATCGGCGGCATCATCGTCGTCGACTTCGTCGACATGGAGCGCGAGGGCAACCGTCGCAAGGTGTGGGACGCGTTCCACAAGGCGCTGCTGCGCGATCGCTCGCGCACCAACGTCACCAAGATCAGCGAGCTCGGCCTCGTCGAGATGACGCGCAAGCGCACCCGCGAGTCGCTCGTCCAGCTGCTCACCGAGCCGTGCCCGACCTGCGAGGGCGCCGGCGTCGTCAAGTCGGTGACCACGGTCGCGTACGAGATCCTCCGCGAGGTCCGCCGCTCGGGCACGCTGGTCGACAACGAGAAGATCGAGATCGAGGCGTCGCCGCGCGTCGCCGAGGTGCTGCAGAAGCAGGACCGCGACTACCTCGACTATCTCGAGAAGCGCTTCCACAAGATGATCACGGTCGTCGCGCAGAAGGGCTGGAAGCCGGACCAGTTCCGCGTCGCTGGTCGGCTGTCGACCGACATCGCCGCCGAGGCCGCGTCGATGGCGCCCGCCTCGCCCAAGCCGTCGCACTCGCACTCGCGCGGCGGTGGTGGTGGTGGCGATCGCGGCGGCAGCGGTGGCGGTGGTGGTGGCAGTAGCAGTGGCGGTGGCGGTGGTGGCGGTGGTGGCGGTGGTGGCGGTGGCGAGAAGCGCCGGCGTCGTCGCGGTGGTCGCGGTCGCGATCGGGCCAATGCCCCCGCGTAGTCGGATCTCGATCGCGCGCGAGCAGTACAAGTTCTCGTGCGCGCACATGACCGTGTTTCCCGATGGGACCAAGGAGCGGCTGCACGGGCACAACTACATGCTCGCGATCGCGCTCGAGGTGTCCGACGTCTCGCTCGAGGCGATGATCCCGTTCTCGGCGATCAAGACCGCGCTCGCCGCGCTGTGCGCCGAGTGGAAAGAGCACCTGTTCCTCGCCGGCAAGAACCCGCGGCTCGAGATCGTGCGCGACGACACGCAGCTCGAGTTCCGGTTGTGCGGCGAGGCCTACGCGATGCCGCGCGGCGACGTCCTCGTGCTCCCGATCGACAACATCTCGGTCGAGGCGCTCGCGGTCCATGCGGCCGACCGGCTCCGCGCGATGCTCACGCTCCCGGCGAGCGTGACCGCCCTCGAGGTCACCGTCGAAGAGAGCCCCGGTCAGGGCGCCAGCTACCGCGTCGCGCTGTGATGCGCGCGCTCGGCGCGGTCGTGCTGCTTGCCGAGGGATGTGGACGACTCGGATTCGATCAGGCCGGTGTGGTCGCCAGCGATGCGCCGATGCCCGATGCCGCTGATCCCGGGCCGCTCGCCGCGTACAGCTTCACCGACGTTGCCGGGCCGACGATCGCGGATCGAAGTGGCCACGGCAACACGCTGACGCTCGCGCAGGGAGCGCCGACGTTGACGGCGACCGGACACGCGGGCGGAGGCCTGGCGTTCACGACCGCATCCGACACGTTCTCGACGCTGACGCCGGCGCCCGCGTTCGCGCTCGTCACGGGCTTCACGATGACGACCTGGGTGTTCCCGACGGTGATCCCGGGCAGCTCCGAGTCGCTCGTCGTCAGCTATCACCTCGATGCCCCGGTGAGCTTCCCGTACGGGCTCGAAGCGTTCGACTACGTCCACGGCACCGGTGAGCCATCGTGCTACCGCACGAGTGGGGCCACCGAGGTCGACGTCGCCGGCACCGCCGTGCTGCCACCGAACACGTGGAGCTTCCTCGCGTGCGCCTACGACGGCGCGACCCTCGCGCTCTACGTCGATGGTGTGCTCGCGAACACGCTGCCGGCGACCGGGGCGATCGACGCGAGCGGCGGCCAGCCCGCGCTCGAGCTCGGCGCGGACGACCCGGGCGATCGGTCCGCGATCAGCACGCTCGATGACGTGCGGGTCTACGGCCGCGCGCTGTCAGCGAACGAGATCGTGGCCGCGATGACCACGCCCGTCACGCCCTGATCAATCGCGCAGCGCGACGCGGGCGAGGCCGACGCAGACGAGCGCGTTGACCATCAGCCAGATCGACGAGATCCCGAACGCGGCCGGCATGTAGTGCAGCGTCGCCATCGGGACGACCGCGAAGTACGCGAGGTGGGCGGCGACGCCGATCGAGAGGCCGACGAGCACGCCGCGGAGGCGCTTGACCGAGTAGCCGATGGTCAGGAGCGCGAGCGGGATCAGGGCCGAGAAGAACAGCACGTTGCCATGGCCGTTGACGCCGAGCACCGAGAGGTCCCACGACGGCAGGCCGTGCGTCAGCGCGTGCACGACCGGCAGCGACGACAGGCTCGGCGCGATCCACGGCAGGAAGAACAGGCCGGCCGAGCCGACGAGCACGCCGCCGAGGTAGCCGGCACCGAGCTTCACGGTGCGGCGCTTCATCGAGCCGACGACCGCGCCAGCGACCAGGAGGCCGAGGCCGAACTGGTAGCCGCCGGTCGACGACCGCGCCTTCAACACTGCAGCGGGCGCGTCGATGATGCCGGCGCCGTACTTGTCCGTCGTGTACGGCTGGTTGGTTGGCTTGCGCGCGGTCTCCTTGAGGATGCGCTCGACCGCGTCGGGGTCGGTGACGCCTTCACCGACCACGAGGGCGGCGACGCCCGCGGCGTGCGGCGAGGCCATCGACGTGCCCATGAACGCGTAGTAGCCGTCGGCGGTCGGGTCGCCGATCGTGATCGTGTTCTGCAGCACGCCGCCGTCGGGGTTGTTGCGGTTGCCCTTGCCGTCGGTGGTGTTGCCACCCGGCGCGGCGATGTCGATGTCCTTGCCGTAGTTCGAGTAGAACGTGACCGCTTCGCTGTTCTCGGTGGCCGAGATCGCGACCGCGCCGGGATACGCCGCCGGGTAGCCGACCTTGTTGCGGCTCTCGTTGCCGGCCGCGCAGATCACGGTGACACCCTTGTCGTGCGCGTACTTGACGGCCTTCTTGAGCACCGCCGACGGGAACGGTCCGCCGAGCGACATGTTGATGACCTTGGCGCCGTGGTCCGCCGAGTAGCGGATCGCGTCGGCGATGCCGGCGACCGAGCCCGAGCCCCCCGCCGACAGCACCTTGAGCGGCATGATCTTCACGTTGCGCGCGATGCCGGCGACGCCGATGCCGTTGTTGGTGACCTGCGCGATCGTGCCGGTCACGTGCGAGCCGTGGCCGTGGTCGTCGCCCGCGTGGCGGTTGTTGGCGACGAAGTTGTACGGGTCGACGAACGTGAGGCCCTCGAGATCGGGCAGCACGTGGAACTTGCCGTAGGTCTCGTAGCCGACGCCGGTGTCGAGCACGGCGACGATCGTGCCGTTGCCGTCGGCGAGCTTCCACGCCTCGGGCATTCCGATCTGCCGCATGTGCCACTGCTTGGGATACAGCGGGTCGTTCGGATAGCCGGGCTCGAGCGGCTGCTCGATCGGCTCGAGCGTCGCGGTGTTCTCGAGCGGTGACAGCGACATCTCCGAGTCGGGCTCGGCGATCTCGACCGCCGACTCCTTGGTCAGCCCGGCGAGGATCGCGTCGCGCTTCGCCGGATCGACGTGCGCGCGGAACAGCTCGCTGCTCTTCGCGGTGTCGTCGACCAGCTTCAGATCGATGCCGAACTCGCGATCGAGCGCAGCGATCTGATCCGGCGAGACGTCGTCCTTGAGATCGACGAGGATGTCGTCCGGGTCGCCGCCTTCGGCGATCCGATCGGCGGCCTCGATGCCGGCGTTCTCGGCGTGGTGATCCTTGTCCTTGCGGAAGTACCACCACAGGATCACCAGGGCGATGATCACGAAGACCCAGAGGTACCGGCCTAGCCCTTGTGCCTTCGGCTTCTCGTTCTCATCCATCGCCGAATTATAGTCTCTAAATCAGGATGCGCTCGTCGGCCGGAGTCTCGTCCTCGCCGAGGACGAGCTGGTTGTCGATCTCGCGATCCTCGGCTAACGCTTCGAGATACTGACGAATTTCGGGCACGCCCTGGACGATCTTGGTGACGTACTCGCGCGCGAGAAACAGCACGGTCGACGGCCGCGTCGCCGTCACGGTCGCCGTCGTGCGCGCGCCATGGATGATCGACATCTCGCCGAACACGTCGCCGGTGCGCAGGCCACCGAGCGGGACGGCGCCGTCGGGCGTGCGGCGCGAGACGTCGAGCTCGCCGGCGAGGACGACGAACAGGCCGCGACCGTCCTCGCCTTCATTGATCACGATCGTGCCGGGCGCGACGTCGTGCGAGGTGAACCGGCGCAGCAGGTCGCGCTGCTGCATGCGATTGAATGGCTTGAACAGCGGGCTCACCGCCATCAGGTTGCCGAGCAGGCGCTCGCGGGTGAACCCGTGCAGCGCCTCGGCAACCGCGCCGAGCTCGTCGGCGAGCGACGCGAGTGACTGGCGACCGACCTCGAGAAGATCGACATCGGACACGCAGCCGACGCTCGCCGATCTCGGCTGCGCCGACAGCAGCGCCATCTCGCCGAACACGGCGCCCTCGCCGAGCTGCGCGAGCTCGGTCTGGCGGCCGAGCCCGTCGGTCGCGAACACCTTCAACTGCCCGGTCGCGACGAAGAAGAACGAGTTACCCGGCTCGCCCTCGCGGATCGCGAGCGCGCCGACCGGCAGCCGGCGCAGCACGAGCGTGCTCAGCACGCGGCGAAATGCGGCCTCGGACATCGTCGACAGCAACGGGATCGGATGGACCGCCTGCGGGAAGTCCTTGAAGTTGTCGGTGGCGTGCTCGGCACGCGCGAGCGCGACGGTCACCGCATCGGGAGGTGCGGGCTGGCGCACGTCGGGCACCGGGACCGGCAGGCTCTCGGGCGGCAGCGCAACGCGCGCGGCGACCTTGTTGATCAGGTCCGACTCGACGCCGTAGTCGACGACGAGCGACGACGTGATGTCCGACGAATCGACGCTGCCAGCCTCGAGCACGCGCGCGCACAGCAGCGCGCACAACGGGTGACCCGCTTTCAGGCAGTACCAGGCGACCGCGCGATACACCCGCGCGGCGTTGGCGTCACCGAGGGCGAGCGCGCAGTCGGCGACGCGGATGCGCGCGTCGAAATCGAGCGGCGCCGCGGCGACGATCGCGTCATACAAGCGCAGCGCGGGGAGGTGTTGACCCTGGCCGAACAGCGTCGCGGCGCTGCGCTTGACGTCCCCGAGGCTGACCATGCCCTACGGTAACAGATGTATACTGGCGCCTCGTTTGGGGAGACACCGGTGAAGAAATGCTCTAGCTGCACGAAGGACCTGCCGGACGCGGCACTGCATTGCGTGTTCTGCGGTGCCAAGCAGGCGGCCGCAGCGCCGCCGCCTTCGAGTGCCAAGACGGTGATGGGTTACTCGGCCAACGAGCTCATCGAGCAGATGAAGGCCGCCGGCACGATGCCGAAGAATCCGCCGGGGGCGCCGATCGCGATCGCGCCACCAAATCATCCGTCGAACAATCCGCCGCCCGCGCCGATGCCGATGGCACCGCCTCCCGCGTATCCGCCGGCGTCGTCGTTCGGCGGGCTCGCGCCGGGTGGCACCCCCGCGTCCCAGGCCGCGACGATGTTCGTGCACAACCCGCCCGGCCAGCAGATGCCGATGCCGCAACCCGCGCACGCCGCGCAGACGCTCGCCGCGCCGCCAGCGCACCAGCCGCTCGCGCCGGCGTACGCCGCGACGCTCGCCGCGCCACCACAGCACAACCCGTTCCCGTCGATGCCGGCGCCGCAGATGCAGAGCGGCCCGATGATGGCGTCGGCACCGATGGCACCGGTGCCGATGCAGCAATACAACTTTGGCGCGCCCGCCGCGGTCGGCGCCGGTCGACCGATCGAGCCGTGGAAGGAGTCGCTGCGCCTGATGATGTTCATCTGGGGCGGCATCCTCCTGCTCGCGTTCGTGCTGCCCTTGCGCACCGGGCCGCTGGTGTTTCACTGGGACGCGATCATCCACGCTCCGGGCACCGCCAAGGTGATGCCGCTGTTGCTCGGCGCCGCGGGCTTGCTGTCGCTCGCGTTCGCCATGATCCCGACCGGCACCGTGCCGCGCGGCGTCGTCGCGATGGTCGTCGGGCTCGCCGGCATCGTGGTCCCGATGGTGATCCGCGGGCTGCCGCCGTGGCAGTCGATCTCGATGTACGCCGGGCTCGCCGCGATCGTCGCCGGGCTCCTGATCCGCAGCGAGTATCGCGACTCGATCCTGCCGCGCCTGATGGTGACGATCGGCGCGCTCGCGGCGCTCGCGCCGCTGCTCGTGCCACAGGGCGAAGCTGGGGTCCCGCTGGTCGGGATGTTCAAGCTGATGATCGCGGGCGGCGGAATCGAGACGATGATCTTCAGCCTGCTCGCGCTCCTGTGGGTCGCGCTCGTGTTGACCACGCTGCTCGTCTGGATCCCGGCACCGAGCTCGGCCGGCGCGACCGCCCTGATGTGGATCCTGCTCGGGTTCCCCGTCCTCGAGTTCATCCTCACCGTCGTGTTCGAAGGTCACTTCGGTCGCCTGCTCGACTCGCCGAGCAGCCTGCTCGGGTGGGCATTCGGTGGTGGTGAGCACGGTGGCGGCAACCTGCCGGTCGCATACGCGGCGCTGTTCGCCTACGGCACCGCGACCACGCTCGGCAAGACGCTCGAGTAATGGCGCGCTACCAGCGCGTCGTGGGCACCACCGTCCTCAATCGACCGATCGAGGTGCTGATCTTCGAGCCACCCGACTACGCCAAGGCGCGCCCACCGGCGCTGGTGTTCGGCGCGATCCACGGCGACGAGGCGGTCACGCAGCTGATGTGCGAGCGGCTCGCCGACGAGCTCGTCGAGCGACCACCCGGCCGGCTCACGTGGATCATCCCGTGCGTCAACGTCGACGGCGTGCTCGCCGGGACGCGCAACAACGCGAACGATGTCGACCTCAACCGCAACTTCGCGTGCCCGTCGTGGGGCGAGCAGCGTCGACCCGGCTACAACCCCGGCATCGCCGCCGAGGATCAGCCCGAGTCGCAGACCCTCTCGAAGGTGATCGAGGAGCTCGCGCCGCACCGGATCATCGCGCTCCACGCCGGCTATCGCATGGTGAACTTCGACGGTTGCGGCGAGGCGCTCGCGAAGGAGATGTCCGAGCGCTGCGGCTACCCGGTCGAGCACGACATGGGCTATCCGACGCCGGGCTCGTTCGGCACCAAGTACGGCGTTCACGCGAACCTCGAGGTCATCACGCTCGAGACGCCGTACCTGATGGTCGACGAGGCCGCCTGGGTCGAATGCCGTTCCGCGCTGCGATGGTGTGTGGATCTGCCGGATTAGGTGCGAGCAGGTACTACAAGCGACGTCCGGGTTTCATGTTTCGTTAGAGCTGGTTGTGAGCCTGCCCTTGACCTCGTGTGACGGCTTGTCACACTGCGATCGTGCAGTCTCCCTGGTGGGCCGAGCTCGATCTGCGGGTGCTCAAGCACGTGCGGGCGGTGCTCCGTCGCCGCGGGCTCGAGCTGACGCTCGTCGAGCGACGCCCGAGCGAACCCTGCGCGTTCGCCGCTGTCGCAGCGCGCGACGATCGCCACGGCTCGGGCCTCGCGGTGATCACCGGCCGCGAGATGGACAGCGCGGAGCTCGAGCTGATCGAGCACATGCTCGGCGAGGCCGCGCTCGATGTCTCGGCCGCGCTCGCGCAGCGCGACGTCGATGCCAACGTCGACTCGCACGGCGAGATCCCGCCGAACCGACGCACGAACCACCACGGCATCCTCGGCGGATCGGCGTCGATGCAGGAGCTCTACGCGCTGCTCGATCGGATCTCGCCATCGGACTCCACCGTGCTCGTGCAGGGCGAGAACGGCACCGGCAAGGAGCTCGTCGCGCGCGCGATCCACCGCGGCTCGGTGCGGCGCGAGCGCCGGTTCGTCGTCACGAACTGCTCGGCGTTCAACGACAACCTGCTCGACAGCGAGCTGTTCGGCCACAAGCGCGGCTCGTTCACCGGCGCGGTCGCCGACAAGCCCGGCCTGTTCGAGCTCGCCGACCTCGGCACGTTCTTCATGGACGAGATCGGCGACATGTCGCCGACGCTGCAGGTCAAGCTGTTGCGCGTGCTCCAGGAGGGTACGTTCAACCGCGTCGGCGACACCGACGCGCGCAAGGTCGATGTCCGCATCATCGCCGCGACCCATCGCGATCTGCGGGCGATGGTCGAGGCCGGCACGTTCCGCGAGGACCTGTACTACCGGATCAACGTCATCAACCTGACGCTGCCCGCGCTCCGCGATCGCAAGGACGACATCGACCTCCTGGTCGAGGCGTTCCTCGGTCGCCACCGCCGCAACGGCCGCGCGAAGCGGCTGTCCGAGGCGTGCACCGCACGGCTCCACGAGTATCCGTGGCCCGGCAACGTGCGCGAGCTCGAGAACGAGATCGAGCGCCTCGTCGTGCTCGCCGGCGACATCGGCGAGATCGGGCTCGACCTGCTGTCGGCGCGGATCAAGCAATTCACGCCGACGTCCGATCCGGGCCCGGCGACGATCGGCGGCTCGCTGCCCGCCGCGGTCGAGGCGCTCGAGCGCCAGATGATCGGTGCCGCGATGCGCCGGCACAACGGCAACAAGACCCGCGCCGCCGACGACCTCAAGGTCTCGCGCCGAAACCTGATCCGGCTCGTCCAGAAGTATCAGATCGAGTAGGCGAGCGCGTCGGCGAGCGTGGCGTGCTTGAAGCGGTACGCGCGTGCGGCGAGCGCGGTCGGCACGACGCGACGACCGTGCAAGAGCACCGAGCCGAGCTCCCCGGCGACCAGCTTGAGCGCGAAGCCCGGCACGCGCCAGAAGCTCGGCCGATGCAGCACGTGGCCGAGCGCCTTGGCGAACTCGGCATAGCGCACCGACTCGGTGACCACGTTGACCGCGCCGGTGTACGCCGCATCGTCGAGCGCGGCGACCACGATCCCGACGACGTCGTCGAGATGGATCCACGAGAACCACTGGCGCCCGTCGCCGAGCTTGCCGCCGACGAACGCCTTGAACGTCGGGACGATCTTCTCGAGCGCGCCGCCGCCCTTGCCGAGCACGGCGCCGATCCGCAGGCGCACGACGCGCACGCCGTACGTCTCGGCGACCGCGGTCTCCTTCTCCCAGTCGCGACACACGCGCGCGAGGAACTCGTCGCCCGGCGGATCGGCCTCGGTGACCTCGTCGTCGTCCATCGAGCCGCCCGCGTACGGGTAGTAGTCGACGCCCGACGCGCCGATCAGCGTGCGCGGCCGTCGATCGACCGGCACCGCCGCGAGCGCGTCGACGAGCGCGCGGGTCGCCTCGACGCGGCTGTCGCGGATGACCTGCTTCTGGCGCGCGTCCCACCGGCGCCCCGCGACCGACTCGCCGGCGAGGTGCACGATCGCGTCGTGGCCGGCGAGCGCGTCCTGCCACGGACCCGGCGTCTCGAGCTCGCCCTCGACGACGCGCGTCGCCCCGAGCTCGCGCGCGCGGGCCGCGCTCCGCGTCATGACGGTCACGTCGTCGCCCCGTGCACGCAGCGCGGCGACCAGCGGCCTACCGACGAACCCGGTCGCTCCCGTGATGAAGACGTTCACGCGAGTCTTCTACCCTGCCGGCAGGCCTGCTGGTAGCCTCGCGCGCATGGCGGATTGCTCGATGTGCGGACGCATGCTCTCCACGCCACCCGAGCACCAGATGCTCGCGTGTCAGCGCTGCGCCAGCGTCGTCGGCGTGGTGCCGATGCCACCTGCGCGACGTCCGCCGACGCCGTGCACGAAGTGCAATCACCGCAAGTTCGTGCGCTGCATCCCGCGGGAGCACTCCGGTGGCCGCCCCGAGTCACCCGGTCAGATCTCGGCGCCGATGTACGCGACGATGAAGCCCCGCATGCGCCACGCGAACGGCGCGCAGTGGGCGATGCCGCTCGAGATCGAGGCCGCCGGCATCGGCCTGATCGAGATGTACATCTGCCAGCGCTGCGGCTTCATCGAGTGGTACTGCCACGACGTCGAGCGCATCCCGACGCACCCGGCGATGATGACCGAGCTCGTCGACTACGACGCCGGCGCGACGCCGTATCGCTAGTCCGGGCGGATCGTGATCCCGCGACCATCAGACGATCGCGGCGGCGCCGCGACCGGGATGCACCGCGTGCGCGATCCGATCGGCGACGAACGCCTTCGCGGCGCGGCACGCTTCGATCAGCGAGTCGCCATGCGCGAGGCGCGTGGCGATCGCGGACGACAGCGCGCAGCCGGTGCCGTGGACGTGCTCGCCGCCCGGCAGACGCGCGCCGTCGAATTCGGTCGCGGTGCCGTCGCGGTCGAGCAGCACGTCGATCGCGCGGTCGCCCCCGAGGTGGCCACCCTTGACGAGGACCGGGATGCGCAGCTTGTCGACGACACGGCGCCCGGCCGCGATCGCGGTCGCGAGCGTGTCGAGCGTGCCGCCCGCGAGGATCTCCAGCTCGCGGAGATTCGGGGTGAGCAGCGCGACGTGCCGGGTCAGCGCGATCAGCGCGTCGGCGATCCACGCCTCGGATGGCGGCAGCTCGCCGCGCGACGGCTGCATCACGGGATCCCACACGACCGGTGCGGCGGTTGCCTCGAGCCCGAGCGCGATCGCCTGGGCGATCGACGCCGAGCCGAGCATGCCGATCTTGACCGCGCGGACCTCGACGTCGGACAGCAGGAACGCGAGCTGCGCCTCGACCACGTTCGGATCGACAACGTGGCCGTCGGTCACGCCGGTCGTGTTCTGCACGGTCAGCGTCGTGACGATGCCGCATGGCCGACCACCGAGCTCGGCGATCACGCGGGTGTCGGCGAGGATCCCGGCGCCGCCCGCCGGATCGAGGCCGGCACACACGAGGACGTTCGGGCGGGGAATCACCCGTCGAACGCCGCGAGGCCGGTGACATCCTGGCCGACGACCAGCGTGTGGATGTCGTGCGTGCCCTCGTAGGTGTAGACGCTCTCGAGGTTCAGCATGTGGCGACCGCACTGATACTCGTCGGTGACGCCGTTCGCGCCGAGGATGTCGCGGGCGTCGCGCGCGATGTCGCGCGCCATCGCGCAGTTGTTGCGCTTGGTCAACGAGATCTGGCCGGCGGTCAGCGTGCCGGCTTCCTTCAGGCGACCGAGGCGCTGGCAGAGCAGCTGCGCCTTGGTGATCTCGGAGACCATGTCGACGAGCTTCTGCTGCACGAGCTGGTAGCCCGCGATCGGCCGCGAGAACTGCACGCGATCCTTGGCGTACGACAGCGCCTCGCTGTAGCTCGCCAGCGCCGCGCCGACGACGCCGTAGCAGATGCCGAACCGCGCTTGCGTCAGGCACGACAGCGGACCACGCATGCCAGCCACGCCGGGCAGGAGCGCGTCCTCGCCGACCTCGCAGTCCTCCAGGACGAGCTCGCTCGTCACGCTCGCGCGCAGCGACCACTTGCCGTGGATGTCCGTCGCGGTGAAGCCCGGCGTGTTCGTCGGCACGAGGAACCCGTGAACTTTTCCCTCGAGCTTCGCCCAGACCAGCGCGACCTGCGCCGCCGAGCCGTTCGTGATCCAGCGCTTGGTGCCGGTGATCCGGTAGCCGCTGCCGACGCGCGTGGCGGTGGTCAGCATGCCCGAAGGGTTGGAGCCGAAGTCGGGCTCGGTGAGGCCGAAGCAGCCGATCAGGCGACCCGCCGCCATCTCGGGCAGGTACTTCTGCTTCTGCGCCTCGGAGCCAAACGCGTGGATCGGATACATCACGAGCGAGCTCTGCACCGAGGCGAACGAGCGGATGCCCGAGTCGCCGCGCTCGAGCTCCTGGCAGATCAGCCCGTACGCCGATGGCGATACGCCGGCGCAGCCGTAGCCGGTCAGCGTCGAGCCGAGCAGGTTGAGCGCGCCGAGCTCGGCGGGGAGCTCCTTCGGAAACGTGCCGGCCGACCAGTGCTTGCCGATCGTCGGCATCACGCGCGTGGTGACGAACTCGCGAACGGTGTCGCGGATCAGCCGCTCCTCGTGCGTGAACAGCTCGTCGATTCCGAAGTAGTCGAGCGCGGCGTAGGTCACGCCCCTGTATATAACGGCTAGATGTCGTCGCGCATGGTGACGCGCGCGATCGTCTCGATCAGCAGGCGGATCCCGAATGGCTTGACGAGCAGCGCGTCGTGGCCGGCGCCGGCGGGCACGGCCTCGGGGAGCGCGGTCATCAGGATCACCGGGATCGCCGCGAAGCGCACGTCGGCCTTCATCCGTCGAATCATCTCGGGCCCGTCGACGACCGGCATCATCAGATCGGTGACCACGACATCGGGCACGCGCGCCTCGAGACAGGTGAGCCCGCGCTGGCCGTCGATCGCGAGCACGACATCGTGACCACGATCGCCGAGCAGGTCGGAGATCATGTCGGCGAGACCGAACTCGTCGTCGACGATGAGGATCGCCAGCTTCATTCAGGTACGACATGCGCCGCGCCGGTCAACATCTGCTCGACACTCTCGAACGTGTCGGACACCACGATTCCGCGGTCGGTGATCTGGAACTCGCGAATCCCTCCCTCGTAGGCGCTGTCGCGCAGCTTCAGGATCGAGATCAGCCGGTGGAGCTGCGCGCGCACCTCGACGTGGCGCATGAGGAGAATGTTATCCGCGATCGGCGACACGCCGTCGATCGGGATCACGATGTCGGACCCGATCAGCTCCGGAAGCTCGAGCGTGAACAGCGTGGTCACGCCGCGCCGGGCGAGCTCGTCGGCGAGCGCCGACACCACGGCGCGCGTGCGATCGGGATACTCGGCGTGGAACCGGAAGCCGTGCAGGCCGTCGAAGCACAGTCGCTTGATGTCGCGTTGCTCGACCTCGACGAGCACGCGCTCGACGACGGCGTCCAGCACGCCCTCGATCGGCGGCTCCCAGCGCAGGTGGACGAGCCCGCGGGTCTGCGCGGCCTCGAGGCCGAGCCCGAGACGCCGGCTCTTCTCGAGGAGCGCGCCGGGTCTCTCGTAGAACCCGACGTAGAGGCCGGCCTGATCGTGCTCGGCACCGCCCGCGATGAACTGCAGCCCGAGCATCGTCTTGCCGACGCCGGACGGCCCGAGCGCGAGCGTGTTCGAGCCACCGGGCAGACCACCGTGGAGCATGAAGTCGAGGCCGCCGACGTTGAACTTCATGCGCGGCAGGTCGCCGCGATCCGGTCCTTCGGGGCCGCGCTCGAGCGTCTCGATGCGTGGCCGGATCTTGACGCCGGCATCGGTGATCTCCATCGCGTGCTTGCCGACGAGCTGGCGGACACCCCGCATCTTGCGCACGATGATGCTGCGCTGCGCCTGCACGCCGACGACGGTGTCCGCGAGCTCGATGAGGCCATCGACCATCGTGTGCTCCGGTTTGAACCCGCCGGCGCGCTCGGTCGAGGACAGCAGGAGGATCGTGCAGTTCGTCATCGCGGTGATCGTCTGCATCTCGTGGATGAACTTCTTGAAGTCGCGCGCCGACGGCGCGAACTCCTCGATCGACACCAGGCCATCGAGCACGACGAACGTCGCCTCGCGCTGGGTGATCGAGTCGCGGATCGATCGCAGGAGGCCGTCGAGGCCGGTGCTCTCGAGGATCTTGAACGCGCTGGTGTACGCGATCGCGCTGCGAACGAGATCGGCGCGGAAGAAGCCCATCCCGCGCAGGTGGCTGATCATCCGCGTGTGCGACTCGGCGAGCAGCGTGACGTAGAGCGTGCTGTCACCGGCACCGGCACGGTGGAAACAGATCTGGTTGCCGAGGATCGTCTTGCCAGAGCCCGGCGCGCCTTCGACGATGTAGACTCCGCCGCGGCTCAGGCCACCACCGAGGACGCGATCGAGCCCGGGCACGCCGGTCTCGACGAAGCCCGTGGCCCGTTGCTCGGTCATACGCGCATTTCATCACACGGCGCGGGTGACTCGCCAGCGCTCGCCGATGGGCGTTTACGCACGCTCGCGTGCCCAGATCCGACCTTGCTTGGCGGTCGCGATGAACGTCTCGACCCCGGCCTTGCCGTCGCAGCCCACGATCCCATCGTCATCGATCACGTTGGCCGCAGTCAGCAGGGTCTTGGCCGCTGCGACCGTCGCGATCACCTTGCAGTGCGCGAACGCATCGGCGACCCACTGGACCGCCGGTGGAAGCTTCGCGAGCTCGGCCGCCGAGGCGGCCCCGACGACGACCGCGACACAATCGAAGATCACCGAGGGGCCACCGGTGATCATGTGATCGGCGACCAGCGCGGTGCCGTCGCTCGCGATCGTCTCGCCGATCTTCGGCGCGACGAGCTCGACCATCGCGCCGGCCTTCGTCGCGGCCGCGCGCAGTCGCGCCACCAGCTTGGCATCGCAGCCATCCGCGATCAGGATGCCGAGCTTGCGACCCTCGAGCGTCGCTGGTGCCTTCGCGAGGATGCTGAGCGCCGGCGACGGCGGCAGGTCGCGCGGCGCGACGTGCGGCACGATCGTATCGGCCTGACCGGTCATGCCCAGCTTGTCGGCGACCTGCGCGGCGAGATCGTCGTCGATGATCGCGAGATGACCGAGCATGCGCGTCCGGATCGCGACGGTCTCGACCTTGGCGAGCTCGAACGTGAACGCACCGACGATATGGCGCTGCTCCGGCGGGGTCATCGAGCGATAGAACATCCGCGCCTGGCTGTAGTGATCGCCGAACGACTCGGGGCGCTGGCGCAGCTTCGTGCCCGCGACCGGCTGCGGATGCGTCGTGAAGCCGCTCGGCGTCTCGCGCGGCCCGTCGGGCTCGAGCGTGTTCGGCTCGAAGCTGGTGCGCCCGCGATCGATCGCCATGCGCGCCATGCCGTCGCGCTGGAAGTTCCGCATCGGGCACTTCGGCTTGTTGATCTCGAGCTCGTGGAAGTTCGGCCCGCCGAGCCGCTTCAGCTGCGTGTCGGTGTACGAAAAGATCCGGCCCTGGAGCAGTGGGTCGTCCGAGAACTCGATGCCGGGCACCAGGTGCCCCGGGTGAAACGCGACCTGCTCGGTCTCGGCGAAGAAGTTGTCGGGCCACCGATCGAGGACCATCTTGCCGATCGGCACGAGCGGGACGACCTCCTCGGGGACGAGCTTCGTCGGATCGAGGATGTCGAAGTCGAGCTCGGCGGCAGCCTCCTCGGAGATCGGCTGGATCGACAGCTCCCACGCGGGATGCGCCCCGGCCTGGATCGCGGCGTACAGATCGCGGCGATGGAAGTCCTGATCGGCGCCGCAGATCTTGACGGCCTCGTCCCACAGCACCGACTGGGTGCCGAGCAGCGGGCGCCAGTGCCACTTCACGAAGATCGCCTTGCCGTGCGCGTCGACCAGACGAAACGTGTGGACGCCGAAGCCCTCGATCATCCGCAGCGATCGCGGGATCGCGCGATCCGACATCACCCACAGCAGCATGTGCATCGACTCGGGCGCGAGCGAGACGTAGTCCCAGAACGTGTCGTGGGCCGACGCGTTCTGCGGAAATCCGCGATCGGGCTCCATCTTCACGGCGTGCACGAAGTCGGGGAACTTCATCGCGTCCTGGATGAAGAACACCGGGATGTTGTTGCCGACGAGGTCGAAGTTGCCTTCGGACGTGTAGAACTTGGTCGCGAACCCGCGCACGTCGCGCGGCAGATCGACCGAGCCCGATCCGCCGGCCACCGTCGAGATCCGGCAGAACACCGGCGTCGACGGGTCGCGAAACATCGCCGCGCGCGAGTACTTCGCCGCGGCCTTGTACGGCGTGAACGTGCCGTGCGCACCCGAGCCGCGCGCGTGGACGATGCGCTCCGGGATTCGCTCGTGGTCGAAGTGCGTCATCTTCTCGAGGAAGTGGAAGTCCTCGAGCAGCGCCGGGCCCCGCGCGCCCGCGCGCAACATGTTCTGGTCGTCGGCGATCGGGACGCCCTGATTCGTCGTCAGCGCGCGATCGGCGCCTGCCTGCTGATGCGGCTCGCCACCGGCGCCGACGCCAGCCTGCTTCTTCGCGGTCTTCTTCGGTTGCTTCGGCATGTCGCCGGCAGGCACAGCAAACGACGTACCGCGCGCGTCCCACCATGCGAGCCCGATGGGCGGTGCGATCCGCGCGTGGTCGCCCACCGAGCGAGACCGCTCAGGCGACGCTGCGGATCGTCGACGCGAGCGTCGTGAGATCGATCGGCTTGACGAGGTGGCGATCGAAGCCGGCCTCGCGCGACTGCGCTCGATCAGATGGGCTGCCGTAGCCGGTCAACGCGATCAGCCGGAGGCTCGCCGCGTCGGTTCGCGCGCGCAGCCGCCGCGCGACCTCGTAGCCGTCCATCACCGGGAGGCCGATATCGAGCAGCGCGATATCCGGCGCGAACTCGCTGGCCGCGGCGAGCCCGGAGGGACCGTCGTACGCGGTGCGCACGTCGTACCCGAGCGAGGTCAGCAACATCGCCAAAAGATCCGCGGCATCCGCGTTGTCGTCGACCACGAGGACCTTCTTGCCTCCATCGTCCGGACGATCGGCGACCGGGCTCGCCGCGGCGTGCGTCGCGGCAGCGGCGGCGAGCCGGATCTCGAACTCGCTGCCGCGCCCGGGTCCATCGCTGTGCGCGGTGACCGTGCCGCCATGCAGGACCACGAGGCTGCGGACGATCGACAGGCCCAGGCCGAGCCCGCCCTGCGACCGCTCGATCGAGCGCTTTCCTTGCACGAACATGTCGAACAGATTCGGCAACAGCGCCGGCGAGATCCCGGTGCCGTTGTCGCGTACGACGATCGCGATCTGGTCGCCATCGCGTCGCGCGCGCACCGCGATCGAGCCGCTCGGATCGGTGTACTTCGCCGCGTTCGTCAGCAGGTTCGTGAGGACCTGACACAGCCGGGTCTCGTCGACGTCGACCCAGAGGTCGGGCTCGACGGTGACGGTGACACGATGCGCGCGCGACTCGAGGATCGGGCTCGAGATCTCGAGTGCCTTGTCGATCAGCCGCGCGACCTCGATCGGCTTCTTGTGCAGCTCGATCTTGCCCTGGGCGATGCGCGACACGTCGAGCAGATCGCCGACCAGCCGCACCACGTGGTTGACCTGGCGTTCGATCACGTCGCGCTCCCGACGCGAGCCCGGATCGCCACGCATGTTCATCAGCTCGAGCGCGGTGACGATCGGCGCGAGCGGATTGCGCAGCTCGTGACCGAGCATCGCGAGGAACTCGTCCTTCGCGCGGTTCGCGGCCTCGGCCTCGATGCGCGCCGCGGTGGTCGCGGCCAGCAGCCGCTTGCGCTCGGTGATGTCGATGAACGAGATCACGCACCCGAGCAGCACGCCGTCGGGGGACGCGATCGGGGCCGCCGACAGCAGCAGATCGACCGGCGTGTTCGAGGCGCGGCGCAGCATGACCTCGAACCTCGAGGTCGTGTCCCCGGCGAGCGTGGTCTGCAGCAGCCGACGCGACACCGGCCCGTCGTCCGGGGTGTGCAGCTCGAACACCTGATCGAACGGGCGCAGCAGCGGGTTCTCACCGGTGAGACGCGACACGGCGCGGCTCGCACGGATCACGGTACCGGCGACATCGCACACGATGATGCCCTCGGCGGCCTGATCGACGATCTGCGCGGTGAGTTGCTCGGTGGCGAGCAGTGCTTGGTGACGCTTCTGGTCGCCGAGGTCGGTGACGATCACGCAGGTCAGCTGCGCATCTTCGTCCCACCCGCTGGTCGCCGACAGGTAGACCGGCAACAGCGAGCCATCCGCGGCGACGAGCTGGGCCTCGGCCTTCGCGGTGTCGCCGATGCTGATCGGGATCAGCGCGTCGACCACGCCGCGCGAAGCCGTGGCCACGTAGTCCTGCAGCGGGGTGCCGATCATGCGCTCGAGGCGCGCGCCGACGAGCCGCGCGAACCGCGCGTTGGCGTAGACCAGGGTGCCCCCGGTCGCCACGAGGACCGCCCCCTCGTTCATCATCTCGACGATCTGCCGGTAGCGGTGGTCCGCGCCGGTCAGCGTGAACACCTGATCGCCTCGGGGCCCTTGAACCACGAGGGCATCGACGTGACCGCCGCGGATCGCGTCGAGGGTCTCCTCGGCCTCGCGCAAGCGCTCGCGCAGGTTCGCGACGCTGCCTGGTCTGGGTCTGGTGGTCATGATCAGGGCCTGCGCTTGAGGTCCATGCCGACGAGCACGACGTCGCGGTTCGACAGATCGCCGATGAAGCGACGCAGCGGTGCCGGCAGGCGCTTGATCAGCGTCGGGACCGCGAGGATCTGGTCGTCCTTCGCGAGCGCCGGTTGCTGGAAGATGTCGATCACGTCGAGCTCGTAGTGCCCGGCGAGGTGCTCGTCGCAGATCTCGCGGGCGTTGCGGATCGCGCGCGTCGAGCGCTCGGACGTCCCGGCGACGTACAGGCGCAGCACGTACTGCTCGGGCTCGTCGGCGGCCTTCGCGAACGCCCGGGTCGAGGTGCGTGGCTTCATCGCGGCTTCACCGGGCGGAGGTCGAGTCCGACGAGGACGCGCTCGGCGTTGGAGAAGTCGCCGATGATCTTCTTGACCGGAGGTGGCAGCTGCCGCACGACGGCGGGCAGCGCCAAGATCTGATCGCCCCGCGCGAGCGCCGGGTTCTCGATCAGATCGACGACCTCGATCTGGTAGCGCCCGGCGAGGTGCTCCTCGCAGATCGTTCGTAGATTCGCGAACGCCTGCAGGCTCTTCGCGGTCTGACCGGCGACGTAGAGGCGAAGCACGTACTCGGCGCTCGCCTCCTTGGCGGGGCTTCGCGGCTTCGGTTTCTTGGCCTTCACGACGACATCCTTCCTCGCGAGCGCCCCTCGCTCGAGAACGCAAGCGCCTCGACTTCCTCTGCGGCGAGCTCGGCGCGCATGGCCTCGATCCGCGCCTCGACCGCGCGGCGCTTGCTGTCGAGCTGCCGCGTGCGGCGCTCGAGGTCGTGGGTGCGCGCCGATCCCGTGAGCACGCCGCCCGGCCCGATCGCGACCGGCACGAGGGCCAGGCCGGTGGTGCTGATCACGAACTCGCGCACCTGATTCGAGTGGCCCATGCCGCGCGACTTGACGAGATAGAGCCCGCGCGTGCGCTCGCCGGCGCTCTCGATGTCGCGGAGCTGGATCCACGTGTCGATCAGCGAGGAGATCTCGGTCACGATCGGTTCGAGGGTCGCGGTGGTGGCGAGCGACGTCACGATGCAGGTGATCTGCTTGAGTTTCAGGAAGTCGAACAGCCGCACGAGCATCGACTTGACCTCGTGGGCGTTGCCGGCCGTCACGAGACTCGAGATCGGGTCGACGATCACGGCGCTCGGCTGGAACTCCTCGATCGCCTTGTGCATCGCCACGAGGTGCATCTCGAGCCCGAACACCGTCGGGCGCGCGGCGCGGATCTGGAGCAGTCCTTTGGCCTGCCACGGTGCGAGGTCGACGCCGATCGACCGCATGTTGCGCACGACCTGCGCGTTCGACTCCTCGAGCGCGAAGTACAGCGTGCGTTGCTTCTTGCGACAGGTCGCATCGGCGAACAGCGCGGCGATGCTGCTCTTGCCGGTGCCCGCCGTGCCGGTGATCATGACGCTCGAGCCACGGTAGTAGCCTCCAGCGTCCAGCATCGTATCGAGGCTCGCGATCCCGGTCGACACCCGGTCCGACGACACCTCGTAGTCGAGGTTGACGCTGGTGACCGGGAGGACCGAGAAGCCGTCGTCATCGATCAGGAACGGGTACTCGTTCGCGCCGTGCGCCGAGCCGCGGTACTTGACGACCCGCAGCCGGCGGGTCGAGACCTGATCGACGACGCGATTGTCGAGCGCGATCACGCAGTCCGAGACGTACTCCTCGAGGCCGTAGCGGGTGAAGGCACCATCGCCTTGCTCGCCGGTGATGAGCGTGGTCATCCCGCGATCCTTCAGCCAGCGAAACAGCCGGCGCAGCTCGGCGCGCAACACGGCCTCGTTCTCGAACCCGGAGAACAGCGCCTCGAGCGTGTCGATCACGATGCGCTTGGCACCGACCGTGTCGATCGCGTGTGCGAGCCGAACGAACAGGCCCTCGAGGTCGTAGTCGCCGGCCTCCGCGATCTCGCTCCGGTCGACCCGGATGCAGTCGATCGCGAGCTGCTGCCGTGCGACCAGCCCGGCGACATCGAACCCGAGGGACGCGACGTTGGCGCCGAGCTCGGCCTCGGTCTCCTCGAACGCCACGAACACCCCGGGCTCCCCGTGATCGCGTGCGCCACGGATCAGGAACTCCATCGCGAACAGCGTCTTGCCGCAGCCGGCACCACCGCAGATCAGCGATGTGCGGCCGCGTGGGAGGCCGCCGCCGGTGATCTGGTCGAAGCCGGAGATCCCGGTCGGTGACTTCGTGATTCCAAGGGGCTTGCGAGCTCTCCGGGGCACCTGGTGGCCTTCTGCAAGACTCGATCACTACTTGAATCGAGCGAACGAGCGCGATCTCGCACCACGCTGTGGCGTGGCCGCACGACGTGGCATCGAAGCACGGGTTGGAAGGCCGGTTCGCCGTGGTACGCGCCGTGCTGGAGGAGAGGCCATGCGGTACCTCGCTCTACTCGTGCTCCTGGTCGGCTGCGAACATCACGTCGCTGAAGCCGAAGCCGATCCGGTCGACTCGTTTCAGCCGACCGCGTTCACCGTCCAGGTCAGCGGCCACGGGCGTCCGGTCATCTTGATCCCCGGCCTCGCCTCGCCCGGCGCGGTGTGGGATGGCACGGTCGCGCACCTCGCGACGACCGGGCACGAGACTCACGTGCTCACGCTCGCCGGCTTCGCCGGTCAACCGCGGATCGCCGGACCGCTCGCGGCGGCCACGCGCGAGGAGCTCGCCCACTACATCCGCGCGCACGCGCTGGATCACCCGGTCATCATCGGCCACAGCATGGGCGGCATGATCGCGTACTGGCTGGCCGAGACCGATCCCGACCTGGTCGGCCCGACGATCGTGGTCGACGCCGGGGCCGCGCTCACCGACGGTCCCAGCGCCGGCGCAGGAGCTCGCGCGATGTGGGCGAACGCCGACGACGCGACCTACACCCAGCAGATCCACGACGTGTTCGGCAGCATGACCGCGAAGCCGGAGCGGCTCGCCCCGCTGTTGCCGGCGATGGCCGCCAGCGATCGCACGGCCCTCGGTGACGCGATCGCCGAGCAGTTCGCGGTCGATCTCCGGCCGGAGCTCGCGCACATCCACGCGCCGGTGCTGCTCGTGCTCGCCGACGGCGGCCTCGCGGCGGGGCTGCGCGAGCAGACCGCACCGATCCCCGACCGCACCGTGGTCGTCGTGCCGGGCGCCAAGCACTTCGTGATGATCGACGCACCCGACGAGCTCGACCGCGCGATCGACGGCTTCCTCGCCGCGCATCGATAAACTGGGTCGGCGCGATCGCCTCGCTATACTCGAGGCGTGAAGGCCTTCGCGCTCGTCTTGATCCTCGCCGGTGCGGCGCACGCGTCGCCGGCGACCGACCTCGGCGAGGCGTACGCCGCATACGACCGCAACGATCTCGCCACTGCACGCGCCAGGCTCGCGAAGCTCGACGACGAACAACTCGTCGCCCGCGACTACGCGGTGTGGTTGCGCGGCATGGTCGCGCTCCACGCCGGCGACAGCGACGCGGCGATCGTGCAGTTCGTGCGGCTCGGAAAGCTCGGCTCGCCACGCTACGGTGCCGAGGTCCCGTGGCGGATCGCCGACGCGACCTGGCAGAAGGGCAACCACACCGCGGCCGCGAAGCTCTACGCCAAGCTGATCGACGGCAAGACCGCCGAGACCACCGGTGACGTCGGCACGGCGATGTGGCGGATCGCCGAGACCCGCACCGGCGACGCCGCGCTCGCCGGATATCGCGCGATGGCGATCGCGCACCCGGCGCACCCGATGGCCGCGACCGCCGAGCAGAAGCTGACGGTGCCGCTGACCGCCCCGGAGCGCATCCTGCGCGCGCAGCACCTGACCGACGCGCACGAGTGGGATGCCGCGGTGGCCGAGCTCGCGCGGCTCGACGCCCTCGCCCCCGACGTCGCGCACCAGCGGGACTACTGGCTCGGCATCACGCTGTTCAAGATGCGTCGGCGCTACGGCGACGCCGGCACGCTGCTGCTCGACGTCTATCGTTTCCTCGGCGACACCGCGGCCGAGGCGATGTTCCACGGTGCGCGCGCGCTGTCTCGCGCCGATCGCGATGACGAGGCGATCCAGTGGTACGCCAAGGTCGTCGCGAGCTATCCGACGACGGCCTACGCCAAGGAAGCCCAGTTCTTGATCGGCTGGCTCGAGTTCAACCGCGGCCACTACCAGGCCGCGATCGCGCCGCTCGAGAAGTCGCTCGCGAACTATCCCAGGTCGAAGTTCGCCGACGACTCGCTGTGGTTCCTCGGGATGTCGCACTACTTCCTCGGCGAGTGGGAGCCCGCGAAGGTCTCGCTGACGTTGCTCGCCAAGCGCCCCGACGCGCTCGAGGGCGGCAAGGGCCAGTACTGGCTCGCGCGCATCGAGCAGCGTCTCGGCAATCAGGCGAGCGCGACGGCGGCATACACCCAGACGATCCGCGCGCATCCGTTCTCGTGGTACGCGCTCCTCGCGCGCGCCCGGCTCGCGGCAGAGAAGGTCGACGTCACGCCGTTCGGTGGCGCCCCCGGCTCGCTCGCCGATTCGCGCGGGCCCAAGCTGCTCGCGACCGTCGACGAATCGCTCGCGACCGACGACCTGATCCGGCGGACCGACGAGCTCACCGCGGCAGGGCTCGGGCCCGACTCCGGCGACGAGCTCGCCCGCGGCGAGAAGGCGTTCCTGAAGCGCCACGCCTCCGAGCGCGCCGCCGCCTTCGCGCTGCTGCTCGATCGCTATCGCAAGGCGGGCAACTACAACCGGCCGTGGCTGCTCGCGGTGAGCTACTCGGGCAACGCGCTCGACGGCGCCCCGACCGACGATGCCCGCCGCTGGTGGGAGAACGCCTATCCTCGCGCCTACCGCGACCTCGTCGAGAAGTACGAGAAGCTCGGCGACAACCCGTCGGGCTACCTCTACTCGATCATGCGCAAGGAGAGCGGCTTCAACCCGCACGACCTGTCGTACGCCGATGCCCAGGGCCTCCTGCAGATGATCCCGCCGACCACCCAGCGCGTCGCCAAGGAGCTCAAGATCCCGTACGACGAGGGCCGGCTCTACGAGCCCGAGTACAACATCGAGACCGCGAGCTGGTACGTCGGACACCTGCTCGCGAAGTTCAAGACGCAGATCCCGCTCGGGGCCGGCTCGTTCAACAGCGGCCCGCGCCCGGTGATGAAGTGGGTCGACCAGAACGGCACGCGCGAGATCGACGAGTTCGTCGAGCTGGTGCCGTACACCCAGACCCGCGAGTACATGAAGAAGGTCACCGAGAACGTCGCGCGCTATCGCTACCTGTACGACGGCACCGTCTACGAGCAGCCGCTCGCCGTCGAGCCGTACATCAAGGACCAGCTGACGTACTGACCCAATGCTATCGTGCAGGTGTGAAATACACCGGCACGATCAAGAAGAACGACCTCGAGGGCGGGGTCTGGATGCTCGAGACCAGCGGCGGCGACTACCAGCTGACCGGCAAGCTCGACGGCATCAGCGACGGCATGAAGGCCGAGGTCGAGGGCAAGCTCGACAAGTCGTCGATGAGCTTCGGCATGGCCGGACCGCAGCTCGCGGTCACGTCGATCAAGCCGGCGAAGTAAGTCGCGACTCAGGGCGTCGCGGAGGTGTAGCTGACCTCGTCGTCGGCCTTGGCCTTCGTCGGGTCGCACGCCACCTTGATCGAGTCGGGCTTCGCATCGGTCACCGTGCACGCCAACGTCGAGGAATCGGCCTTGTGCGCGAGGTTGACTGTCGTGCCGACGGCCGGCGCCGTGCCGGTCTTGAACGCGAAGGTCGCCGACAGCACCGGCTTCTGACCGAGCGTCGCGATCGCGTCGCCGGTGCGATTGCCGACCTTGCCGGCCGCGGTGAACGTGACCGTGCCATCCGCGGGCGCGACGACGACGAGCTTCTCGAGCTCCGCCTTCTTCGCGGTGATCGCGTCGGTGTTCTTGGTCATCTCGGCCGTCTTGTCCTTGATGACGTCGTCCGCCTTCTTCGCCGCATCGGCGTTCGCGCCGGCGTCGGTCTTGGCCTTGGTCGCGTCGTCGATCGCCTTCTGCTCGCGGGTGACCGCCTTGGTCAACTCGGCGATGTCGCCCTCGAGCTTCTTGGCTCCGGTCATCTTCGCGATCGGCGCGCCCTTCGCGACCGGCTTGCCGGCGACATCCTCGACCGACTCGACCACGTTGGCGGCAAGCGGCTTGACGTCGGTCGACGCGGGCGTCTCGGTCGCGAGCTTCGCGGTGACGACCTCGGGCTCCGGCTTCACCATCGGCGCGGCCGCCGATCCAGGATCGCTGCCGACCATCGCGGCGGCCGAACCCGAGCCCGTGGTGTCCACGGTGCCCTCGGCAGGCTTGTTGAGCACGTACTTCCAGACGAAGAACCCGCCCGCGGCGAGCAGCACGAGCACCAACACGACGACGAGCATCGGGCTCGTCTTGGACTCGGCCACCGGCTGCTTGGTCTCGACCACCGGCTTCTTGTCGGCGACGACGACCGGCTTCTTCGGCTCGGGCTTCTTGTCGGCAACCACCGGCTTCTTGTCGGCGACGACCGGCTTCTTCTCGACGACCGGCTCCGGCTTCTTCGGCTCCGGCTTCTTCTCGACGACCGGCTCCGGCTTCTTCGACTCGGGCTTGGCCTCGACGGCGGGCTTCTTGTCCTCGAGCGCGTCGAGCAGATCCTTGGGGACCTCGACGGCCGACATCACGCGCGACGCGCGCACGGCTTCCTTGACGTCGCCGAGCCCGATCTTCATGTTGTCGGACAGGTCGAGCGAGACGTCGGTGCTGACCGGGATCGAGTCGGACTGCGGCACCGGGCCGGCGCCGGACCGCCCGAGCGGGATGTCCTCGACGGGCGCGCTCGCGACCGGCGTGATCGTCGGTGCGCCGGGCTTGCCGAGCACGAGATCCGTGTTTCCCGTCAGCGATGCGGCTGCGGCCGTGGTCGCAGGAGCGCTCGAACCGGACGGCCCGAGCGTGACATCCTCGACGGCTTCGACCGATGGTTGCCTGGTCGCACCGACCACGACGCCGCGGGCGAGCTCGTCGGATGCGTTCGACACCGCGATCGGCTCTTTGGCCGCGCCGGCTTCGGCACCGTCGAGGTAGCCGAGATCGCCGAGCGTCGCGATCACGCGGTTGACCTCGGACTGCGTCGGCGTGACGCCGAGCTCTTCCTGCGCCCACTTCATGATGCCGGCGACATCGCGCTCGCCGTCCATCGCGCAGGCGAGCGCGTACTCGACCTCGTAGAACCGGAAGATGTTCCCGCTGTCGGGATCCATCACATCGATGTAGCGAGCGCCGCCATCCTCGACGAGCTCGGCGACGAGCTCTTGCTTGAAGCGGGGCTTACCAGAAGATGTCGTCGTCGCTGTCGCCATCGATCAGCCGCCCTTTCGGAGCTCGGTGAGGACGAGCTTGGCGACCGCCTTCAACGTGTCGAACACGCCGATGCCCTTGGGCGCGACCGCCTCGAAGCTCGGAACCTTGGTCGGGTTCAGCGCTTCCTCGAGCTCGGCGAGCGGGATCGCGTTGGGCAGGTCGCGCTTGTTGTACTGGACGACGTACGGGAGCTTCTCGAGATCGTAGCCCTGCTCCTGCAGGTTCGACGACAGGTTCTCGAGCGACTCGATGTTCGCTTCCATGCGCTCCATCTGGGAGTCGCCGACGTACACGACGCCGTCGACGCCCTTCAGGATGAGCTTGCGGCTGGCGTCGTAGAACACCTGACCGGGGACCGTGTAGAGGTGGAACCGCGTCTTGAAGCCGCGGATCTCGCCAAGCGAGAGCGGCAGGAAGTCGAAGAACAGCGTGCGCTCGGTCTCGGTGGCGAGGGAGATCATCTTCCCCTTCGCCTCGGGATTGGTCTTGTTGTAGATGTACTGCAGGTTCGTCGTCTTCCCGCACAGGCCGGGACCGTAGTAGACGATCTTGCAGTTGATCTCGCGCGACGAGTAGTTGATGAAGCTCATCTGGTTTGGCTTCCTCGCCTAATCGTTGAACAGGTTGTCGATATCGTCGTCGGTGATCTCGGAGAACACTGACGGTTGCGATCCCGACTGGGACTTCTTCACCAGCACCTCGAGCACGTTGACGAGCTCGGTCGTCGCCTTGCGCACGCGGAGGCGCACCAGGCCGAGCGAGGAGCGCTCGTCGAACAACACGACCATGATCACGCGCTGACCGATGATCGAGATGTGGACGTTCGTCTTCTCACCCTCGTGGAACTGCCCGGCGAACTCCTTCTCCGCGAGGAGCTGAGCGATGGCACCGGTGGCGGCGACATTGCCGGCGGTCAACGACGAGAGCGACGTGACGTCGAGCTCCTGCGTATCACCGGCCTGGGCGAACGGCTGTCCGTTCTTGTCGATGACCAACACGGCTTTCGCGTTGGCGTCTCGATGGAGGATTTCACAGATCGCCACGATCTGATGAAGCTCCTCCTCGTACATGACGAGCTGCTGGATCATCGTTTTCCCTCGACGAGCCAAGGTACCAACGGACCGTGATTCGTTCAAGGTTTCGACCCTATAGATCGGATCGGACCGGGCTATAGAAGCGAGCGTCCCGCGAGCGCACGGGCGATGGTCGCCTGATCCGAGTACTCCAGCTCGCCGCCGACCGGCAGGCCGGTGGCGATCCGAGACACCTTCACCCCCAGCGGCTTGAGCGTCCGCGCGATGTACATCGCGGTCGCTTCACCGTCGACAGACGGGCTGGTCGCGATGATGACTTCCTTGACCGGGGCGTCGGGGTGGGCGCCCGGATCACCGGCCATCCGGCGGACCAGCTCGGCGATCCGGAGGTCGTCGGGACCGATGCCCTCGAGCGGTGACAGCAGGCCGTGGAGGACATGAAATCGGCCGTGGAAGTGGCCGCCGCGGTCGATCGCGATCAGATCCGACGGCGATGCGACCACGCAGATCAGGTCGGCCTCGCGGCGCGGGTCGTTGCAGGTCACGCACGGATCGGCCTCGGTCATCGTCATGCAGACCGAGCACAGCCGGATCTTGTCGGTGACGTCGATCAGCGCCTGCGCGAGCTCGCGGACGTGCTCCGGCCGAGACCGGATCAGGTGAAACGCGAGCCGGGTCGCGGTCTTCTCGCCGATCCCGGGGAGGCGCGCGAGCTCCTGGACCAGCCGTCGGATGGGATCAGCCACGGGGTGGCTAGAACATGCCGCCCATGCCGGGCATCCCGGCCATGGGCCCCATCACCTTCGCCATCTTCTCCTTGGACATCTCGCGCATCTTGATGACGCCGGCGTTGATCGCCGCGGTCACCAGATCCTCGAGCATCCCGATGTCGGCCGGATCGACGACGGCCTTGTCGATCTTCACGCGGACGACCTCGAACTGGCCGTTGACCGTCGCGGTGACCATGCCGCCACCGGCGGCACCGTCGCACGTCATCGAGGCGAGCTCTTCTTGAGCCTTGGCGACGTCGCCCTGGAGCTTCTGCGCCTGGCGCATCAGCGCGTTGATATCCGGCATCTTCCCGTTAGACATCGGTCTTGATCTCCTTGATCGACGCTCCAAAGGTCTGGAGCACGTGTTTGGTGATCGGATGCTCGCGCGCCTCTTGCTCGCGCTGCTTCCGTTCGGCGTTCTTGTTCTCGCGTGAGGTCTCGAGGATCGAGCGACCGGTGTCGTCCTGCGCCTCGAGCATCTTGACGGTGAGCTTGGGATTGCCCCGGTAGAGCTCGCGCATCACGGTGCGGATCTCGTCGGCGCCGGCGCGCACGAGCTCGCCGAAGTGATGGAAGTCGGGCGAGTAGCCAAGGATGATCTCCTCGGTGTTCCACGCCAGCACGCGGGCGTGCTCGGCATACCCGAGCAAGACGACCTTGCGCCGCTTCATCATCTCCTCGAGCACGCGCTCCCACGCCTTCAACGCGTCGGCGGCGTTCTGCGGTAGCGGCTGCTGGCCCTCGGGGCCGGAGCCAGATGCGGCGGCTTCGATCTTGGGGACCGGGCCGCTCGGGGCCATGCTGGTCGGCTTCGACGGGGCCGCGGCGATCGGCTCGGGCACCGGCTTGGGTGCTGGCGCTGGCGCTGGCGCTGGTGCCGGTGGAGCGGGGGCCGGCGCGGCTGGGGCTGGGGCCGGCGCAGGCCGCGAGCCACCGACGGGATTGCCCGGCGTCGTCATCCGCATCGCGGCCTTTTCGTCGCGCTGCGCGGGCGGCGTGTAGGCCGCGCGCACGCCGGGCTTGCCGCTCGCGAGCCGGTGCTCGAGATCGCCGAGCCGTTCGATCAGATCGCCGAGCGGGATCAGCGGCTCGATCGTCGCGACGTCGATCAGCGCGCAGTCGAGCACGAGACGGGGCTGGAGCGTCTTGCCGAGCTCGTCGCAGCACCGCAGCATGCGCTCGAACATCTGCATCACGCGCGAGCGCTCGAGCGCGGCGGCCTCCTTGCGCAACTCGATGCGATCGTCGTCGGTCGCGTCGACCAGATCGGGGCGATCGCCGGCGACCTGGATGACCGAGAGATCGCGGAGGTAGCGCACGATCGCGCGCGCGAGCTGGACCTCGTCGACGCCGCGCTCGATCGCGGATTCGACTGACCCGAGCGCGGTCCCGGCATCTCCCGACGCGAGCGCGCCGACCAGCGCGCGGGTCAGCGAGCGATCGGCGACGCCGAGGACCTCGGCGACGTGGACCTCGGTGATCGTCTTGCCGGCGCCGACGTACGAGATGATCTGGTCGCTGAGCGACAGCGCGTCACGCACCGAGCCACCCGACTCGCGGACGAGCAGGCCGATCGCGTTGGCCTCGATCGCGAGCTGCTCTTTTTCGAAGATCGTCTTCAGGTGCAAGGCGAGCTTGGTCGCCGGAACCAGCTTGAAGTCGTAGCGCTGGCAGCGCGACAGGATCGTGTTCGGCAGTTTGTGCGGCTCGGTCGTCGCGAGCACGAACGTGACGTGCGGCGGCGGCTCCTCGAGGGTCTTCAACAACGCGTTGAAGGCCTCGGTCGTGAGCATGTGGACCTCGTCGATGACGTAGACCTTCTTGCGCAGCACCGCGGGCTGGTAGCGCACCGCCTCGGTGAGCTCGCGGATCGAGTCGATGCCGCGGTTCGAGGCGCCGTCCATCTCCTGATAGTCGACCGCGCTGCCGTTGCCGATCGACAGGCAGGCCGAGCACGTCCCGCACGGCTCCGAGGTCGGGCCGTGCTCGCAGTTGAGCGCCTTGCCGACGATGCGCGCGAGCGTGGTCTTGCCGCAGCCGCGCGGCCCGCAGAACAGGAACGCGTGGTGGACGCGCTGCGACGTGAAGGCGTTGCCCAGCGTGCGCGTGACGTGGTCCTGACCGATGACCTCCGAGAACGTCGTCGGGCGGTACTTGCGAGCGAGGACCAGGTACGCCATGCGCGCGCCGACTATACTCGCTGCATCCGACACCGCATGCAGCAGCTCCCTGTGAATTAGGGACGGTGTCAATACTTGCTCGGTTTGCTCCAAATCGAAGCACAACGGAATGGGGACGCTTTTCCGAGTTGCTCGAGTTCGGACACCACCGGACAGCATGTCCGGCGGTGTCCGAACTCGAGCAACTCGGAAAAGCGTCCCTAATTCACAGGGTGATGCTCTCGCAGATCGTCTTGGCCTGGATGATGACTTCGTCGCGCAGGTCGCCGAGCCCGGTGTCCCGATACATCGGGCCGCCGCAGATCAGGTGCTTGTCGCCGTAGTTGACCAGGTAGCGGAACACGCCCGCGCCGTTGCCATCGATGCCCTCGAGGTACCAGGCCGCGCCGCGCTGGCGGTTGAGCAGCGGCTTGTCCGGATGCGCCGGCAGCATCAGCTTCTTGTCGGCGAGCCACTTCATGTAGGCCTCGCGATCCTTGGGCGCACCCGGATCGTCGTAGCCGTAGTGGAAGACGAACAGGACCTCCTTGGTCACCATGTCGACGTCGCGCATGAACGTGCCGGCCTCGTCGATGTCGCGCTCCCACTTCGGGATCATCTTGAGCTGGATCGCGGCGAGCTCGGGCGGAACCTTGGCGGCCGCGTGCGTCCGGACGATCGGCGGAGTTGGCGCCATCGAGCCCGAGCCCGATGGCGGTGTCGGCGTAGGCGTAGGCGTAGGCGTAGGCGTAGGCGTGATCGCCACGGCGGCTGATCCGGCAGCCGAGCCCGCGCCCGCGGAGCCCGCGGCAGATCCGACCGCCGAGCCGGCCGAGGCAGAACCAGCAGCGGAGCCCGCTTTGTCCTTCTCGAGATCCGCGGTCAGCGCGGCGCTGAATCCACCCGCCGAGCCATTCGGCTTCGACGTCGTCAGCGCGCTACCGAACAGATCCTCGCCGCCGCCCTCCGACGACTTGCAGGCGACGAGCAACATCACGAGCGCGAGTCCACGCATGGCTCCCATGGTGATACCCGAAAACAACACGAGCGACGATCCCGTGGATCGTCGCTCGTAAAAAAGGTGGCCCCAGGCACCCGCGTCCGTCGCTACCGTTGCTCCCTTCCGGGCCTGGCGGGGTTCACAACATTAACGTCACCCGGGACCATAAATCGAACGCAAGTGGTGTGCTGTTTGGCGGAGGGAGAGGGATTCGAACCCTCGGTACCTTTCAGCACACACGATTTCCAATCGTGCACCTTCGGCCGCTCGGTCATCCCTCCCGAAGGTCGTCGTCGTCGCCGTTGTCGCTGTTCACGTTCTGGATTGGCGGAGAAGGAGGGATTTGAACCCCCGGTACTTGCGTACATCTGATTTCGAATCAGACACCATCGGCCACTCGGACACTTCTCCAGAAACTACTGGTACGTAGGACCGCGTCGAAGCGCAGCGAAGAACTTCTGCAGCTCGGCTGCACAGTCCTCGGCGAGAACTTCTCCACGAACCGCGACCCGATGGTTGAGCCGCGGATCGGTGACGAGCTGAAACAGCGACGTCACCGCACCTGCCTTTGGATTCAGACAGCCATAAACGAGGCGTGTCATGCGTGCATTCACCAGCGCGCCGGCACACATCGGACATGGTTCCTGGGTGACGTAGAGCGTCGCCTCGACGCGCCACTGTCCCAGCTTCGTTGCTGCATCGCGGAGCGCGACGACCTCGGCGTGAGCCGTGGGGTCGCGATCCGATTCGCGGCGATTGCGCCCGAGCCCGATGACCGTTTCATCGAGCACGACCACGGCACCGACGGGTACATCACCCGCAGCACCCGCGTCGCGCGCTTGGTCGAGCGCGACGCGCATCCAACGAACGTCTGTCTCTTCTTCATTCACTGCGCGGATCCGAGAGGGGTCGAACCTCTAACCCCCGGTTCCGTAGACCGGTGCTCTATCCATTGAGCTACGGATCCTTGTCGCATTCTGTAACTAGTAACCCGGCGGAGAAGAAGGGATTCGAACCCTCGATACAGGAAACCTCATATGCCGGTTTAGCAAACCGGTGCCTTCAGCCACTCGGCCACCTCTCCATGGCCTGGTTGACCACTTGCGTATCTCTATTCGGTTATCAACTTCCGTGGCGGAGGAGGAGGGATTCGAACCCCCGGAGCTTGCGCTCGGCGGTTTTCAAGACCGCTGCCTTCGACCGCTCGGCCACTCCTCCAGGCCGTCCCCAGAGGCAGGGCGAACTATAGGGATCTTCGGTCCCTTGTAAAGTCGGATCTCCGAGTTTTCAGGCCTTCGTGATCCGCTCGAGCCCGCCCAGGTAGGGTCGAAGGGCCGGCGGGACGACGACACTCCCGTCGGCCTGCTGGTACTGCTCGAGGATCGCCACGATCGTCCGACCGATCGCTACCCCCGAGCCGTTCAGCGTGTGAACCGGCCGCGGCTTGTCACCGTGCGCGACCCGGTAGCGGATCTTCGCGCGGCGTGCCTGGAAGTCCTCGAAGTTCGAGCACGACGAGATCTCGCGATAGGTGTCCTGACCCGGCAGCCAGACCTCGAGGTCGTAGGTCTTGGCGGCGGTGAACGACAGATCGCCGGTGCACAGCGTGACGACCCGGTAGTGCAGGCCGAGGCCCTGGAGCACGCGCTCGGCGTCGTCGCGCAGCTTCTCGAGCTCGGCCTCGCTGGTCTCGGGCGCGACGAACTTCACGAGCTCGACCTTGTCGAACTGGTGCTGGCGGATCAGGCCGCGCGTGTCTTTGCCGGCCGCACCGGCCTCGGCGCGGAAGCACGGCGCGTAGGCGCAGTAGCGCTTCGGCAGCTCGGCGCCGTCGAGGATCTGGTCGGCGTGCAGGTTGGTGACCTGGACCTCGGCGGTCGGCGACAGGAACAGGTCGTTGTCGACGTCGTGATCCGGCCCGGTCGGGATCTGCAGCTTGAACAGATCGTGCTCGAACTTCGGCAGCTGGCCGGTGCCGCGCAGCGACGCGCGCCGGATGATCGCCGGCGGCCAGACCTCCTCGTAGCCCGCGGCGGTGTGGAGATCGAGCATGTAGTTGATGAGCGCGCGGGTCAGCTTGCTCGCGGCGCCCCGCAGCACGGTGAACCGCGCGCCGGTGATCCGCGCGCCGGCGTCGAAGTCGAGGATGCCGAGGCCCTCCCCGACCTCCCAGTGCGGCTTGGGGGCGAACGCGTAGCTCGGCTTTTCGCCCCACACGTGGTGGACCGGGTTGTCGGCCTCCGACGTGCCGACCGGGACGCTCGCGTGCGGCGCGTTCGGGATCACGAGCAGCCGACCCGAGCAGTCGGTCTCGAGCGCGACCAGCTCGACGTCGCCCTCCTTGATCTTGCCGGCGAGCAGCTTGAGCTCGTCGCGCGCCGCGGAGAACTCGGCCGACTTCTTGTCGAGCTTGGCCATCTTCTCGTTGGCGGCGTTCTTGGCCTGGCGATAGCCGTCGAGCTCGTTCTGGAGCTTGCGGCGGCGCTCGTCAAGGTGCCGCCATTCGGCGATCGCCTCGGCGACACCTTCACCGCGACGCAGGACGTCATCCATCCGGGCTGGGTCGAGCATGTTCCCTACAATCTCAACAAGTTGGGGACGCCCTCACATGAGGGCGCGAACGGTTCGTGTCTCTCACTACCGCGGCCTTAACCACCCTGGCAAGCTGAGGGTCTGTCCGGAAGACCTGACGTGGCGATCTTGGCCATCCTCCCTCTCGCGTCACCCACCGCCGATCCGGTCGACCTCGATCAGGCGCTCGTGGTCCGCGCCCGCGCGGGCGATCGCGCCGCATTCGATCAGCTGGTCCGACGCCACCAGCGCGGTGTCTGGCGCATGGTCCAGCGCTACGTCCGCGGCGCCGATGCGTTCGATGTCACCCAGCAGGCGTTCGTCCGCGCCTATCGCGGGCTCGCGAGCTTCCGCGGCGCCGCGACGGTGCGCAGCTGGCTCTACCGGATCGCGATCAACTGCGCGCTGTCGTGGGTCCGCGACCACCGGCGCGAGCAGCCGTCGGAGATCGCCGACGACGCGCTGGTGGGCGACAACCTGACCTCGGAGCAGCTCGCGCACCACGCCGAGACGCTCCGGCTCCGCGCCGCGGTCGCGCAGCTGCCTCCCAAGCAGCGGCTCACCGTCGAGCTGCGCGTGTTCGACGACCTCGCGTTCAAGGAGGTCGCCGAGCTCGCCGAGTGCAGCGAGAACACCGCGAAGGTCAACTTCCACCACGCGGTGAAGCGGCTGCGCGAGATCATGGGAGAACGCGATGTCTGACCGCGACCTGATCGCCGCGTACCTCGACGGCGTGACCGAGCTGTCGTCGGACGAGCGCCGCCGCGTCGAGGCGCTGCTCGCCGACGATCCCGACGCCGCGGCCGAGGCCGACGCGACCCGCGCGATGCTCGGCCAGCTGCGCGCGCTGCCACCGCCGAGTGGCGAGCCCGACTTTCGTGCGCTCCGCGACGCGATCGGCAAGGACCTGCCGGCGTCGCGACCGCGCTCCCGCACCCCGATCTACGCCGGGCTCGCGCTCGCGGCGATGGCCGTCGCCTACCTCGCGACCCGCACGCCGGAGCCGCCGCCGACCCAGGCCGCGCTCGCCACCCACGTCGAGCCCGCCACAACGGTCGTCGCGGACTCGAGCCGCATCTGGCTCGGCGACGATGATGACGCGACCGACCTCGACCTCGACGCCGACCAGACGCTCACCGCGATCGACGAGCTGTTCCCCGAGGACGACGACGCGGCTCCCGATCCGTTCGGCGGCCAGTTCGGTGCGCGGATCGACGCGCTGGACGACGCGGCGATGGATCGCGTCGAGCACTGGCTGGAGAAAGGCTGATCGGCATGCGCGCCCTCGCGATCCTCATCCTGCTGTTCGCCGCGCCGGCGTTCGCGCAGCCCAAGACGCCGACCGATCGCCGCGAGCAGGTGAAGAAGAAGATCCGCGCGCTGCGGGCCTACACCCTGACCGAGGAGCTCGGGCTCGACGAGCAGACCGCCGGCAAGCTGTTCCCGATGCTCGCGCGCTACGACGACGAGCTCGACAAGCTGGTCGGTGCGCGGGTCGACGTCCAGAAGCGGCTCGCCGAGGCTGGGACCCAGACCAACACCCACGTGATCGACGCGGCGATCGACGACGCTCTCGCGAACCAGCGCGGCCTGCGCAGCGTCGAGGATCGGCGGGTCGCCGACTTCCGCAAGATCCTGACGCCCCAGCAGGTCGCCCGCATCCTGATCGTCCTGCCGGCGCTCGATCGCAAGATCCAGAACCAGCTGCAGCGCGTGATCAAGAACTCGCAGAAGGGCCCTCCCCGCCGCGCGCCGGCCGAAATCGACGAGGACGATGACGAGGACGCCCCGATGACCCCGCCATCCCAGGGCCCGGCCGCGACGACCGGCACGCTCGACCTGGCGACCACGCCGAGCGCGCGCGTGGTCATCGACGGTGCCGAGACCGGCCGATCGACGCCGATCAAGGGCCTCACCCTCGCTCCCGGCGCCCACAAGCTGACCCTCGTGCTCAACGGCGACCGCTTCACCTACCCGATCAACGTCATTGCAGGCCAGACCCTCACGGTTCGCAAAGACCTCCGCTGACGCGTACAATATTCGACGGATGATCGAGGCCACCTGCTCGGCGTGCGGCACGCTCAACCGCATCGCCGAAGCCGACGTTCCGGTCGGTGCGAAGTTCGTCAACTGTTCGAGCTGCAAGTCGCGCGTGACCGTGCCGGCGGGGGCGACCGTCCCGAAGCTGCCGTCGCTCGCGGCCCCGCCGAAGTTGCCGGCGATCCCGGGCAGCAAGACGGTGCTACCGGCGAAGCCGTTCATGCCGGAGCTACCGAAGGCCGCCGGCGGTCAGAACGACACGATCGACCTCGCCGATCTGCCGGCGCCCAAGCGCACCAGCGCGCTCGGTGGCGAGCAGTCGCGACCGGCACCGAAGTCGGGGCTCGCCGCGGCTGGGGTCTCCGATCTGCCCGCACCCAAGGCACGCGCGCTCCCCGTGTCGCCGCTCGCAATGCCGAGCTCGCTCGATCTCGATGATCTGCTCGCGCCGGTCGGCTCGAGCGTCGGCGGTGGCGTCGTCGATCTGCCGGCGCCCAAGGGCCCGGCAGGCATCACCGATCTCCCGGCGCCGAGGACCGCGCAGCGCGGGATCTCCGATCTGCCGGCACCCAAGGCTCCCGCTGGCATCGTCGATCTCCCGGCGCCCAAGACGCCGCAACGCGGCATCATCGATCTGCCCGCGCCCAAGGGTGGTCCACCCAGCATCGTCGATCTCCCGGCGCCCAAGACGCCGCAGCGCGGCATCGTCGATCTCCCGGCGCCCAAGGGTCCGTCCGGCATCACCGATCTCCCGATGCCCAAGGGTCCATCCGGCATCACCGACCTTCCGATGCCCAAGGGTCCATCTGGCATCACCGATCTCCCGATGCCCAAGGGTCCGTCCGGCATCACCGATCTCCCGCAGCCGAAATCGCCGGGCAACCTGCCCGCGCCCAAGGGCTTCTTCGACGATCTGCCGCAGCCGGCGGGCAACCAGGCGCAGACCCGGACCTCCGACCTCGCGCCCAAGGGCTTCTTCGACGATCTGCCGGGAACGACTGGTGGCCAGACGACCAAGGCGGTCGCGCCCAAGGGATTCTTCGACGATATCCCTGGGACCGGCAGCGCCGGCAACAAGTCGACCGACGTCGCGCCCAAGCAGGCGTCGACCGATGTCGCGCCCAAGGGGTTCTTCGACGACGTCGCCAGTCCGAGCGGCCGGGCGGAGCCCCCGATCCGGCCGAGCGTCGCGAAGGGTTTTTTCGACGACATCCCCGGTGTGGCGATCGAGACGCCGGCGAACACCACGAACGACATCGCGCGCGAGGAGGCTCCCGAGCTCGATCTCGAGCTCGCGCCACCGTCGGGCGGTGATCCGACACCGCCGCCGATCGCGCCGGCGCGTGCTCCCGCGCGCCAGACGGCCTCGCCAACGAAGGCGAACGGCCAGTTCGACGATCTCGATCTGTCCTCGCCGACGGCGCTGCCGCCGCCAAAGCAGATGGATCAGGGGACGCGCGCGCAGACGACGAACAACGCGGGCTCGACGGCGCAGCGCGACAGCCTCGCGAAGTCGGGTGACATGTTGCTCGAGCTCGAGGGCGAACAGCCCGCGCGTCCGGGCGAGAAGCTCGCGCCCAAGCGGCCCGAGCCCAAGACCAAGCCCGAGGTGGTCGCGTCACCGACCGCCAAGCGCAAGAAGAAGATCATCGCGGGTGCGGTCGTCGCCGTGCTCGCACTCGGAGGGGTCGGCGGCGTGCTCTACATGCGGCGGCAGGCCGCGCAGGAGCGCGCCGACCAGCTCGAGAACCAGGTGAAGCTCGCGCGCACGGCGCTGGTCGCCAGCGACCCGGGCCACTGGTCCCGCGCGTTCGGCGCCGCGAATCAGGCGCTGCAGATCGACGACAAGCACGTCCCCGCGATCGCGCTCGCTGCCGAGGCGTCGATGGCCGGCGCGCTCGACGACGGCGTCAATTACGACGCGCGTATCGGGCTCGGCAAGCGGCTGATCAAGGGCGCGCTCGACGCCAACCTCAACGGCCCCGAGATGATCCGCGCGAGCGCGCTCCAGGCGATCACGTCGGCACCCGCGATCACCGACAAGCTCGAGCTGCTCCACAAGCAGGCACCCAAGGACGCCGACCTCACGCTGTACCTCGCCTGGGGGCTCGCGCTGAAGGGTGACCACGCCAACGCGATCAAGATCTTCGACGAGCTCGTCGGTGGACCGCTCAAGCTCTCGGCGCTCTACGGCCGCGGCTCGAGCAAGCTCGAGCTCGCCGATCTCGACGGCGCGACCGCCGACTTCAACGCGGTGCTCGCCGACGCGCGCGATCACCTCGGCGCGATGGTCGGGCTCGCCGCCGCGTTGCCACCGAGCAAGGTCGCGCAGCAGGAGTCCGATCTCAACGGCATCATCCATCGCAAGGACTTCGCGACTTCGGACACCCGCGTGCGCGTGCACGCGAACATCCTGCTCGGCGACGACGCCCAGCGCAGCGGCCGGCTCGACGTCGCGCGCGCCAGCTTTCGCGCCGCGCTCGCCGTCGCCGCGACCGACGTGCACGCGATGGCCGGCCTCGCCGAGGTCGAGCTGCGCGATGGCAAGCTCGATGCCGCGAAGGAGCTGACTGACAAGGCAGTCCGGATCTCGCCGAACGACGCGCGCGCCCAGCTCGCCGCGAGCGAGCTCTCGATCCGCATGAACAACCTGACCGACGCCACGCAGCGCCTCGGCCTGCTCGCGAATCGTCAGCCACCACTCGCGCCGCTCGAGGAGGCGCGCCTGCACCTGCTGACCGGCGCGCTCCACGAGGCCCGGCTCGAGAACGACGCCGCGATCGACGAGTACATCGCGGGGGCCAAGGTCGCCGGCGAGCTCGACCTCGCGCCGACGATGGCCGCGGTCCGCAAGCTGACCGAGATGGCGAAGCTCGCGACCGAGCAGAAGGATCTCAAGCGCGCGGCCGATCTGCGCGAGCGCTCGGACAGCCTGCTCGCGCCGCTCGCCGACAAGGCCAAGGGCGATCCGCAACTCGCGCTGTCGCTCGGCGTCGCGTACTTGCAGACCGACACGGCCGACAAGGCGGAGCCGCTGCTGCGCTCCGCCGCCGAGGCGCGTCCCAACGATCCCGATCCGAGCTTCCAGCTCGGCAAGGCGCTCGCCCGGCTCGGCAGGCTCGACGAGGCGATCGTCGTGCTCAAGAAGGCGCGCGCGCTGGACGCCACGCGGATCGAGTTCGGCTTCGAGCTCGGGCGCACCTACGAGCAGGCCGGCAACGACACCGAGGCCGGCAAGCTGTACGACGCGCTCGACAGTGCGACCGACGTGCCGATCGAGATGCGCGGGCGGGCGTGCCGGTTCTACGGGCGCATCGGCAAGATCGACAAGGCGCGCGCCCAGGGCGACGCGATCGCGAAGATCGACGTCAACGATCCGGCCGGGCTGTACTGCCGCGGCGAGGGCGCGCTGCTCGACAAGAAGGGCGAGGTCGCGCGCTCGCTGTTCTCGCAGGCGGTCAGCGGGGACGTTGCGAACGCGCAGTACCTCGACGCCCAGGGGCGCGCCGCCGAGCTCGTCGTCGAGCAGGCCGGCGACACCAAGTTCGAAGACGAGGCGCTCCGCGTCTACCAGCTCGCGCACTCGGTCGATCCGAAGATGCTGAACCCGATCGTCGGCCAGGGACGGATCTACACGATCCGCAAGGAGTGGCTGAAGGTGACCGAGGTGCTGGGCGCGGCCGACAAGTTGAAGCCCGGCGATCCCGACATCGCCTACATGATGGGCGTCGCGTCGCAATCACTCGGGCAGAAGCCCATCGCGATCGCGTGGCTCGAGCAAGCGGCGCGCGAGCGCCCGACCGCGGATATCTTCTGGCGGGTCGGTTCGATGTGGTTCGACCTGAACGACGTCGCGAAGATGCAGGTCGCGTATCGCCGCGCGATCGGCCTCGCCGAGGAAGAGGAGAAGGCGACCGGCAAGATCCTGCCCTGGTACAAGGACGTGCTCTACGCCTATGGCGACACCCTCGACGAGGTCTCGAAGTGCGCCGTGTGGGCGAAGTTCGTCGACAAGAATCCCGAGGATGGCCAGCACAAGAGCACCGCCCGGCAATACGTCGCCACCAGGTGTCACTGATGACCATGCTCGACAAGCTGCGGGCGCGGGTCGATCGCGCGAAGCTGTTCGGCACGATGCTGCGCTCGACGCAGCTGCTCCGACCGGTGCGGCCTGCCGCGATCGCCCAGTTCGTCAAGACCGTGCGCAAGACCAAGCTCGGGCCCCACGTCGCCGTGTTGTTTCACGCCGCGGCGCATCCGGATCGCGAGGCGCTCGTCGAGTACACCGACGATCCGACCCCGCGCCGGATGACGTGGGGCGAGCTCGACGCCACGATCAACCGGCTGTGCAACGCGCTGGTGTCGCGCGGGATCGGCGGCGGCGCGCGCGTCGCGCTGATGTTGCCGAACGGCAGCGAGTACCTCATCGCACAGCAGGCGCTTGCACGGCTCGGCGCGGTCGCGGTGCAGATCGGCTACCGACTCAAGGCCGGCGAGATCGCCTACATCCTCGGCAACAGCAAGCCCGCCGCGACGCTCGTGCACGCCGATTTCCTGCCGGCGATGCGCGCGGCGCGCGACACGACGCGCACGCCGATGATCGTGATCGAAGGCGAAGGCAAGCTCGACGACGATGCCGAGGTCGACTGGGATCGCGCGCTCGCGGCGTCCTCACCCGAGATGCCGCCGCCGGTGACCGCCGGCGATGGTGGCGGCGTGATCGTCTACACGAGCGGCACGACCGGCAAGCCCAAGGGCGCGAGCCGCAGCTGGAAGAAGACCGGCTTCGAGTCGGTCGCCGACATGATCCTCCAGTGCGGCATGCGCGCGGACGATCGGCAGCTCGTCGTGTGCCCGCTGTATCACTCCGCGGCACCGGCGTTCGTCGCGATCGCGATGGCGCTCGGCTCGACGACGGTGCTGATGAACCACTTCGATCCCGAGGGCGCCCTCGCGATCATCGCGCGCGAGCGAATCACGTGCACGCTGATGGTGCCGACGATGCTCGTCCGGATCGCGGCGCTGCCACCCGAGACGCTCGCGAAGTACGACACGTCGAGCCTGCGCTGGGTGATGTCGGGCGCGGCGCCGCTGCCTACCGAGGCCGCGCGCCGGTTCATGGATCGGTTCGGGCCGGTGCTGTGGAACTTCTACGGATCGACCGAGACCGGGCTCGTCACGATCGCGGGGCCTGGCGATCACGTCAGCCGACCCGGCACGATCGGCAAGAAGATGCGCGGCAACGACATCCGGTTGATCGGCGAGGACGGCAAGGACGTCGCGATCGGTCAGATCGGCGAGCTCTACGCGCGCAACTCGACGCTGATCTCGGGCTATCACGACAACGCGGAGGCCACGAGCTCGGCCCAGCGCGACGGCTACTTCTCGGTCGGCGATCTCGGCCGGATCGACGCCGACGGCTTCTACTACCTCGAGTCGCGCAAGCACGACATGGTGATCTCCGGCGGCGTGAACATCTACCCGCGCGAGATCGAGGATCACCTGAGCACGCACCCGTCGATCCTCGAGGTCGCGGTGATCGGCGTGCCCGATCTCGAATGGGGCGAGACGCTCAAGGCGTTCGTCGTGCGTCGCGACGGCCTGCAGATCACCGAGCAGGAGGTCATCGACTACTGCCGTCAGGCCCTCGCCGATTACAAGCGGCCAAAGAAGGTCGCGTTCCTCGCCGAGTTGCCGCGCAATCCGACCGGCAAGATCCTCAAGCGGGAGCTGCGCGAAGCATGACGAGCCTCGGTCGGGTCATCGTGTTCGCCGCGGATCTGCCGCGGATGCAGGCGTTCTACACCGCGATCGTCGGCGCACCCAACGTGATCGATCCGGGTTGGATCGTGTTCGAGCAGGCGCGGTTCGCGCTGCACGCGATCCGGGGCGCACACGCACCGCCGACCGGGGACGCGCGCGAGGACACCGCGATCAAGTACGTGTTCGTGACCGACGATCTCGCCGCGATGCGCACGACCCTCGAGGGCCTCGGCGCGGCGCTGCGCCCGACGCACACCTACGGCACGCGGTCGTACTTCGACGGCGTCGATCCCGAAGGCAACGTGTTCCAGATCGCGAATGGCTGATCATCCGCTCGTGCTCGGCACCGCCGGGCACATCGATCACGGCAAGACGTCGCTGGTGCACGCGCTCACCGGCATCGATACCGATCGCCTCGCGGTCGAGAAGGCGCGCGGCATCACGACCGAGCTCGGCTTCGCGCACCTGACGATCGGCGAGCGCCGGATCGCCGTCGTCGACGTGCCGGGCCACGAGCGCTTCGTGAAGTCGATGGTCGCCGGCGCGACCGGCCTCGACGTCGTGTGCCTGGTGATCGCGGCCGACGAGGGCGTGATGCCGCAGACCCGCGAGCACCTCGAGATCTGTCACCTGCTCGGCGTGCGGCGCGGCCTGGTCGCGCTGACCAAGGTCGACCTGGTCGACGACGACTGGCTGGCGCTGGTCACCGGCGACGTCCGCGCCGCGCTCGCCGGCACGTTCCTCGAGCGCGCCGAGATCCTCGGCGTCTCGACGCATCGCCCGGCCACGCTCGACGCGCTGAAGGCCGCGCTCGGCGTGCTGGTCGCCGACCTGCCGCCGCGCGAGGCGACCGGCGTGTTCCGACTGCCGATCGATCGCGTGTTCACGATCAAGGGCTTCGGCACCGTGGTCACCGGCACGATGCTCGGCGGCACGGTCGCGCTCGGCGACGAGCTCGTCGCGATCCCGTCGGGCCGCACCGCACGCGTCCGTGGCATCGAGGTCCACGGGGGTGCGGTCGAGCGCGCCACCGCCGGCCTGCGCGTCGCGATCAACCTCGGCGGCATCGCGGTCGACGAGCTCGCGCGCGGCGATCTGCTCGTGCATCCCGGCGCGGTCGCGCCGTCGCACATCCTCGACGTCGAGCTCGCGCGGCCGCTTCCGAAGGGCAAGGTGCTCGTGCATCACGCGGCCAGTCAGGTGCTCGCGTCGTTGATCCCGGTCGGCGATGGCAACCTCGCACAGCTGCGGCTCGACGCGCGCACGCCGCTCGGCGCGCTGCCCGGCGATCGGTTCATCCTGCGCGGCTTCGTGCCGACCGCGACGCACGGCACGACGATCGGCGGTGGTCGCATCGTCCGCGTGCTCGCTCCCAAGGCGCGACGGCGCGACGATCACGCGACCGTGGTGACCGCGCTCGCCGCCGCGCCACCCGACGCGCGCCTCGCGCTCGAGATCAAGTCGGCCGCGTTCGCCGGCCTCGCGCTCGCCGAGCTCGTGCGCCGCAGCGGGCTGCCTGCCGACGCGCTCGCCGAGCCGCTCGCGACGCTGGTCGCGTCGGGCGAGCTGTTGCAGGTTGGCGATCACTATCTCCACGCGACCGCGGTCGCCTCCGTCGAGCACAAGCTGCTCGCATTGCTCGAGGGTGCCCGCGAGACGATCCGCGGTGGCCTGCCCGCCGCGATTCCACCACGCGTGTTCGACGCGATCGTCGATGGACTCGCGCAGCGCGGTCGACTCGTCGCGATCGCCGATCGCCTGACGCGCGCCGCGCCAGTCGCGCCCCGGCTCGCACCGATCGACGCCAAGCTCGTCGAGCTGTTCCGGGGCTGGGCGCTGGAGCCGCTGCGCCCACAGGAGCTCGCGACCGCGCTCGCGGTCGACGCCGGCGCCGCGAAGGCCGCGCTCGATCGCGTGGTCGCCGCGAAGCTCGTCGTGCGCGTCAAGCCCGACCTGTTCGTCCACGCCGAGGCGATCGTCGCGATCCGACGCAAGCTGCTCGCGCACCTCGAGGCCCACGCGACGATCGACGCGGGCCAGTGGAAGGCGCTCACCGGGGCGAGCCGGAAGTTCACGATCCCGCTCGCCGAATACTTCGACGCCGAGAAGGTCACCCTCCGGATCGGCGATCTGCGTCGGAAGCGCTGACCTAGAAGAAGTACGCCGCCGAGACGCCGAAGAACGGGACGGTGCGGATGCCGCCCTCGAGGTTGATCGTCATCTGCGGCATCGGCTTGACCTGGAAGCCGATGATCGCGTTGACCACCGGGAACACCGGGGGAAGCGAGTAGGCGACCGGCTGCTGGAAGTTGTAGCCGTCGGAGTCCGTGCCGGTGCCGCCGAACTTGCTGCTGCCACCGGGCACGCAACCCGGCTCGGGGTTCGAGTTGCTCGAGCCCGGCGCGCACACGACGTTGAAGTGCTTGAGCGATCCGGTGAGGATGCCGAGGCCCGCGCCACCGCCATAGCGGAACGACAGCCACTTCGTGATCGGCGCGTGGTTCACGAACGTGAACTCGAGCGTGAACCAGCCGAGGCTCGAGCCGTCCTTGTCGCCGAGGACGTAGTCGGCCTCGTTGGCGGGGACCGGCTTGTTCTTCTCGATCCACACGCCGGACCCGACGGTGAGGTGCTCGAACTCCATGCCGAGCTGGAGCTCGACATTACCGCGGCGGCGGATCAGCTCGCCGCCAATGCCGACGTTGGACGAGCCACCGGCCGCGCGATCGAGGAACAGGTTGAGGATGCCGTTGGGGATCCGCGCGTTGCGGAGACGCAACCCGACGCCGTACTCGACCTCGGGTTCCTTGTCGTCGCCTGTGAGGACCGCGCCCGTATTGGGGTCGGTCTTCGGCTCGGTCGTCGCGGTCGGTGTGGTTGCCGGATCGGCGTCAAGCGCCGGACCAGCGATGGCCGCGCCCCCGGCGAGTGCCGTGGCGACGAGACCGGTGCAAAGCTGCGGTATTCCTAGACGCATGCGCTAGTTCCCCCAGGACATTATATACTCCCCGCCGAATCCATCACCTTCTCTGCGGTGGTTTCGCCGTCCCGATGCGACCTCGCTCACTACGCTGGCTGATCGCTTCCGCGCTGCTCGCGGCGATCACCGGTTGTCCGTCGGGCAACGCCAGCCTCGGAGATCAGTGCGGTGACACGAGCGACTGCGCCAGCATGTTGCAGTGTTTGTCGGGCACCTGCACGCCGCGGTGCCAGCGCGCGACCGACTGTGGTGACGGGTTTTCATGCGACGCCTCCGGCATCTGCACGGTCGCGACCGGCGAGCAGGGTGACGCGTGCACGAGCGAGGACGGCTGCGCGCCGGGGCTGTCCTGCCAGATCAACGGCGCCGACCTCGACGCCACGAACCACCTGGCCGCGAGCTGCGTCGCCGAGAACACCGGTCATCCGGTCGGCGCCACGTGCGACGCCGACGCCGACTGTCGCGACGGCACGTGCGCGCTCGGTCACTGCGTCGACCTGTGCGACGAGACCCGCGACTGCACCGTCGGGCTGGCGTGCATGGACATCCCCCGGATCGATCCGGCGCACCCGGCGGCGAACGGCGAGTTGTTTCACGGCTGCCTGCCGAGCAAGGGCAACCTGGTCTGGTCGATCCCGGTTCAGAGCCCGAGCCAGGAGGTCCTGCTCCCGGTCCCCGATGCGGCGACCGCGGTCTCCGTGATGCTCACCGTCGACGATCCGAAGCAGCTCGTCGGCGTCACCTCGCTCACCTCACCGGGTGGTGTGAAGGCCGACCTGATCACGCCGTGCCCGCTCGCTGCCTGCGATCCGATCCGCGCGTTGTTCAAGAACCACGTGCGCCACCGCCCCGAGCTCGCGCAATCGGTGCTCGCGATGCCGTCGCGACCGGACGTGCCGCTCGTCGCCGGTGCCTACCAGATGACGGTCAGCTCGCTGCGCCAGGTCCCGGGTGGCGTGGTCGGCGGATCGGCGATCCCGCGCGTGACCGCGCTCGTCAAGCTCGACTCGGGCGTGCTCCTCAACCTGCACTTCTACTTCCTCGATCTCACCGATCACCCGTGCAGCGACGCGATCGGCAGCCCGGTGTTCGACGCCACGCTCGCGCAATCCAACGCCGGGTTTCAGCACGACTTCCTCGGCGAGATCCGCGCGATCTTCTCCCACGGTGGGGTCGCGATCGGCTCGGCGACCTACGAGAACATCACCGGCCACCCCGATCTCGACGGGCTCGACGCCTCCGATCTGCCGGCGTTGCTCGCGCTCGGTCACTACGCGGACGGCATCAACATCTTCTTCGTTCGCACGGTGTCGCCGGCCGGGATCCAGGCGCTCGGACCGAACCCCGGCCCGGCGCTCGCGGGGACGCGGCAGTCCGGCATCGTCGTCGGGATCGACTCGCTCTGCTATCGCTCGTGGACGCAGCTCGCGCGCCTGACCTCGCACGAGGTCGCGCGCTACATGGGCCTCTATCACAACATCGAGACCGAGACCGACGCGATGGGCTCGGTGCTCGAGGACCCGATCCTCGACAGCGACGACGCGAGCACGAACCTGATGTTCTACTCGGAGTTCGGCGGCGTCGATCTCAGCGAGGGCCAACGCAACATCCTCACGCGCTCGCCGGTGCTGCGATGAGGTGGCAGATCGTCGCGCTCGGCGTGCTCGCCGGATCGGTCACCGCGCACGGCGATGGTGTGCCCCTCAGCTCGTTCGCCCGGGATGCGCTGACGCCGATCGACACCCAGCCCAACACGACGTATCTCGACACCGTGTTCAGCAACAACACGGCGATGACGCTGCGCGCGCTCGCGCTCGATGTCGACGGCACCAACGACTTCGGGGTCCAGCTTCGTGCGATCCGGACGCTCGTGACGTACTGCCCACCGGCGAGCGTCGGCCCGTGCGGCGTCGGCACGATCGCGCACGATACGCTGGCCCAGATCGTCGATGCCTACGGGAGCTCGGGCACCGCGACGCCCAAGGACATGCTCCGGCTGCGGGCGGCGGTCGAGGCCCTCGGGATCGCCGGACGAACGGCCGGACTCGACGCCGATGTCCCCCGGATCGATCAGTTCCTCAACCACCCGAGCCGGGACATCCGGACCGCGACGGCCAAGGCGCTCGGTAGCCTGTGTAACACCCAGGCGATCGTCCCACTCCGGGTCCGGCTGCAAAGCGAGCAGATCCCACAGGTTCAGCTCGCGATCTCGGCGGCGTTGCGCGATCTGGGCACCGGCCAGTGCCCGCATTGATCCATGGGTTCTGTCACAACCGCGCGGAATTGTTAGTTTGCTCGGGTGGGGGTTGGGATCGTAGAATCACTCGGCATGTCGACTCGCGATCCGCGGCAAGCGCGCGACCCACACCCGCTGGGTGGGGTCGGTGCGCGCGAAGCCACGCAATCGCTCGAGATCGATCCGTACGAGTCGGCGGCGGGATCATCCGACGATTCCTCACAGCTGGCGATGGGCACCCACGGCGACGAGGGCACCAAGCTCGACTCGCCACTCGCGCGCAGCAAGCCCGCGACGGTGCGGCCGAAGCCGCCTCCAGTTCCGGCGCGCAACGACGACGATCCCGAGGATCGCGTCGGCAGCCAGCTCGGTAGCTATCGCGTCGCCGAGGTGCTCGGTAAAGGTGGCATGGGGTACGTGTATCGCGCCGAGCACGTGAAGCTCGGCCGCGAGGTCGCGCTCAAGTTGCTGCGCGCCGACTACGCGCGCCGTCGCGATGCGGTCGCGCGCTTCATCCAGGAGGCGCGCACGGTCAACCGGATCCGTCACCGCAACATCGTCGACGTGCCCGACATCGTCGAGCTCGACGACGGCACGACGTTCATCGTCATGGAGTTCCTGCGCGGCACGAGCCTCGGCAAGTGGGCGCGCACCGGCATCGATCTGCCGCGTGCGCTCGCCGTGCTCGTACAGATCTGCGACGGGCTCGCCGCCGCGCATGCGGTCGGGGTCGTGCATCGCGATCTCAAGCCCGACAACGTCATGGTGTTGCCGACCTCCGACGGCGCCGAGCTCGTGAAGCTGCTCGACTTCGGCGTCGCGAAGCTGCTCAACCGCGACGATCACGACGACGACATGGGCTTTCAGACCGCGGCTGGATCGGTGATCGGCACGCCCGCATACATGTCGCCCGAGCAGGCCGGCGGCATGGCGATCGACGCGCGCTCCGACACCTACTCGCTCGGCGCGATCATGTACGAGCTGTTCTGCGGCCAGCCGATGTTCCGCGGACGATCGTTCGGCGAGTACGTGCGCAAGCACCTGACCGAGCGGCCGACGCTCCCAAGCCAGACCGCCGGTGGCGCCGGCCTCGATCCGCGGCTCGAGGCCATCATCATGAAGGCGCTCGAGAAGGAACCCGCGATGCGCTACGGGCAGATCGGCGAGTTGCGCGACGCGCTGCTCGGGCTGCTCGGCGGCATGGAGACGCATCCACCAGGCTTCGCGGCCCTCACCGGCACCGGGCTTCGTCCGATGGCGACCGCCAACATCTCGCACCTGTCGGCCGTCCTCGTGCCGAGCGCGCCGCAGATCCCGCGGATGCCGACGCCAAACGTCGCGCACAGCTCGATCATCCAGCCGAGCGGCATGCACGGTGCGCTGCCGCAGACCGGCGTGCAACCGGCGACGCCACCGACGCCGCTGTGGGTCTGGTTCGTCGGCGGCGCGATCGCGGTCGGCCTCGGCGTCGCGGGCGCGATGTGGTTCGCCCGTGGCAGCGCGTCGGATCTCCCTGCGGACCTCGCGATCCCCGCGGCACCGAGCGCGTCCCCGATCGTCGAGGACAAGCCACCGGCGAAGCTGGTCACGTTGAGGTTCGACTCGCTGCCGTCGGCCGGCGTGTACGAGGCCGGTCATGCCGCCGAGCTGTGCCGGACACCGTGCGCGTTCGACGTCGACCCGGGCACCGACACCAAGCGGACATACGTCGTGCGCGCGACCGGCTACAAGGACGGCTCGCTCGCCGTCGATCTGTCCGGTCCACAGCACGATCTGCACATCACGCTCGACCAGCTCGCGCCGCCGCCCATCGTCGATCCGACGCCCGCCGAGATCGTCGACGACCGGCCAGTCGTGAAGCGCCCGGGTGGCAAGGTCGCGAAGAAGCCCGTTGGCAAGAAGCCGGTCGAGGTCATCAAGAAGCCGGACGAGCCCCCGCCGCCCGAAGACAAGCCGCCCGACAAGCCGCCCGAGCCGGTCAAGAAGCCGCCGGTCGACGACAAGGTGCCCGACGCCTCCGAGACGCTCGATCCGTTCAAGCACAAGCGCCCATGATCCAGCGGATTGTCTTGGTCCTCGCGTTCGTCGTCATCGTGCCGCAGGTCGCACGCGCCGATGATCCCGCGGAGCGTTCGGCGCATCGCCACTTCGAGCGGGGCGAGAAGCTCTACAACCTCAAGAAGTACGACGAGGCGCTCGCCGAATATCAGAAGGCATTCGACGCCAGCCCGGCGCCGGAGATCCTGTTCAACATCGCGCAGTGCTATCGCAACCTCGGCAACTACGAGGACGCGGTGTTCACCTACAAGCGGTTCCTCCAGCAGGAGCCCGACGCGCCGAACCGCGACAAGGTCGAGCGTCTGATCACCGAGCTCGAGCGCAAGATCGACAAGGCGAAGTCCGAGGACGACCAGTTCAAGCTGCGCAAGAAGCCCGCGATCGAGCCGCTGCCGCCGATCGCCGAGACCAGCGATCACCCGGTCTACAAGAAGTGGTGGTTCTGGACCGGGCTCGCGGTCGTCTCCGTCGGCGCCGGGGTCGCGGTCTACGCGCTCACGCGGCCGAGCACGCCCGCCACCGACTTCAGCGTGGTGTGGCCGAAATGAAACTCGCGCTCGCCGCGCTCGTCGTCGTCGGCGCCTGCAGCGACGGGCACTTTCTCGTCGTGACGATCGACGGGCGCCCCGCGGTTCACGACGTCGCCACGATCCGGCTCGGGCTCGGCAACGCCGGCTCGATGCGCAGCGACGACTTCCCGTTCACCGGTCACTCGCTGCCGGTCACGTTCTCGCTGAGCTCGCCCGATCGCACCGGCGACCTCGCGATCACCGCGCTGGCACTCGACGCGTCGGGCACGATCGTCGGCAGCGGCACCGCGACCAGCGCGTTCCAGGACGACAGCGCGACCCTCACGATGGAGGGCACCGACTTCGTCGTCAACACCGCGGTCGCCGACAACCAGCTGCTGTCGGCCGACTACAACGCCAACGGCAACCAGCTCGCCGCGACGTTCGACGAGAACTGGCTCGTGACCTACCGCGAGAAGTGCGACCAGCCGTGCCAGATGTACGCGCGTCGGTTCGACAAGACCGGCAAGGCGATCGAGTCGGCCGCGGCCGCGAGCGACATGGCCTTCACGCTGACGACCGAGGCGACGACGAGCGCGTCGAACCCGGCGGCCGCCGGCAAGGGTACCGACACGATCGCGGTCTGGGACTTCAATGATGGCGCGGCCACACCGTCGACCGGCATCGCCTGTCGCGCGATCGACGCGACCGGCGCGACGCCGGCGAACCAGACGACGATCGCGGTCGATAGCGCGGACGCCGTCGCGGTCGCCCCGCTGTTGAACGGCTCGTTCGGCGTCGTGTGGACCGCGGTCGCGGCGCCCGGCAAGATCGCGGCCGCGATCGTGAACAGCAAGTGCCAGGCCGGCGCAACGGTCACCGTCGCGCTCGAGGCCACCGGCGACTTCTTCCAGGTCCCGGTACTCGCGAGCTCGGCGGATGGCCACGTGATGTACGCGTGGATCAACAACGACGCCGTGCTCGGACGCATCGGCTTCCAGTCCGGCCTGTTCGCGACAACCGCCGGCACCCTCGTCACGCAGACCGGTACGGATCGCCCGGTCTACGCGCGGGTCGTGCCGCTCGGCAGCGGCTTCGGTGTCGTGACGCGCTGGATCCCCAAGGTCACCGGCATGAACCTCCCCGGGCACATCGACCTCACGCGGTTCGACTCGCTCGGCAAGGTCGGCGCGCCCGGGTTCACGATCACGAAGAAGAGCGGCGGCGAGTTCGCCACCGTCGATTCGTTCGGGGCCGCCGCTCGGCCCGACGGCACCACGCTCGTCGTGTGGCACGCGTGCGGCGCCGATGGCGACGGCAACGGGTGTGGCGTGTTCGGGCGCTTCTTCCGCACCGATGGCCCGGTCGGCGACGAGTTCGTCATCCCGACCACCACGGTCGGCGACCAGACCGATCCGTCCGTCGTCGCGATCGGTGACGCGTTCGTCGTCGCGTGGACCGATCTGAGCGCCCAGCCGCCGGACACCTCCGGTTCGGCCGTGCGCGCGCGCATCGTCTACGTCCCTGTGAACTAGGGACGGTGTCAATACTTGCTCGGTTTGGGAGCCTGACGTCCGTCCTGCGGACGTCGGGGGCAGAAACCGAGCAAGTATTGACACCGTCCCCAATTCACAGGCTGGCGGCTAGTCCCCAATTCACAGGCTGGCGGCTATCCGCCGGACTCGTCGTCGGCCCGATGGTCGATCCCGAGTGCGCGCATCTTCTTGTAGAGGTGGCTGCGCTCGAGCTGGAGCTCGCGCGCCGTGTTCGACACGTGGTGATCGTTGGCCTCGAGCGCGGCGATGATGATCTCGCGCTCGGCGCCGGCCACCAGATCCTTGAACGGCGTGCCACGCGTGAACTCGGACTTCACGGCGCGCACGCGTGGCAGCGCGTCGCCGACGTCGGCCTCGGAGATGACGTCGGCCTCGCCGGTGAGGATCGCGAGACGCTCGACGACGTTCTTGAGCTCCCGCACGTTGCCCGGCCACTCGTGCTGCATGATCAGGGTCATCGCCGACGGCGCGACCTTCTTGAGCTTCTTGCCGTTGTCGTGGCAGACCTGCGCCAGGAAGTGCTCGACGAGCGTCGGCATGTCCTCGCGACGCGCGCGCAGCGGCGGCAGCTCGATCGGTACGACCGCGAGCCGGTAGAACAGATCCTCGCGGAACCGGCCCGCCGCGATCTCGGCCGCGAGGTCCTTGTTGGTCGCAGCGACGACGCGGACGTCGACCTTGATCGTCTCGCCGCCGCCAACGCGCTCGAGCTCGTTCTCCTGCAGCACGCGCAGCACCTTGGCCTGCGCGCTCGGGTTCATGTCGCCGACCTCGTCGAGGAACAGCGTGCCACCGTCGGCGAGCTCGAACTTGCCGCGTCGCTGCTGGGTCGCGCCGGTGAACGCGCCCTTCTCGTGACCGAACAGCTCGCTCTCGATCAACTCGCTCGGGATCGCCGCGCAGTTGAGCTTGATGAACGGGCCGTCCTTGCGCTTGCTGTGCTCGTGGATCGCGCGCGCGACGAGCTCCTTGCCAGTGCCGTTCTCGCCGGTGATCAGCACGCGCCCGGTCGTCGGTGCGGTCTTGCCGACCTTGTCGAAGATCACCTTCATCGCCGCGCCGCGACCGATCATCGCGAAGTCGGCGGTGAGCCGGTTGCGCGCGCGCTGATCGGCATGCTGGAGCCGCGCGAAGCTGAGCGCGTTCTGCACGGTCAGCAGCAGCTTGTCGCCAGTGAGCGGCTTCTCGATGAAGTCGTAAGCGCCGCCCTTGGTCGCGGCGACCGCGGTGTCGATCGTGGCGTTTCCGCTCATCATGACGATCGCGGTCTCGGGACTCGCGGCGCGGATCTTCGGCAGGATCTCGAGCCCGGTCTCGCCCGGCATCATGACGTCGAGCAGCACGAGGTCGATGTCGTGCTCGGCGAGCTTCGCGAGACCGACCTGACCGTTCCCCGCGACCTCGACCTGGAAGCCCTCGATCTCGAGCGAGCGCCTCACCGTCGTGAGGATGTTGGGCTCGTCATCGATCACGAGCAGCGTGCTGCGCGGCATTGCCGTGTCAGGCTACCAGATGTAGGTTCGCCCCATGAATCGGTCGGTCACCGCGATGGTCATCGCGGCAGGCGCATTGGTCGTCGCATTCGCGATGGTCAGCTGCGGAAGCAAGCCCAAGGCGGCCGGCACGTGCAAGGGCGACAAGGACTGCAAGGACGGCAACGTCTGCTCGGCCAACAAGTGCGTCGAGTGCAAGGACGACGCGCAGTGCGGCAAGGGCAAGAAGTGCAGCGCGAACGCCTGCATCGCGGCCGCCGAGTGCACGCGCGATGATCAGTGCCCCGACAACGGGGTCTGTCAGGCCGGCAAGTGCAAGCCGTGCGTGTCCGACGGCGAGTGCGGCCCGAGCGGCAAGTGCAGCCAGGGCAGCTGCCAGCGCGGCAAGAAGTGCGCGAAGGACGACGACTGCGCCGATGACGAGGACTGCGTCAACGGCGTGTGTCAGAAGGCCGGCGGCGGCACCAACGTCGCCGGGACCTGCTCGCTGCAGACCGTGTACTTCGGGTTCGACGACTCGAGCATCCAGGCCAGCGAGCGCGAGCGCCTCGACGGCAACAGCCAGTGCATCGAGAAGACCAAGGGCAAGGGCGTGTACCTGATCGGGCACACCGACACGTCCGGCACCGAGGAGTACAACATCGCGCTGTCCGAGCGCCGCGCGCAGTCGGTCGCCGACTACCTCGCGCGCCTCGGCAACGATCCCGTGCGCATGCAGGTCGTCCCCAAGGGCGAGACCGAGTCGACCGGGCTCGGCGATGACAAGGATCGCCGCTGCGAGTTCCAGTGGCATTAGGAGCCTCCATGAAGTCGATCTTGATCCTGGCGCTCTGCGCTCCCGGCTGCTTCTGGGCGACGACGAAGAGCGAAGGCGACGCCATCCGCACCGACGTCGGAACGCTGAAGGGCCGCCTCGACGTCAAGGAGAAGGAGCTCAACGAGCAGATCGCGAAGCTCAAGCAGGTCCTCGACGACGCGACGCTCGTGCTCAAGCGCAACAACGCCGGCCTCGGGGCCGACGTCGACCAGCTCCGCAACGACGTGCGCACCGCGAACGGCCTGGTCGTCACGGTCAATACGACGGTCACCGATCTGAAGTCGTCGTACGACACGTATCGCAAGTCGACCGACGCACGGCTCGACGCGATCGAGGCACGGGTCGGCCAGATCGAGAGCGGCAAGCCGAGCGCGAACTCGTCCGCCGAAGATCTCTGGAAGCTCGGCAACACGGCGTTCGAGGCGCAGCGCTACGCCGAGGCGATCGAGATCTACAAGCGCCTGACGCAGACCTATCCGACGCACGACAAGGCCGACGACGCGGTCTACTTCAAGGGCCAGAGCTACGGCTATCTGAAGGACTTCGATCACGCGATCGGCGCCTACCAGCAGCTCTACGACAAGTACCCGGACTCGACGCTCGCCGACGACGGCCTCTACTTCGCGTCCCTCGCCGCGAAGGAGCTCAAGAACTGCACCGAGGCGCGCACGTACCTCGCGATCATCAAGACCAAGTACGCCAAGTCAAACGTGATGAAGCAAGCCAACGACCTCGACGCGTCGCTCAAGAAGGACGCCAAGAACAAGAAGGTCTGCAACACCTGAGATGGACGCGGCGGTGGTCGCGGAGACAGGGCTTCGATGCCGCTCGACTGCGCGCAACGGAGACGACGATCGACCGGGCCGTGTGCCGGCGCCGCCGATCACGCCGCCCACCGCATCCCGGCGCCGGTGAGCCGAGGCCGAGCTGTGAGCGAGTGCAGCGTGCGATCGAACCCGCCGTCAGGCGGTTACGCGCGCGACGGCCTTGTTGATGACTACTTGCCGCCGAGCTTCTTGTACTGCGCGAGGCCGTCCGGCTTGAGCTCGTAGCTCGGTGCCAGCTTGGTGTGGCACTGGTTGCAGCTCTTGATCGCCTTCTCCTTGTTCCACGCCTTCATGACCTCCTTGGCCTTGTCGGCGCCGCCGTCCTTGCACGCCTGCTTGACCATCTCGGTCTTGAACTCCTTGCGGACGCAGGCGTCACCGGCCTCGGCGGTGGCGGGAGACAGCGTGGCGAAGCCGATCGCGGCGATGACGGCGGTGAGGGTGGCGAAGATCCCGAGCTGCTTCATACGGTTTCCTTTCGACGCGTACTGCGTGGTCGAATTCAGCGCGAATCGTTACACATCAAACGTGCTGCCGCACCCACATCAGGGGCGCCATTCACGGCAGAAATCGCGCAGATAGCTGCAGCGCCGGCCGCGTACACCCCCTCCACTTGCGACGCCGTGATCCCCCCGATCGCCACCACGGGAGTTGCCCCGGCAAGCGCACAGGCAGCCTGCAGCGATGCGAGTCCCTGAACGCGATCCGGATTCTGCTTCGTGTGGGTCGCGAACACCGGTCCATAACCGAGGTAGTCCGCCCCGTTCGCGCATGCCGCGCGCACCTGATCGAGATCGTGGGTCGACACGCCGATCGCGAGTCGGCCGCCACAGATCGCGCGCGCCTCGACAAGCGGTAGATCGGTCTGACCGAGGTGCACGCCATCGGCGCCGACCGCGAGCGCGATGTCGATCCGATCGTTGATCACCAGGGCCGCGCCGACCTCGTCGCAGATCCTGCGTGCCATCCGGGCGACCCGCACGATCTCGTCGGTCGGGCTCGCCTTGCACCGGACCTGGAGCACGCGCGCGACCGAGACCAGCGTGCGCGCGAGCTGCTCGTCGTCGCGATCGAGGACCGCGTAGAACCCGCCGATCTTCAACGCAGCTGGATCTCGAGCTGCTCGAGCTCGCGCGCGCGATCGCGGAGTGCCGCGGCGCGTTCGAACTCGAGGTCTGCCGCCGCCTGCTTCATCTCCGTGCGCACCTTGTCGATCGCAGCGCGCAGCGAGTCGAGGTCGTCGATCTTCTCGAGCTGCGCCGGCCCGAGGACCGTGCGCCCACCGCGCTTGGGCATCGGCTCGGCGGCCTGGACGTCGAGGATCGTGTGGCTCGTCGTGCGCGGCGTGATCCCGTTCGCGGTGTTGTACGCGGCCTGCACGGCGCGGCGATCGCGCGTGGTCTTGACCGCGTGCTTGATCGAGTCGGTCTCCTTGTCGGCGTACAGGAGGACGCGACCGTTCACGTTGCGTGCGGCGCGACCGATCGTCTGGATCAGCGAGCGCTCCGAGCGCAGGAAGCCCTCCTTGTCGGCGTCGAGGATGCCGACGAGCGACACCTCCGGGATGTCGAGACCTTCGCGGAGCAGGTTGATGCCGACCAGGACGTCGAACTCGCCGCGCCGGAGGTCGCGGATGATCTGGATGCGCTCGAGCGTGTCGACGTCGGAGTGCAGGTACTTCACACGGACGCCGATCTCCCGGTAGTACTCGGTGAGATCCTCCGACATGCGCTTGGTCAGCGTCGTGACGAGCACGCGATCGCCCTTGGCCACGCGCTCGCGGATCTCGGCGAGCAGATCGTCGACCTGGTGCGCGACCGGGCGCATCTCGATCTCGGGATCGAGCAACCCGGTCGGCCGGATGATCTGCTCGACGACGACGCCCTTGGCCTCGTTGAGCTCCCAGTCCGCTGGCGTCGCCGAGACGTAGACCGTCTGCTTCGCGCGCTGGCGCCACTCGTCGAACCGCAGCGGGCGGTTGTCGAGGGCGCTCGGCAGGCGAAAGCCGAACTCGACGAGCGTCTCCTTGCGCGAGCGATCGCCCGCATACATCGAGCCGATCTGCGGCACCGTCTGGTGCGACTCGTCGATGATGAGGAGGTAGTCCTCGCCGAAGTAGTCCATCAGCGTCGGCGGTGGCTCGCCGACCGAGCGCTGGGTGAGGTGGCGCGAATAGTTCTCGATGCCGGAGCAGAAGCCCATCTGCTCGATCGACTCGAGGTCGTACATCGTGCGCTGCTCGAGACGCTGGCGCTCGAGCAGCTTGCCCTCGACCGACAGCTCCGCGAGCCGACCCTTGAGCTCTTCGCGGATCGACTCGCATGCCCGCTTCATCGTGTCGTCGGGAGTCGCGTAGTGCGACGCCGCGAAGATCACGGTGCGTTCGAGCTTGCGCTTGATGCCCCCGCGCAGCGGATCGATCTCGGCCATCGCCTCGATCTGATCACCCCACCACTCGATTCGCACCGCGGTGTCAGCCTCGTAGGCCGGGAACACCTCGACGGTGTCGCCGCGCACGCGAAACGTCCCGCGATGGAAGTCGGTGTCGTTGCGCTCGTACTGCAGCTCGACGAGCCGGCGCAGGACGGCGTCACGATCGACCGCGGTGCCGACGTCGAGCTCGCACGTCATCGTCGCGTAGGTCTCCCGAGCGCCGATGCCGTAGATGCACGAGACCGAGGCCACGATGATGACGTCGCGCCGCGAGAGCAGCGCGAACGTCGCCGCGTGACGCATCCGATCGATCTCCTCGTTCACGATCGAGTCCTTCTCGATGAACGTGTCGGTCGTCGGGACGTACGCCTCGGGCTGGTAGTAGTCGTAGTAGCTGACGAAGTAGTGGACCGCGGCCTCGGGGAACAACTCCTTGAACTCGCCGTAGAGCTGCGCCGCGAGGATCTTGTTGTGGGCGATGATCAGCGTCGGCCGGTTGGTCTCGGCGATCACGTTCGCCATGGTGAACGTCTTGCCCGACCCGGTGATGCCGAGGAGCACCTGTGCCTCGTCGCCGCGCCGCAGGCCTTCGACGAGCTCGGCGATCGCCTTGGGTTGATCGCCCGCTGGCGGATACTGCGTCACCAGCCGGAGCTGGCCGTCGGCACGCGGTGGCAGCTCGGGCCGGGTCGCGGCCTCGAACAGGCCACCCGCGGCCTTCTTGCTGGTCTTTCTCGCGCGTGCCATGGGCGGCGTGACCTTAGCAGCTCACTCGGGAGCGTGAAGGCCGACGTGGTTGCCGTCGAGATCTTCGACGATCGCGATGGTGCCGAACGGCGCGATCGCCTGCGGCGGCAAGATCGGCTTCGCGCCGGCCTCGAGCGCGCGACCGAAGCACGCCTTCACGCCATCCGTCGCGTGGAAGTACATCACGCTTCCACCATGGCCCTTCGCGCGCTTCGGATCCTGGATCAGCGCACCGGCCATCGCAGGCTGCTCGCTCGCAAAGATCGCGTGTGGGACACCGAAGAAGATCTCGCGCTTGAGCTCGGTGTCGAGCATCGCGCCGTACAGCTTGGCCGACGCATCGAGGTTGCCGACGTTGAGTTCGAACCAGTTGAGGACGTTGTGTTTGTTGGACATGAACAGCACGTTGAACCCCATCGATGACAGCCTTATGTCAGCTTTGTGTGCCAGGCTGTCTGGATGCGAAGAAAGTCGCGTCTGTTCGCGCTCGCCGAGGCCCTCCGCGCGCGGCGCACCGGCGTCACCGCGGGTCAGCTCGCCGAGCAGTTCGGCGTCACCTTGCGCACGATCTATCGCGACCTCGGCGCGCTCCAGGACGCCGGCATCCCGATCAAGGCCGACCGCGGGCGCGGCGGTGGCTATGCCCTCGACAAGTCGTACCAGCTGCCGCCGATCAACTTCACGGCGCGCGAGGCGGCCCTGCTCGTCGCGTTGTCACGCGTCGCGATCGAGCAGCGCCTGATTCCGTTTCCGCAGACCGTCTCGCGCGCGATCGACAAGGTCCGCGCGGCACTGTCGACCTCGGCGCAGCGCGAGCTCCTGGACATGGTCGCCCAGCTGCAGCTCGTCGGCGTCCCTGCCCTCCCCGTCCCGGCCACCGTTCGCGACGCGGTCGAGACCGCGTGGTTCGAGTCGCGTCCGCTTCGCATCATCTACGTCAAGTCCGGCAATCGCGAGTCGCCGCGGCTCGTGCGCATCCGCAACCTCGTCTTCGATCGCGCCGTCACGCTCCTCAACGTCGTCGACCTCGAGACCGGCCAGGACCGCCAGTTCCGCCTCGATCGCATCCGCCAGGCCACCGTCCTCGACGCTGTGAATTAGGGACGCTTTTCCGAGTTGCTCGAGTTCATGTCCGGCGGGCGGCCTGTGGATTAGGGACGCTTTTCCGAGTTGCTCGAGTCATGCGCGTCAAACACCGCTCGATGACCACGCGTTGCTGATCCGTTGGACGCCGTGTCCAGTGACGGGACACGGTCGCCGGGCTCACACCGAGTGCCTCGACGAGCTCGGACGAAACGAGCCCGAGCTCCTTTCCGCATCGCACGACAACCGCGCGCGCGTCCGTCGCGTCACGCGCCACCGTGCGAGACGCGATGCGCGTGGCCGCTACGCCAGTCTCGGCCGCGACGGCAGCGAGGACCTGATCGGCGTCGGGGCGGACGTAGCAGGTCAAACGACCGACGATCGGGACCTCACACGGTGTCCCGGTATAGGGCGTTCCCAGCTCGACGCTGCCACGGCGACGGACCTCGCGTCGAAGGCGCTCGAGCGGCGTGCGTTCGAAATCGGGATCGATCGTCACGCTGACCCAGTCGTCGAACATCTTGGGTTCACCGGCGAACCCCGAGCGGGAGAGCCCCTCCTCGACAGAAAGCCACGATGGCCGCGAGCCGGCTCGCAGGTAGTCCCGATGGCTCGTCCAGTTGCTCTGGCTCGCCTTGGCAACCACCTTGGCGCGGACTGGGTTGTTGTGAAGATACGCGAGCAAGTTCGCTTCGTCCGCGGGTCGGACGATGTAGACGGAAGGTCGCGAGGCGAACAGCGGTCCGAGCCGACTCCATCGGCGATTCATCCAGTGAGCGAACGGTGAGTTGACCCGCTTGATCCAGGATTCGAGCGAGGACTCGCCCGCAACCATCGCCAGGTGCAAGTGATTGCTCATGATCGCGTATGCGAGACAGCGCCAGTCTGACTCGTCGACAGCACGCCCGACCAGCTTCAGGTAGTACGCACGCTCTTCCTCGTCGCGGATGAACCAGTTCCGATCGACGAACCGCGACACGACGTGATGGACCATTTTAGGGGCGAGTAGACGCGCAACACGCATGGCCAACGCTTCGACCGCTTGCTCGCGCGGTTGCTTGAAACTCGAGCAACTCGGAAAAGCGTCCCCAATCCACAGGCCGCCAGCCGGACGTGAACTCGAGCAACTCGGGAAAGCGTCCCTAATTCACAGGCGGCGGTAGAGGAGGCGCCAGACGGTCAGGCCGGTCTCCTCGGCGTGCTGCTCGCGCCACGAGCGAACGCCGTAGGGGTTGCCGGCGCGCCAGAAGGTCCACTCGCCGGCCGCGTTGGCGAAGCGCTCGTCGAGCTCGAACGCGCGGAGCGCGTCGAGGGCGATGTCCCAGACATCGGTCTGGACGAAGATGTCGGCGCCGGGCTTGGCGACGATGGCGATCGCGTCGGCGAGGACGGCGTCGACCATCCGGCGGTTCTGATGGCGGCGCTTGAACCACGGGTCGGGGAAGTTGACGTAGACGCGGTCGACGGACGCGGCGTCGAACACCTCGGTCATGTGCAGCTGGGCCTGGCAGAACACGGCGGTGACGGGGAGCGCGCGATGCGCGGCGCGCTCGTTGACGACGTCGACGAGGTCGTCGCGGATCTCGAGGCCGACGTACTGACCGCCGGGATCGCGGGCCGCGCGCTCGAACAGGAACTGCGCCTCGGCACAGCCGACCTCGACCTCGAGGGAACGCGCGGGATCGAGGACCGGCCGCACGCCGGGGAACTGCTCGTAGTGCAGCGCGCGCGGATTGACGTGCATGCGCACGCGCACGCGGCCGAGCCTCACGACGCGAACAACGCGTCGAGCGCGAGGTAGCCGAACTGGCGCACGTTGAGCGGCGAGTCGAGCTCGGCGAGCTCCTCGCGATCGACCCAGCGGAACGCGCCGAACTCGTCATTGGGAACGACCTCGGCGTCGGGCGCGACCTCGACGACGAACACGAAGTTCATGTGCAGTCCCTTGCTGCCGGCCTGGTGCTCCTCGTAGCCGATCAGCCCCGCCGGGACACCATCGAGCGCGGTCGCGAGCGGCCGGAGCGAGACGGCGATGCCGGTCTCTTCACGGAGCTCCCGCTCGGCCGCCTCGCGAGGCGTCTCGCCGACCTCGAGCTCGCCGCCGATCGGCAGCCAGGTCTTCAGCCTGCGATGCTCGATGACGAGCACGCGCGTGCCCTTGCGCGCGTACACCGCGACCGAGAACGCGCGCCGCTCGCTCATGGTGCGAGCACCGTCAGCTCGATCGCGTTGGACGCGCGATCGCCGACCTCGACGATGACGACGGTCTTGCCGCTCGGCGTGCCGCTCGGGATCTGGAACGTCGCGCCGTCGACGGCGAGCGTCTTCACGATCGCACGCGTCTGCGGCGGATCGAGCCCGATCAGGATCTCGCCACCGGTGGTCGCGCAGGCGCCACTGCACAGCCGCGTGCCGACCAGCGCGATGTCCGCACCGGGGCCGGCGACGGTCGGCGCGATCGACGCGATCCGCGGGCCACCGTCGTCGGTGGCGCAACCCGCCAGGAGCAGTGCGAGCGCGAGCCGGATCACTTCGGGACTTTCTCCCAGTCCTTCAAGAACTTCTCGAGGCCGAGGTCGGTGAGTGGATGCTTCGCGAGCTGCAACAGCACCGACAGCGGACAGGTCGCGATGTGCGCTCCCATCCGCGCGGCCTGCTGCACGTGCATCGGCCCGCGCACCGACGCGACGAGCACCTCGGTCTCGAACCCGTAGTTGTCGTAGATCTCGAGGATCTCGCCGATCAACTGCATGCCGTCGGTCGCGATGTCGTCGAGCCGACCGACGAACGGCGAGATGTACGTGGCACCGGCCTTGGCGGCGAGCAGCGCCTGGGTCGCCGAGAAGCACAGCGTGACGTTGGTCTTGATGCCCTCTTCGGTGCAGGTGCGCACCGCCTTGAGGCCCTCGGCAATCAACGGGATCTTGACGACGATGTTGGAGCGCAGCTTCGCGAGGTGACGCGCCTCGACCATGATCGCGTCGTGCTCCACCGCGGTGACCTCGGCGGAGACCGGGCCCTTCACGATGTCGCAGATCTCGAGGAGGACCTCCTCGAACTTGCGGCCGCTCTTGGCGACCAGGGACGGATTCGTGGTGACGCCGTCGGCGAGCCCCATCGAGGCGGCCTCGCGGATCTCTTTGACGTCTGCGGTATCGACGAAGAACTTCATGGTGGCCTCCGTTGCGCGGTGGGACTCTACGCACTACTACCACTGCAAAACAATGACCGAGCTACGGATCGGGACCGTCGACGTCCCAGACAAGATCGAGCGCGAGCGCTACTTCAACGAGCTGTCGTATCTCGAGCTGTCGGCCCTGTTCGCCGGTCCGCTCAAGCCCGGCGTGCTGCAGAAGTGGAGTCAGCTCGCGCCCGAGGGAGCGATCGGGCTCGTCGCGCCGTGGGTGCTCACCCAGCGCAAGCCTCCGGTCACGCAGAAGTCCTGGGACCACGACGCGACGGTCGGCGATTTTCGCGACAGCGTGCACGGCCGCGCAGCGATCGTGCAGCTGCGCGCGGCGGTCGATCAGGTCAAGGCTGGCGAGGTCGTGTTCCGCTCGCCACCGCTGTTCGCACCATCTGCAGCAAATCGCGATCTGCTCAAGGCGTTCTTCGGTGAGGTCGCGACCGAGGAGGCCCTCGGTGCCAAGCGCGTGTGGGTCCCCGACGGTTTGTGGGAGCCACGCACCGCGATCAAGGTCGCGGTCGAGCTCGGCGTCACGTGCGCGGTCGACCCGCTCGTCGTCGATCCGGCGAACCCGACCGCGCTCGATGGTCTCGAGGCGCCCGCGTTCTACGTGCGTGTCGAGGGCCTCGGACGCGCTGGTGCTCTCAGCGCCGAGCGCCTCGAAGCCGTACTCGACTTCGTCGAGGTCTACGGTGACGACGCTGCCATCACCCTGGTGTTCGCATCACCAGAGCGTTGGAAGGACGCCCGCAACTTCAAGAAATTGCTGGAAGATCCAGAAGATTAGAGCCGGATCGTGGTGAGAGCCCCCCAGCTCCCAACACTCACCAGCTCTGAGAGATCTTTAGAAGATAAACGTCGACGACGGAATCGGAAGCTCACCGTGCTTCTTGGGCAGCTCGAGGATGTTGCGCGACGACTTGCGCTCCACCATCTGAATGATCGGCTCGGACTTCCTCGACGCAACCGCGACGGTCTTCTTGTTGCGAGATCCAGTACCCTTGCGCGCTACCGGGCGCGCAGTCGTGCCTTTTCGCATTCAATCCCCCTTAGGTCCGACAGCGACTCTACGAATCACTGGTTTGACCTGTCAATGTAGGCATTCGATTCCTTTACATCCAGGGGGGCACGCCGTATAAGAACCACGGATTTCCAGGAGTTACGGAAGTTTATGGACGCGAAGACCGTGATCGATCTCACCCACGTTCCCACCCCCGCACTCCAGGCCGCAGTCGATCTTCTGGCCTTCACGATCTTTGGTGATCCGGCCAAGGATGCGCTGTTCAAGTCGATCGACATCGCGCTTGGTGGTCACCTCGGTGACATCGCCAAGGCCGAGTCGTTCGACGGCAAGCCGGGTCAGCACATCTCGATTCACACGCACGGCAAGCTGCCGGCGAAGCGGATCCTGGTACTCGGCGCCGGCACCCGTGGCGAGTTCACCAACCCGATGATCCGCGATCTCGCGGCGACCGCGGCGCAGGCCGCGAACAAGTCGGGGCTCGCAGCGGTCGGCTTCGTGTTGCCCACCCTCGGCGCCAATCGCACCCCGGCGCTCGTCCAGCTGGCTGCCGAGGGAGTCATCTGCGGCACGTACAAGTTCGGTCGTTACTTCACGAGCGAGGACCACAAGCGTCCGCAGGCGCTGCGCACGTTCGGCCTCATCACCGACGCCAAGGGTGCGAAGCCAACCGCAGCCCAGACCCGCGCGTTCTCGGCCGCCGTGCTGCGCGGCCAGGTGATCGGCAGCGCGATCTGTCACGCGCGCGACCTGATCAACGAGCCCGCCGCCGTGATCACGCCGGTCGCGCTCGCGGGCGTCGCCAACGCGATCGCAAAGAAGCACAAGGGTTCGATCACCGTCACCGTGCTCGATCCAAAGAAGTGCGCCGAGCTCGGGATGGGGATGTTCCTCGCCGTCGGTCAGGGCAGTGACCAGGAGTCGCGCTTCATCCACATGACGTACAAGCCCGCCAAGAAGCCGAAGAAGAAGATCTGCTTCATCGGCAAGGGCGTCACGTTCGACTCGGGCGGCTACTCGCTCAAGCCGACGGCCTCGATGGAGGACATGAAGGTCGACATGTCGGGATCGGCCGCGGTGATCGCCGCGATGGACGCGATCGCCACGCTCGGCTCGGACTACGAGGTTCATGCCGTCGCCGCGTGCTGCGAGAACCTGGTGTCGGGTCGTGCCTACAAGCTCGGCGACGTCCTGACCTCGATGGACGGCATCACGGTCGAGATCAACAACACCGACGCCGAAGGCCGCCTGACCCTCGGTGACGCGATCACCTACGCGCGCCAGAAGATCGAGCCCGACGAGATCTTCGATTTCGCGACGCTCACCGGTGCCTGCATGGTCGCCCTCGGCCCGTACACCGCCGGGGTGATGTCCGACAACGAGGGCCTGCTGAAGGGCTGGATGGCCGCTGCCGACAAGACCGGCGAGGACATGTGGCGCCTGCCGCTCAACATGCGCCTTCGCGAGCAGCTCAAGAGCCCGGTCGCCGACATGCGCAACACCGGCGATCGGTTCGGCGGCGCGATCACCGCGGGCCTGTTCCTGAAGGCATTCGCCAAGGACACCCCGTGGGTCCACGTCGACATCGCCGGCCCGGCCTCGGTGAGCTCGGCGCGACCGTCCCAGCCCAAGGGCGGGACCGGATTCGCGGTCGCGACGATCGTCGAGTACGCTGCAAGAGCCTGATCCGCGACGATTTTCTCAAGGATCTCGCTCGGTTGGATCGTGGCGCCGTTTGACAGGTGCTGCCAGGGCTGCTAGAATTCGGCTGCGAGGTGGTGTCCTTGAAGCCGCAGTTTTCCGTTGGGGATAAAGCCGTCTATCCGGTCCATGGGGTCGCCGAGGTGGTCGCGCTCGAACAGCGCGACATCGGCGGCAATCCGACGCCGGTCTACATCCTGAAGATCGTCGACACCGGGATGAAGATCATGATCCCGACGATCAACGCGGGCTCGGTGGGCCTGCGCGAGCTGATCTCGGCCAAGCAGGTCAAGGAGGTCTACTCGATCCTCAAGTCGCGCGACATCCCGCGCGATACGCAGACGTGGAATCGCCGCTATCGCGAGTACATGGAGAAGATCAAGACCGGTAGCGTGTTCGAGATCGCCGAGGTCATGCGCGACCTCAGCGTCCTCCGGCACACCAAGGAGCTGTCGTTCGGCGAGCGCAAGATGCTCGAGACCGCCCGCAACCTGCTGGTCAAGGAGCTCGCGCTCGCCAAGGGCATCGCGGAAGACAAGCTGGCCGGCGAGCTCGACGCGATCTTCGCGCCGGCCGCGGCGTAGTACGCTCGCAGCCATGTGGCTGCTGTTTCATCGCAAGGCGAAGACGCGAACCGTCCCCGGCGGCGAGCGCTTCACCGACACGTGCCCCGACTGCAACGCGCGGGCGACGTTCACCGAGGTCGAGGTGACCGAGAAGCTCGGCATGTTCTTCGTCGACGTCGTCGGCGACACGCAGCGCGCGTTTCGCTGCAGTAGCTGCGAGGCCGTGTTCGACCGCAAGGACGACGGTGCTCCTGCTCCGTCGCCGCCGGTCGAGCAGAAGTCCGCCAAACAGCTCGCGCGCGAGGCTCAGGAGCGCGAGGCCAAGCGCGCCGAGGCGACCGAGCGGTTGACCGCGAAGATCGATGACGAGCTCGCCGAGCTCAAGAAGCGCCTCGGTCGTTAGTAGCGCAGAAACACCGAGCCCCACGTGAGGCCTGCGCCGAACGCGACGAGGCACACGAGCATGCCCGGCTTGATCTTGCCGATCTCGAGCGCCTCGTGCATGCAGATCGGGATCGACGCGGCGGTCGTGTTGCCGTAGCGCTGGATGTTGTTGTGGGTACGCTCGTCGGGCAGGCCGATCATCTTCGCGACCATCTGGTTGATGCGCAGGTTGGCCTGGTGCGGGATCAGCATGTCGATGTCGGTAAGCTTCACGTTGTTCGCGACCATGCCCTCCATGATCGCCTGCGGCATGCGGGTCACCGCGTGCTTGAACACGCGCTTGCCTTCCATCGTCGGAAAGTGCTTGCGCGCCTCCATCGCCTCGACGGAGATGCGCGGGCTGCGTGCGCTCGCCGGGTATTCGGTCCACAGGATCTCGGCGTCCGTGCCGTCGGCATGGAGGTGGGTCGACAGGATCATGTGCTGGTCGTCGGTCGCGCGCGTGATCACGGCGGCGCCAGCGCCGTCGCCGAAGATCACGGTGACATCACGCCCGGCGGTCGAGACGTCGAGGCCGGTCGAGTGGACCTCGCTGCCGATCACGAGGACGTTCTTGAACTGGCCGGTGCGCACGAACGCGTCGGCGATCGAGACGCCGTAGATGAAGCCGGTGCACTGCTGGCGGATATCGATGCAGGGGATCTCCTTGAGCCCGAGGAACCGCTGGACGAACACGCCGGTGCCCGGGAAGAAGAAGTCGGGCGACAGCGTCGCGTAGATGATGAGATCGATGTCCTTGGGCTCGAGCCCGGACTTCTCGATCGCCTCGCGCGCCGCCTTCGCGCCGAGCTCGGCACCGGTCTCGCCCGGGCTGACCCAGCGCCGCTCCTCGATGCCGGTGCGCTCGACGATCCAGTCGTGCGACGTCTCCATCTGGGCGGCGAGATCGTGATTGGTGACCACGCGCGACGGGACGGCCATGCCGATCCCCGAGATCCGGCTTCGATGCATGGGCCTCCGATTACCACGCACGAACAAAACTCACCATCGGTTCGCACCGGCCGAGGTGACATGCTGCGTTAAGGTCGGTCGCATGAACTTGTTGCTCGTGCGGCACGGCGAGACGCCGTGGAACCGCGAGGGTCGGTACCAGGGCCGCACCGATATCGCGCTGTCGCCCGACGGCGAACGCCAGGTCGCCACGCTCGGTGCCCGGCTCGCGACGGTGCCGATCGATCTCGCGATCGCGTCGCCGCTGTCCCGCGCTCGAGCGACGGCCGAGGCCATCGTCGGCGCGCGCGTCCCGCTCGAATTCGACGACGGCCTCCTCGAGATCTCGCACGGCGCGTGGGAGGGCAAGCTCGCGACCGAGGTCCAGCTCGAGCACGCCGAGATGTTCGGCACCTGGCGCTCGACTCCCGGTCGCGACGTGCCGGCCGGGCCCGGCGCCGAGACGCTCGGTGATGTCGAGGTTCGCGCGTGGGCCGTGCTCGAGCGCGTGTTCGCTCGGCTGGCACATGGGCAGACCGCCCTCGTCGTCGCGCACGACGCGGTCAACCGCGTGATCCTGTGCCGCGTGCTCGGCTTGCCGCTCGCGCGCGTCTGGAAGTTTCGCCAGGCCCCGGCGGCGCTCAACGTGCTTGCCGGGCCGTCGCTCGACGAGCTCACCGTCGTGCGAATGAACGACTCGGAGCACTCGAGCCCGTTGCTCGGCGAAGTGCTGCACACTGCCTTATGAACTTCATCGTCGAGCTCGAGGCGTTCGCCGCCGATCGCCTCGCCCCGATCGTCGCCGCCGGCACCGGCGCGACCACCGGCGAGCTCAAGCAACTCCTCGAGGTCGCGCTCGCCAACGAGATCTCGGTCGCCGAGCTCGCCGCAGCGTGGGTGCCGACCACCGCGGAGCTCGACGCCAAGCTCGCTTTCGCGCGCCAGGCCGGCGACGAGGCCGGCCACTTCCAGCTGGTCGCGGATCGGCTGCGCGCGCACGGTTTCGAGCTCGACAGCTATCGCATCCCGCCGGCGAACCCGCTGTTCCAGTACCTCGGCTCGCTGACCACGACGCTCGATCGAATCGCCGCCGGGCTGTTCGCCCTCGAGATGATCGCGTACGGCGTCAACGAGAACTTCATCACCTTCTGTCGCGCCAACGGCGACTTCGAGACCGTCCGGCTCTACGACACGTTGATCCAGCCCGAGGAACGCGAGCACCACGAGCTCGGCAAGCGCCTGCTCGCGAAGTACGCGACGTCACCGGAGCAGCAGGCCCGCGCGCACGCCGTCGTCGAGCAGGTCCTCGCGATCGCGACGGCGACCCGCGCCGCGGCCGCGTCACGCCTCGGCGTCGCCTGTTTCCCGGGCTGCTAGGGCTCGCGCGTCCACTCGACCTCGAGATCGCTGCGGTCGAGATGGTCGTCGTGCAGGCGGGTCCGGAACACGCCCCGCGCGCGGAACGGTGGCGGCAGCGCGTCGAGGCGCGAGGCGAGCACGCCGTCGAGCTCGTCGGCACGCGCGCGGTCCTCGGGCAGCACGCCGTGTGGCTCGAGCGGAATTTCACCGGCGGCGCGGGCGGCTTCCCACCGCAGCCAGATCTCCCAGTCTTCGAGGGCGAGCCGAAACGTCGTGGGGTCGACCGGGCGCAGCTCGTAGAGATCGCCGAGCCCGGGAAGCCAGTGCTCGAACGGACAGGCGTACGCGTGCGGCGTGCCCGCGAAGCTCGCGATGCCGGCGCGCGGACCGTCGTAGTAGTCCGTCATCGTGTAGACGCGCTCGAATGTCATCGGACCCGACCCCGGCGGCCGAGCATCAGACGTCGAGGTTGCGAACGTTGAGCGCGTTCTCTTCGATGAACTCGCGGCGCGGTTCGACGAGATCGCCCATCAGCTTCGTGAAGATGCCGTCGGCCTCGGCGAGCTCCTCGACCTTGACCTTCAACAGGTTGCGGCGCGCGGGATCCATCGTGGTCTCCCAGAGCTGCTCGGCGTTCATCTCGCCGAGGCCCTTGTAGCGCTGGATCTGCAGGCCCTTGCGGCCGAGGTCTCCGACGATCGTCGCGATCTGGTCCCAGTCCTTGATCTCGATCGCGTCATCGTCGGCGTAGGTCAGCGTGAGCGTGCCAGCGAACGCCGCGCGCAGCTCCGCGGAGATCTTGCGCAGCTCGACGAACTCGCCCGCGCGCACGAAGTCGACGTCGAGCGTCGTCGCGCGCCGGACACCGTGGAGGCCGGCCGGGAACACGAGCTTCCAGCTGCCGTGCTCGGCGTCCTGGCGATAGTCCGCCGCGGCCGAGCCGAGCTCGGGGTGGCGGCGCGAAACCTCCGCCATCACCTTGGCCTCGATGCGCTCGCACTTCTCGCGATCCTTGAGATCTTCCTCGACGAGCCCGATCTCGGCGAACTGGGCCGAGATCCGACCGTCGCCGCGCTTGTCGAGCTTGCTGCGGATCGCGCGCGCCTGGTTGATGCGCTTGACGAGCGCGATCAGGCTCGTCGTGGTGATCGGCTCGCCGCCGTCGCTGCGCGTGACGATCGTCTTCTTGCAGACGTCGTCGAGCAGGTAGTCCTCGAGCGCGGCGTCGTTCTTGAGGTAGTGGACCTTCTTGCCCTTCGTCACGCCGTACAGCGGAGGCTGCGCGATGTAGACGTGGCCGTTCTCGAACAGCTCGCCGAAGTGGCGGAAGAAGAACGTCAGCAAGAGCGTGCGAATGTGGCTGCCGTCGACATCGGCATCCGTCATCACGATGATCTTGTGATAGCGGAGCTTCGCGATGTCCTTCTCTTCACCGACGGACGTCCCGAGTGCGGTGATCAGCGTCGTCAGCTCCTGCGAGCCGAGCATGCGATCGAAGCGCACCTTCTCGACGTTCAAGATCTTGCCGCGCAGCGGGAGGATCGCCTGGATCGCGCGGTCGCGACCCTGCTTGGCCGAGCCACCTGCGGACTCGCCCTCGACAATGAACAGCTCGGACTTCGCCGGATCGCGCTCCTGGCAGTCGGCGAGCTTGCCGGGCAGCGAGGTGAACTCGAGAACGCCCTTGCGCTGCACCATCTCGCGGGCCTTGCGAGCGGCCTCCCGAGCACGCGACGCGAGCAGCGCCTTGTTGACGACGAGCCGGGCTTCCTTGGGGTGCTGCTCGAGGAACGTGCCGAGCTTCTCGGACAGCACCGCGTTGACCGCGGTCGCGACCTCGGACGAGACCAGCTTGTCCTTGGCCTGGTTCGAGTACTTCGGATCGCCGAGCTTGACCGAGATGACCGCCGTCAGCCCCTCGCGCAGATCCTCGCCGGACAGGCCGCCCTTGGCGTCCTTGAGCAGCTTGTTCTCGTTCGCGTAGTTGTTGACCGTGCGGGTCAGCGCCTGACGGAAGCCCGTGAGGTGCGTGCCACCATCGCGGTTCTTGATCGTGTTCGTGAAGCAGGTGACGAGCTCGGAGTAGCCGTCGTTCCACTGCATCGCGACGTCGACGCCGATGTTCTCGTGCTCGCCGAACACCGAGATCACGTCGGACACGACGGTCTTGTTCGCGTTCTGGTCGGCGACGTAGGTCGCGATGCCGCCCTCGAACTTGTACTCGACGTTCTTGTCGACGCGCTCGTCGTGGATGACGATCGCGAGGCCCGGGTTCAGGTACGCCAGCTCGCGCAGCTTGGTCGCGACCTGGTCGAAGTTGAACTCGAGGATGTTCTTGAAGATCTCGGTGTCGGGATGAAACGTCGTCTTGGTGCCGCGGCGATCGGTGACGCCGGTCTGCTTGAGCTCGATCGTCGGGATGCCCCGCGAGTACTCCTGGTAGTAGACCTTGCCGTTGCGCCGGATCTCGAGCTTCAACCAGTCGGACAGCGCGTTGACCGCCGAGACGCCGACGCCGTGGAGGCCGCCGGAGACCTTGTAGCCGCCCTTGCCGCCGAACTTGCCGCCGGCGTGCAGCGTCGTCATCACGAGCTCGGCCGCGGGCCGGTTCTCGATCGGGTGCATGTCGACCGGGATGCCGCGACCGTTGTCCTCGACGGTGACCGAGTTGTCGAAGTGGATCGTGATGTCGATGCGGTCGCAGTGACCGGCGAGGTGCTCGTCGATCGAGTTGTCGACCACCTCGTGCACGAGGTGATGCAGTCCGGTGCCGTCATCGGTGTCCCCGATGTACATGCCGGGTCGTTTCCGGACGCCCTCGAGACCCTTCAGGACGCCGATCGAGCTGGCGTCGTACGTGTTCTCGGGAGACTCCGAAGGAGTCGGATCAGCCACGCGCAGTCGTACCATGCAGCGCGTGGAACTAGAAGCGTTCGATGGGTGTTTCGAGCGTATCTATCATTACGAAATCACACCAGAATCTGGCCGTCGGAGATGCGGTAATCGGCGCGATCCGAGGCCAGCAAAACGTGGCTTCCATGGGTGGTCGTGATGAAGCACTGACCGGCCAACGTCGCGAGGTGCGCGAACAGGAATTCGTTGCGTGACGGGTCGAGCTCGGACGACACGTCGTCGAGCAACAAGATCGGCGCGTCGCCGTGCACGCGCGTGAGCACGGCGAGCTCCGCGGTCTTCCACGCGAGCATGATCGCGCGCAGCTGGCCCTGTGACGCGAAGCTACCGGCCTCGCGGCCCTCGAGGTCGAACACGAGATCGTCGCGATGCGGGCCGAGGTGCGTCGACTGCGTGACGAGGTCGCGCGGACGCGACGCGCGCAGCTTCTCGATGATCGCGAGCGCATCGAGGCCGTCGATCGTCGACTGGTATCGCGCGGTCGCGTGGAGCCCGGTCCGGGTGATCGCGGCGAACGTCGACGCCAGCTCGGGCTCGAGGACCGCGAGGAACTTCTGGCGGGCGGCCACGATGTCGACCGCGAGCCGCGCGAGCTGGTCGTCGTAAACATCGAGGAGATCGCCCACCTTGGTGCCGGTCAGGCGGCCCTCACCGGCCTGGCGCAGCACGCTGTTGCGCGTCTTCACGATCTTCTCGTAGTCCGACGCGAGCGTCAGGTATCCGGCATCGAGGTTGAACACGCCGCGGTCGACGAACCGCCGGCGGTCGCCCGGTGAGCCCCGCGGCAACGCGAGGTCCTCGGGCGTGAACACGACGACGTTGAACCCGCCGAAGTACCGCGCGAGCGGTCGCACCGCCTTGCCATCGAGCCGGACGCGCCGGGATCCCGGCAACAGCTCGACCTCGTAGATGCGGCTGAGATCATCCTTGCGAACGCGTGCGGCAAGCTTCGCCTGATCGCGCCCGAATCCGACGAGGTCGGCCAGGCGCGTCGTGCGGAACGAGCGCAGCGCGGCGATGCAGAAGATCGCCTCGAGCAGGTTGGTCTTGCCCTGCCCGTTGTCGCCGACGAACACGTTGAAGCGCTCGCGCGGCTCGAGCTGCAGCGGGCGGAGATTGCGTACGCCGTCCGCGAGGAGGACTTCGACGCGCATCGCGCCGGGTCAGATACGCATCGGCATGACGACGCCGAGGTAGTCATCGCCGACGAGCGGACGGATGAGCCCGGGGTCGAGCTCGCCACCGAGCGCGATCGTGATCTGGTCGGCGGACATCTGGCCGAGCAGCTCGACGACGTACTTCGGGTTGAACCCGATCGCGATCGGCTCGCCGTTGTACTCGGCGTCCAGCTCCTCGCGCACCTCGCCGAGATCCGGGTTGTCCGAGGTGATGGTCACCCCGTCTCGCGTCGCGCTGAGCTTCACGCCGCGCGTCTCCGAGGACATCAGCTGCGCACGCCGGAGCGAGTCGATGAACCGGATGCGGTCGATCGTGATGATGCGCTTGTGGTCCTTGGGGATGACCTGCTCGTAGGGCGGGAACTGCGCCTCGATGAGCTTCACCGCGAGCGCGATGTCGTCCTGGACGAGGAACAGGTGCGGCGTCTTGATCGCCAGCTTGCACGACGGGCCGCTCTCGAGGACCTTCTTCATCTCGAGCACGCCCTTCTTCGGGATGATGATCCCGGAGGTGAGCTTGGGCCCGTTCGGGATCGTGCGCTCGACCTTGCTGAGGCGGTGGCCGTCCGTCGAGACCATCCGCGCCTGCGTGCCGTCGCACTCGAAGTACACGCCGTTCAGGTGGAACCGCGTCTCGTCGTTGCAGACCGAGAACAGGGTGCGGTCGATCATTTCCTTGAGCACCGAGCTCTCGAGCTGCGCGTACTGCGCCTCGCGATGATCGGGGACCTTCGGGAAGTCGCGGTCGGGCATGCCGACGATGCGATAGGCGACCTTGCCGCTCTTGATCTCGGCCCAGTGGTTGTCGGCCTTCTTGAGCGTGATCTCGTCGCCGGGCGCGTTCGCGACGAGCTCGTAGAGATTCTTGGCTCCGAGCGTGATGCCGCCTTCGGAGACGTTCGTGCTCTTGAGCTCCGCTGTCAGCGAGACGTTCAGGTCGGTTGCGGCGACGAGGAGCTGGTTCTTGCCCTGCGTGCGCAGCAACACGTTCGCGAGCATCGGCATCGTGCTCTTGCGATCGGCGATGCCTTGCGCGAGGCGCAGGCCGCGTAGGAACTCTTGCTTTACGATCCGAATCTCCATGGCACCCTCGTCGTCGCGTTCGTCGTTTGTTGCGGCTCTTCTTGATCTTAGGAAGAGATAAAGATCTTCTCAGTAGTAGAAATAATAGGTCGTGTGGACGGTGTGGATAACGTTCTAAGTCAGTGGTGTGACATCAAAAAGGACGAGAGGCGATCGCTGACAACCGGATCGTGCCAGCGGTGGACGTCAGGCAGGGATCCTGTGGACAGATCACGCTCCCGAGTTGTTCAGGATCCATACACAGGGACGACCACAGAGATGCGCACATGGTTACCAACATGGTGATCACGGGCGATCAGCGCAGGATCTGCGACTCGATCGCGTGCACTTCGGAGCGCAGCGAAGGGTCGTCCTTGAGTTGCTCGATGATCTTCTGGACCGCCGAGATCACCGTGGTGTGGTGCTTGCCGCCGAACGCGCGCGCGAGGTCGGGATAGCTGTCCTTGGTGTGCTGGCGCGACAGGTACATCGCGATCGCACGCGGTCGCGACACCGACTTGTGGCGGCGCTCGCTCTTGATGTCCGACGGCTTGAGGCCGTAGTAGCTCGCGACGATCTTGATGATCATGTCGACGGTGAGGATCTCGCGCGGCCGGGAGATCGCCGAGCCGAGCGTCTCCTTGGCGAACTCGAGGTCGATCACGCGCTTCGACAGCGACGCGTAGGCGGCGAGCCGGATCAGCGCGCCCTCGAGCTCGCGGACGTTCGACTTGATCGCCGAGGCGATGTACATCGCGACGTCGTCGGGCATGTGGATCGCCTCGACCGCGGCCTTCTTGCGCAGGATGGCGATGCGGACCTCGAGCTCGGGCGGCTCGATGTCGGCGAGCAGGCCCCACGCGAAGCGCGAGCGCAGGCGGTCGGCGATGTCGCTGATCTCCTGCGGCTTGCGGTCGGCGGTGAGCACGATCTGCTTGTGGTTCTCGTGGAGCGCGTTGAACGTGTGGAAGAACTCGTCCTGCGTGCCCTCTTTGCCGGCGAGGAACTGGACGTCATCGACGAGCAACACGTCGATGCCCTCGCGATAGTTGCGGCGGAACTCGTGCATGCGGCCGGTGCGGATGGCCTGCACGTACTCGTTCATGAACCGCTCGCTCGACAGGTAGACGACGCGCGCCTCGGGCCGGTTCGCGATCTGCTGGTGACCGATCGCGTGCAGGAGGTGCGTCTTGCCGAGCCCTGCCCCACCGCACACGAACACCGGGTTGTACTTCGGTGGGTAGCTCGACGCGGCGGCCTGAGAAGCGGCGAACGCGAGCTGGTTCGACGGCCCGGCGACGAACGTGTCGAACGAGTAGCGTGGGTTGAGCGTCGCCGACTCGGGTGGCGGGATCGGCTCGGAGGCCGCGAGGTGCTGAGAGCTCGACTCGTTGATCGAGCCGCTCGGGTAGCGCGTGGGCGGTGGAGGCATCGGAGCCGCGACCTGGGGCACCGAGACTGGCCTGGGCGGAGGCTCGGCATCGGGAGCCCAGCGAACGACCCGGTCAAACCCGAGCGTGCGCAGCTCGGCGAGCGCGATCTGGAGGTAGTTGGTCTCGAACCAGCTCCGCACGAACTGGTTGGGCGCGCGGAGCACGACCGCGGTCTCGTCCAGCGACAAGAACTCGATCGGCTGGAGCCACATATCGAAGGTATCCGGGTGCATGATGCCCCGCAGACCGTCGACCACGCGGAGCCACACGCTCGCAGCGGAGGTCACTCGACCTTCCCGCGAAGTTACTTCTGTGATTTCATCTTGTTGCAAGGATTACTTCACAGGCAAAGGACAGCCAATCCAGAAGTTATTCACAGGGGCTTCTGGACCTCGTCTCATGCACCGCTTCAGCAGCGATCACGAACCGAGGAAACCTCGAGTTGGTAGCAGACTCGGTTTTGACGTCGCAAGCCTAAAACGCCGCCAAGTGAACTCCGGACCTCGTCGCGGTGACGGGGTTGCGAGACGAGGTCGGATCCTCGACCCGAGGGTACCGGCGGCTTGACTTCGTTGAGTGGCGCAGGTATCGATCCCCTCCCTCGGAAGCCTTACGGTTTCATCGCCCTAAAGTCTGGAGATTGCCGTGTCGAAGCGTACTTTTCAGCCCCATAACAAGAGCCGCAAGCGCACCCATGGTTTCCGTGCGCGCAAGAAGACCCGCGGTGGTCGCGAAGTGCTTCGTCGTCGTCGTGCCAAGGGCCGCAAGCGGATCTCGGTGACGACCGCGAAGAAGTAGATCGTGGTGCGAGCTCCGCTCGGGATCGCGAAACAGATGCGGCTGCGACAACGCGCCGACTATGTCTCCGTCCAGTCCGAGGGTAGCAAGCACCATGGTCGTCACCTCCTCGCCATCGCGCGCCGCCGGCCCGAGTCCGATGCCGCTGGTCGGCTCGGACTCACGGTCACGAAGAAAGTAGGAAACGCAGTCGTTCGGAATCGGATCAAGCGTTTGGTTCGCGAGTGGATGCGCCTCCATGGCTGGGTACCTTCTGGCTGGGACATGGTCCTGGTTGCCAAGGACAGCGCGGCGCGGCAGGTTCACCCCGACGACTTCGCGTCCGACCTTTCCCGGATCCTGCGTTCAATTACATGACCACCCTCCTGTCTCGACTGCACGCTGTGCTCGTCTGGGTGGTCCTGTCGCCGGTGCGATTCTATCGGCGCGTCCTGTCGCCGTTGAAGCGTCAGCCGACCTGTCGGTTCTTGCCGACGTGCTCGGAGTACGCGCTCGATGCCGTGAAGCAGCGCGGAATCCTCGTCGGAGTTCCGCTCGCGGTGTGGCGCGTGTTGCGCTGCAATCCGTTCGGCGGCAGCGGGTTCGATCCGGTTTCTCCATCGGCGCGACACCACGCGCGCTGTGGCCATGCAGAGGAGGCGATAGATGCAAGATCAAGGTAAACGGCTGCTGTTCGCAGTCGCCGCCGCGCTCGGCGTGATGCTGGTCTGGCAGCTGGTCTTCCCGGCGAAGGAAGATCCCAAGCCTCCGCCGGGCATCGCGTCCGGTAGCGGTAGCAACGGCGCGACGCTGGTCGCGACCAACGCACCCGCGGTGCTCGACTTCGGTGGCCACGAGGCCCCGGCCGAGGCAGCGCGCGGCCCCGAGCAGACGCTCGACGTGGTTTACCCCGAGTTCACCGCGAAGTTCTCGAACTACAACGGCACGCTGGTGTCGTGGAAGCTCACGGACCCGCGCTACGAGAACGACGCGACCAAGGGCGAGCTGCTCCCCGATCGCAAGACGTATCCCGATCAGGGCGCGTTCGACGTCAACTTCACGCGCGACTCGACGTTCCACCTGCCGCTTCACGCCGAGTGGAAGGGCGAGCGCATCTCGGGGAACTCGGTCAAGTACACACTGACGACGCCGGAGTTCGACGCCGAGAAGCTGTTCACGATCGAGGCCGAGAACTACATCGTCCGGCTCGCGCTCAAGATCACGACGCGGGTGCCCGAGGGCAAGGAGGCGTACGAGACGCTCGCCCTCGCGTCGCACGTCTTCCAGGATCCCAAGCTCGCCGACAAGGGCGCCTCGTCGCAGAGCATGCCGCGGTCCTGGCACACGTCGTCGTATCAGGACGGCAAGGTCCACACGACCGGCCTGACCGCGCTGATCAAGGACCGCACCGAGGGCATGGTCCGCCACGAGAAGAACATCCAGTGGTCCGGCTTCGAGCACCCCTACCTGCTCGTGGCGTTCGCGCCCAAGCCGCTCGCGCTCACCGATCAGTTCGAGAAGTTCGCGATGTCGGACGACAAGGGCCTGATGTCGTCGGAGATCGTGTTCCCGCGCGTCGCGCTCAAGCAAGGCGCGCCGCCGATCACGCGCGACATCGTCGGCTACCTCGGCCCCAAGAACTACAAGGACCTCGATCGCGCCGACGGTGTCGCCGGCTTCGAGACCGGGTTCAAGGCGCCGATCGACATGGGTTGGTTCGCGTTCATCGGCAAGCCGCTCCTGTGGCTGCTGCTGAAGTTCCAGAGCGTCGTGCAGAACTGGGGCATCGCGATCATCCTTTTGACGTTCATCGTCAAGGGCGCGACCTTGTACTGGACGACCAAGTCGACGCGCTCGATGAAGCTGATGGCCGCGCTCGGCCCGCAGATGAAGGAGCTGCAGGCCAAGTACAAGGACGACAAGCAGCGGCTCCAGGCCGAGACGATGGCGCTGTACAAGCAGCACAGCGTCAACCCGATCGCGGGCTGCCTGCCGATCCTCCTGCAGATGCCGATCTGGCTCGCGCTCTACCGCATGCTGTCGACCGCGGGCGAGCTCTACCAGCAGCCGTTCATCCCGGGCTGGATCAACGATCTGACCGCGCCCGATCCGACGCACGTGCTCCCGGCGATCCTCGTCGTGACGATGTTCATCCAGGCGCGGCTCACGCCGGCGACCGGGGACTCGACGCAGCAGAAGATCATGCAGTACGGCATGCCGCTGATGTTCGGCGTGATGTCGTTCTTCTTCCCGGCGGGTCTGACGCTCTACATCTTCACGAACACGACGCTGTCCGCGCTGCACTCGCTGTACATGAACAAGTACGACAAGCGCAGCCTCGAGATCGCGGAGATGCTGAAGGCGAACAAGGCGAAGGTCGAGGCCGACAAGGCCGCGGTCGAGGCGGCTGCGGTGAAGGCAAAGGCCGACGCCGAGAAGAAAGAAGCCGACGCGGCCCGCAAGAAGAGCAAGAAGCGCTAAGGCCCGAAGGGCAAAAGAAGGTTCCGTATGGAGGCTGCCGTGACCACTGAAGCTGCTGAAGATCTCGCCGAAAAGGCGAGTGAGTTTTTGCTCGGAGTCCTCGAGCGCATGGGGATCACCGCCGACATCGACGTCAAGGACGACGCCGACAAGACGACGCTCGAGATCCAGACCTCGGATACCGAGATGGTGATCGGGCGCCGAGGAGTCGTGATCGACGCGCTCCAGCACCTCGTCAACAAGGCGGTCTACAAGGAGCGGTCGACCGAGAAGACCAAGCCGCTCGTGATCGACGCCGGTGGCTTCCGCGACAAGCAGCTCGAGCGGCTGCGCGGGATCGCGACCAAGATGGCGCAGCAGGCGATCGAGACCAAGCAGATCGTCGCGCTCCAGCCGATGACGCCGCACGATCGCCGAATCGTGCACATGGCGATCTCCGAGATCCCGGGCCTCACCACGCGCAGCGAGGGTGAAGGCGAGGATCGGCACATCACGATCGTGCCCGCCGGCCTCGAGTAGGCCTTGGATACGATCGCCGCGATCGCGACCGCGACCGGTGTCGGCGGGGTTGGCATCGTGCGCGTCAGCGGCCCGCGGGCGATCGAGATCGTCGCCGGGCTGATCGGGGTCTCCGATCTCGGCCGCGAGGTTCGCGTCGCGCGGATCCCGGATCTCGACGAGGTGATCGCGTTCGCGATGCGCGCGCCGCGCTCGTTCACCGGTGAGGACGTCGCCGAGATCCAGGGCCACGGCGGCGCGCGGAACCTGGCGAAGCTCCTCGAAGCCGTGCTCGCCCGCGGTGCGCGGATCGCCGAACCCGGCGAGTTCACCCGCCGCGCGGTCGCCAACGGAAAGCTCGATCTCCTGCGAGCCGAGGCGTTACTCGGCGTGATCCACGCCGGTAGCGAGCGCGCATGGCGACTCGCGCAGGCCGCGCTGGCAGGTCGCTTCGGCGACGAAGTGCGCGCGCTCGAGCAACGCGGGCTCGACGTGCTCGCCGAGATCGAGGGCCGCATCGATTTTCCGGAAGACGATCTCGAGCCCGCGAGCGTTTCGGCGATCTCGAGCGCGCTCGCCGCGGTCGCCGACGGTAGCGCCGCGCTCGCCGCCGGCTTCCGGCGAGGCCGCGCGATCAACGAGGGGATCTCGGTCGCGCTGGTCGGCGCGGTCAATGTCGGCAAGTCCTCGCTGCTCAACGCACTGGTGGGCGCCGAGCGCGCCCTGGTCGACGACCAGCCCGGCACGACGCGGGACTACGTCGAGGCGCGCGTTGAATGGGACGGCATCGCGGTCACGCTGATCGACACCGCGGGGCTGCGCGACACCGGCGACGACGTCGAGCGCCGTGGCATCGCGCTCGGCGAGGCCCGCGTCGCGGCGGCCGATGTCGTCGTCGTGGTCGACGACGGCTCCGGCGCGGACGCGTCGCGATTCGGCGACCGCGCGGTCGTCGTGCACAGCAAGGCGGACCTCCGCCCTGCCCTCGCCGGCCTCGCGACCTCGGCACGGACTGGTCAGGGGCTCGAGGCGCTCCGGCGACAGATCCTCGCGCTCGCCGGGGTCGCCGATCAGGAGGGCGCCGAGCCGCCCTTCGTCACCACGGCGCGGCAGCACGAGGTCGCAGCTCGCGCGGCCCTCGCGTTCGCCGCAGCCCGGGACGCGTTCGCCGCGCACCAGGTCCCCGAGATCGTCGCACTCGAGCTGCGAACCGGCGCCCAGGCGCTCGCCGAGCTGCGCGGGGTCGAGGTCGGCGACCGCGTCCTCGATCAGGTCTTCGCGCGCTTCTGCATCGGCAAGTAGCTATAGTCGCCGCCGGGATGGCGACGACGCTCGATGACGACGCGCGGGCCGAGCTGGCGGACCTCTCCACCGCGCATCGGCGGCGCGGCGCGCGGGTGGTCGATGGTCGCCAGGGGGCGCGCGTGGTCCTCGATGGGCGCGACGTGCTCAACCTGGCCTCGAACGACTATCTCGGGCTGGCGGGCGACCGCCGGTTGGCCGACGCCGCGGCGGCCAGCCTCGAGGCCAACGGAGTCGGAGCCGGGGCGTCGCGGCTGATCGTCGGCAACCACCGCGAGCACGTCGCGCTCGAGGCCGCGCTCGGTGACTGGCTGGAGCGCGATGGAGTCCGGACGTTCTCGTCGGGCTACGCGGCGAACCTCGGCGTGATCACCGCGCTCGCGGCGGCGGGCGACGTGATGTTCTCCGACGCGCTCAACCACGCGAGCCTCATCGATGGCTGCCGGTTGTCGCGCGCGACGGTCCGGGTCTTCCCGCATCGCGATCTCGCGGCGCTCGACGCCCTCGTGCGCACCACGCCGGGTCGGCGGCGGTTCATCGTGTCGGAGTCGCTGTTCTCGATGGACGGCGATGTCGCGGATCTGCGCGGGCTGGCGGAGCTCGCACGGAGTCACGGCGCCTCGCTGATCGTCGATGAGGCGCACGCGATCGGCGTGTTCGGCCCGTCCGGGCGTGGGCTCGCGGCCGAGGCGGGCGTGACGCCGGAGATCGTCGTCGGAACGTTCGGCAAGGCGCTCGGCACGGCCGGCGCGTTCGTCGCGACAACGCATGCGATCGCGGAGCTGATCTGGAATCGCGCGAGGTCCTTCGTGTTCTCGACCGGGACAACGCCGTCGATCGCGGCCGCGACCCGGGCGGCGGTCGCGATCGTTCGTGGCGAGGAGGGCGACCGCAGGCGCGCATCGGTGATCGCCCGGAGTCGAGAGCTACGTGTGAAGTTGCCCCGGCTCGGTGGCGATCTGCGGAGTCCGATCGCGCCGCTCGTGATCGGAGATGATTCTATCGCGATGGCGATCAGCGCAGCGATGCTGGAGGATGGCGTGTTCGCGCAGGGCATTCGCCCGCCTACCGTCCCGCTGAATACGGCCCGGATCAGAATGAGCCTCACCGCGGAACACACAGTGCAAGATGTCGAGACTGCTGCGAAATCAGTAAATGACGCGATGCGTCGTTTCACGTGAAACATGAGTCTAGCCGAGCTCGACCACAAGGTGATGTGGCACCCGTTCACGCAGATGGCGGAGTGGGATCCGCTCGTGATCGCCCGAGGTGAAGGCTCGTATCTGATCGATGAGCAGGGCCGACGATACCTCGATGGCGTGAGCTCGTTGTGGTGCACGATCCACGGCCACAACAACCCGGTGCTCAACCGCGCGATTCACGAGCAGGTCGATCGGATCGCGCACTCGACGTTCCTCGGGCTGACCCACGAGCCGGGTATCCTGCTCGGTGCCGATCTGCTCAAGCTGGCTCCGCGTGGGCTCAGCCGCGTGTTCTATTCGGACTCGGGATCGACCGCGGTCGAGATCGCACTCAAGCAGTCATTCCAGTACTGGCAGCTGGTCGGGAAGCCGAACAAGCAGCGCTTCGTGCGACTCGGCGACGCCTATCACGGCGACACGCTCGGCGCAGTCGGTGTTGGTGGCATCGAGCTGTTTCATCGGATCTTCGGGCCGCTGCTGGTTCGTAGCATCGCGATCGACTCGCCATACCGAACCGATGGCTTGCGCTCGCTCGAGCAACTGGAGAGTCAGCTTCGCGCGCACCATGACGAGATCGCAGCGTTCGTCGTGGAACCCTTGATTCAGGGTGCAGCCGGGATGCTCGTCCATCCGCGCCAGTTCCTTCAAACCGCTGCGAGCCTGTGCAAACGCTACGGTGTTCATCTGATCGTGGATGAGGTCGCAACTGGCTTCGGTCGTACCGGAACGGTGTTCGCCTGCGAGCAGGAGTCGATCGAGCCGGACTTCCTGTGTGTGGCCAAGGGCATCTCGGGTGGCTACCTCCCGCTGGCAGCGACACTCTCGACCGAGGAGATCTATCGGGCGTTCCTCGGCAAGCGGGAGGAGCTCAAACAGTTCTTCCACGGTCACACGTACACCGCGAACCCGATTGCTTGCGCAGTCGCGCGGGTATCGCTCCAGCTCCTGCTCGACACCACCCTGGCCAACGCGAGACAACGGATCGAGGAGCTAGCGCTTGCCGAGGTTCGTGCGTGGGATGGTGTCGTGGATGTTCGTCATCGCGGCCTGATGATCGGGATCGAGCTACGGCCAGGCCTGGCAAACCAGGTCTGCCTACGCGCCCGCAACCACGGTGTGATCTTGAGGCCGCTTGGTGACGTCGTGGTCTGGATGCCGCCGCTGTCGATCTCGGAGTCCGAGATGAAGCTGCTGGAGCACGCCACCAAGGCCGCGCTCACCGACACCACACGTTCCACGTGAAACAGGGAACTCCCCATTCACAGATCGGGGGACAGGATCACGCGGGCTGTAGTGCGAGCCTGGATCTCGTGCAGGTTGGATCGGGCAAACTCGAGGTCATCGGAGGGTAGGAGCGAAAGCACGATCGAGTCGAGCGTACAGCCGTCAGCCTCGATGGCCTGGGCTGTGAGTAAGCTGTGGTTGATCGTGCCAAGTCCTGCGCGAGCCACGAGAATCACGGGAAAGCCGAGGTGGCGTGCGAGCCCGCCCATATCGAGGGTCTTGGTGATCGGGACGCGCCATCCGCCAGCGCCCTCCACGAGCGAAACCTCGGCCTGAGCTCCGCCAAGCTGGATCGCGCGATCGATCCGGGCAAGGTCGATCACCTCGGTCGCGGCAACCACGGGTGCTGCGGGAATCAGGAATCGGTAACAGCCGCGAAGATCGCCGGTCTGCCAATCGCCCGCCGCGCGGCACAGCGCTTCCTGATCTTCCGCGACCGGATTGCAGCCGGTCTCGATCGGCTTGAACGCGAACACGCGTTGGCCACGGGCGCGAGCGAGTCGAGCCAGCGTGCAAGTCACGAACGTCTTGCCGACCCCGGTATCGGTGCCCGTGATGAATCGTTTCACGTGGACCTTCGAGCAACGACCAGCGCGCGCCGCTTGCCGGCGAGCTCGTATTCGGTGCGGGTCACGCCTTCGAGATCGGTGCGCTCGACCGCCTCGAAGCCCACGGCGATTCCCCCGACCTTCACCCGGGTCATGCCCATCGCGAGCCAGTCCTTGAGGTCGAACGTGGCGCGCGACATGGCGACGTCGTAGTCGGAGACCTCGTGATCGTCGAATCGCAGCGCATGGGCCTCGAGGTTACCGAGCCCGAGCTCGCGCGCGGCAGTTCGCAAGAACGCATGCTTCTTGTGGACCGGCTCGAGCGAGACGAAGTCGACGTCGGGCAGCGCGAGCGCAGCGATCACGACCGGGAAGCCACCACCCGAGCCGACATCGAGCACCTTCTTGGCGTTCACGAGCAGCGGCAAGACATGAAGCGAGTCATCGATGTGTTCGCGAACCTCGGCGAACGTCCGGGCAGCAGACAGGTTGATGCTCTTGTTCCACTTGAGGAACAGGTGAGTGAAGGAGTCGAGTTGCGCGTTGACGCTCCGCGTCATAAGGCCTCGCAGATCAGCTGACTCGCTCGTGGCACCACGATCACGTCCTGTCCGAGTGTTGTAGATCCTGGTGCGAGCAGTGTCGAGGCGACCTCCGCAGGAGCGAGCCCGCTGATCAACTCGAGTCGGACACCAGGTGCGAGCCGCGGCAGGATCCCGATCCGGAACACCGCCTCGTTGACGACCTGAAGTGGGCCGATACCATCGGGACACTCGGCGACCAACGTCAGCACGCCACCAGCCCGGACTAGCGGAGCGACCGCGGCCGCGATCTTCGCAGCCTGGTACAGGGTCGCGGTCACCGGCAGGGCGTCGGACGCGACGACGTGGGCGGCGGGGGCGGCCCGAACGGTGAACCACGGGCGAGCGAGGGAGGCGCCTGCACGATGGGCCGCGATCACGTCGCCAGCGACCGCGGCATGAAACTCGTCGTCGGGGCCGGCCACGACGTTGAGGATGAAGATCGGGATTTGTAGGTGCGCGACCGCGGCCTCGAGATCGAGCCGGCACGGGTTGGTGTCGACGTTGCCGGCGCGAGCCTCGTCGTGGGTCTTCAGCGTGTGATTGATGCGGATCGCGGCGGTCTCGCCGAGCCCTGGAAAGATCGCCTTGGCACCACCTGCGAACCCCGCGAAGTAGTGCGGGCGAATGCAGCCGGTCGCGATCACCAGATCGGTCTCGACGACCGAGCGATGCACGCGAACCGGGGTACCGTGTGCGGTGGTCCCGAGCTCGACGAGATCGCTCGCGCCATCGTGATCGACCACGCCGGCGAGCGTGTCCGGGAATACGAGGTTTCGCGCCGGGCCATGCGTGCCGGTGGCGATCGCGACGGTCAGGCGGCCGTCGTCGACGTGGCGGCGGATCGCGTCGAGCATGGCGTCGCGTGGCTCGTGACGGGTCTGATCGCTGACGACCACCGTGATCCGCCGGGCCCCGGACACCAGCGAGGTGAGGCTCGGGCCACCGATCGGCGCAGCGAGGGCGTCATCGAGCAGCTGCGCGACGGGAGCCGGCCGTGGCAAGGCCGGGGCACCGAGCACGCGCACGCACCGGTCGCCGAGCTCGAGCCGGTAGGGCAGGCGGCCGTACGGCAGCTCGATCGCGGGTGCCATGGGCGACAACTCTAGCGGGCCGACCGCCGACAGCTGGCCACTCCAGGGTTAGTTCGATACGATTTGGTCGGTTCCGCGGCCACGCCAGCGTGTCGAAACAGAGTCTGCTTCTCGTCGATGGGGATACTCGCAGCCTGCGAGTGCTCGAGGTGTCCCTGCGCAAAGCCGGGTTCACCGTCACGACCTCGGAGTCGGTCAAGGACGCGCTCGAGAAGCTCGAGCTGCATCAGCCGGATCTGATCGTCTCGGAGACCACGTTCGCCGATGGCGATGGCTTCGAGCTGCGCCGCCGCGTGCGCGCGACACCCGACTGGGGAGACATTCCGTTCATCTTCCTGACCGCCGAGCAGGCGATCGAGAACAAGATCCGCGGCCTCGAGCTCGGCGTCGACGATTACCTGACCAAGCCGATCTACATCAAAGAGATCATCACGCGGATCAACATCCTCCTGCAGAAGCGCCAGCGCGCGCGCTTCGAGGAGCGCCGCGACGGGCGCACGCGGTTCGCTGGGCGGGTCTCCGACATGCCCGTCGTCGACGTGATCCAGACGATCGAGATCAGTCGAAAGTCCGGCGTGATCCAGTTCCTCGGCGAGCGCAACAAGCAGGCGACGATCTACTTCCGCGACGGGCGCGTGATCGACGCCGAGGCTGGCTCGCTGCAGGGCGAGGACGCGGTCTACCGCCTGTTGACCTGGAACGACGGCGAGTTCGAGGTCGTGTTCCGCACGGTGCGGCGGCGCGAGGTCATCCAGAGCTCGTCGCAGGGACTGCTCATGGAGGGCATGCGCCGGCTCGACGAGTGGTCGCGCATCCTCGAGCAAGTGCCATCGCTCGGTCACCGCTTCGAGATCGACACCAACGAGCTCGCGGTGCGCCTCGGCGAGGTCCCCGACGACAACAATCGAATCCTGCGGCTGATCGATGGCAAGCGCACGCTGCTCGAGGTGATCGACGCGTCCGACGTCGGCGACCTCGAGTGCCTGCAGGCGATCGCGCGGCTGTACTTCGAGGACATCCTGATCGATCTCGATCACTCGGCGACCGAGCGCAAGCGCGACACCGGTCGCCAGATGTTCGTCGAGATCCCGGATGCGCCGACGCCGATCGAGGACGCGGCGTCCGGGCCGGTGACCGCGGCGCAGATGAACGCGGTGCGCGAGGCGAGCGGGCCGCGGCCGATGCCAGAGCCGGTGACCGCGCCGATCACCGCGATCGATCCGAGCGAGACCCAGCCGACCGATCTCGCCGACGTGATCTCCGAGGAGGACGCATCGCTCGTGCCGCTGTCCGGCGGCTATCGACCGTCGAGCCTGCGGCTGATCGACGAGGCGGTCGCCGCGGCGCAAGCGATCGAGCCGTCGCTGTTCGCGGGCATCAACGATCTCGACGACGCCCCGATCGAGCCCGAGCCCGAGCTCGACCCCGGCGTTCCGCAGCCGATCGAGACCGACGAGCAGTCGGCCCCACCCCCGCGTCCGAACCCCGCGCGCGTCACGGTGCCGAAGGTGCCGGTCGTCCCGCTCGTGCCGCTTGGCAAGGATGACTCGGGACTCCGCATGATCGGATCGCTCGGCCGCGATCGTGCCGAGGCCTCCGGCGAGCTGCGGCCATCGCAGGTGATGGCCGCGGTGGCCATGACCGCCGAGCCGGCGCGCGAGCTCGTCACGATCATGCCGCGGCGGATCACGCGCGAGATCCCGCTGGGGCCATCGAACGGCGAGGTCGTGCCGCCCGCCGCCGTCGCGGCCGTGGCGGCCACACCGATCGAGCCGACCCCCGCACCGCCGGTGGTGGCCGAGCCCCCGATGCGCGCCTCGCGGGAGCTCCGCGATCCCGCGCGCCCCGACGAGACGATGGTGCTTCCGGTTCGCCGTGGGCCGGGACCCGGCGCGATCGCGCTGATCGCGCTGGCGGTCATGCTCGCGATCGTCGCGATCATCCTCAAGTCGCGCAAGCATGCGCCAGAAGCGCCGATCGGCATTCCGGTGGTCGATGCGCGCCAGATCGCGATGGACGCGTCGCTGCCGCCACCGGCGGACGCCGCGCCGGCGCTCGCGAACGTCGATGCCGCGGCGGCGCTGCCACCGATCGATGCCGCAGCACCGGTCGATGCGCCGCTCGCCGTGGTCGTCGATGCGGGCGTCGCGATCGCGATCGATCCGGTCGTGCAGGCGAAGACGCTCGCCGAGCAGGCACGCGCGGCGCTCGACGAGAGCGATGACGCCAAGGCGCTGATGCTCGCGGATCAGTCGCTCAAGCTCCGCCGCACCGCGCGCACCTACATGTTGAAGGCGACCGCGCTGCAGCGGCTCGGCAAGGTCGATCTCGCGATCGACGCGATCGATCTCGCGATCGACATCTACAAGCGCAACGACCCGGGCAACACGGCATCGCAGGCCGGCGCCTGGGAACAGAAGGGTCGCGTGCTGTGGGCGGCCAATCGCAAGGACGAGGCGAAGACCGCGCTCGCGAGGTCGCTCGAGCTCGCGCCGAACCAGCCCCATGCCGCGCAGCTGCACAAGATGATCGACGAATGACGGCACCATCGAGGTTCGAGTGGAGCGCGCCCGGGTTCGAGTGGAGCGCACCGACCGAAGGGAGGGCCCCACCGTGAGAGTGCTCGGCATCGAGAGCTCGTGCGACGAGACCGCGGCGGCGGTGATCGACGACGGCACGATCGTGCGCTCGGACGTCGTCGCGTCGCAGCACGACGTCCACGCGCGCTACGGCGGCGTCGTGCCCGAGCTCGCGTCGCGCGCGCACATCCAGAACGTCGTGCCCGTCGTCAGGGCCGCACTCGACGACGCCGGCTGCACGCTCGCGTCGATCGACGGCCTCGCGGTCACCAACGCTCCCGGCCTGATCGGCGCGCTGCTCGTCGGTCTGCAGACCGCCAAGGCGCTCGCGTGGGCGACGAACAAGCCGCTCGTCGGCGTCCATCACCTCGAGGGCCATCTATCCGCGGTGTACCTCGAGCCCGATCCACCACCGTTCCCTCACCTCGCGCTCGTCGTGTCCGGCGGCCACACGTCGCTGGCGCTGGTGCGCGATTACGGCGACATCGTCGAGCTCGGCGCGACGCGCGACGACGCCGCCGGCGAGGCGTTCGACAAGGGCGCCAAGCTGCTCGGGCTCGGCTATCCCGGCGGAGTCGTCGTCGATCGCCTCGCGCAGACCGGCGATCCCAAGGCGATCGAGTTCCCGCGCGCGATGACCGCGGGCTCGACCGGGCTCGAGTTCTCGTTCAGCGGCCTGAAGACGTCGCTGCTCCACCACGTTCGCAAGCACGGCATTCCCGACGGTCAGGGCCTCGCCGATCTGTGCGCGAGCTATCAGGCCGCGATCGTCGAGGTGCTCGTGCGCAAGACCCGCAAGGCAGCACGCGAGCACCGGATCGCGCACGTCCAGCTGTGTGGCGGGGTCGCGGCGAACTCCGGGCTGCGCGCGGGCATGCGCGCGGCAGGCGAGGCCGATGCGTTTCGCGTCTACATCCCGCCGCCGAAGCGCTGCACCGACAACGCCGCCATGATCGCGGCCGCGGGCTACTACCACCTCGCGCGCGGCGAGCGGGCCGCGCTCGATCTCGACGCCCGCCCCAACGCGCCGTTGCCGAAACGAACATGACCGACGAGATCCACAAGCGCGAGCCGTTCCCCGATGCGCGCATCTTGCTCGAGCGCTACGGGCTCCGCGCGAAGAAGTCGTTCGGCCAGAACTTCCTGATCTCGGAGCGGGCCTTCCGCGCGATCGTCGACGCGACGGTGATCGCCGATGACGACTGGATCGTCGAGATCGGTGCCGGGCTCGGCACGCTGACCTCGCGGATCGCCGAGCGGATCCCCGAGGGCAAGCTGATCGCGATCGAGCGCGACCCCGACATGGTGAAGGTGCTGCGCGCCGAGCTCGCGGGCGTCGACAACGTCGACATCGAGCCGGTCGACGCGATGGCGTACGACTTCAAGATGGTCGCGCGCTGGCACGGCGGCGATCCGATCTCGGTGTGCGGCAACCTGCCGTATCACATCGCATCGCAGATCCTGTTCAAGATCGTCGACGCGCGCGCGGTCGTTCGTCGCGCGGTCGTGATGGTCCAGAAGGAGATGGCGGACCGCATCGTGGCGCCGCCGGGCGGCAAGGAGTACGGCGCGCTCGGCGTCATGCTGCGGACCTACGTCGACGTCGTGACGATCGCGAAGGTCGGCGCTGGGGCGTTCGTGCCGGCGCCGAAGATCGACTCGACGGTGATCCGGCTGACGCCGCTCCCGGGCGGCCAGCCGCGCGCGCCGATCGCGAACGAGGCGCACTACTCGCAGGTCGTACACGCTGCGTTTGGCCAGCGCCGGAAGACGCTGCGCAACGCGCTGCGGGCCGTGTTCGATGAGGGCCACGTCGATCACGCGCTGACCTCGACCGGCATCGACGGCATCCGTCGCGGCGAGACCCTCGACATCGTGGAGTTCGCGCGGCTCGCCGCGGCGATCCCGGCGCAGTAGCCTGCCGTCATGCCGGAGCTCCCCGAGGTCGAGACCGTACGCCGCACGCTCGAGCCTGCCATCGGCGCGCGCATCGCCTCGGCCTGGACGAACGGCAAGGGGCTCCACATGGCGCGCAAGCCACCGCGCGCGGCGCTCAAGCGGCTGGTCGGCGCGCGGATCACCGGCATCCGCCGCCACGGCAAGTACCTGCTGATCGACACCGATCATCCCGAGTCGATCCTCGCGCACCTCGGCATGACCGGTCGGCTTCGCATCGTCGATGCCAAGACGCCGCGTGCGACCCACACCCACGTCATCCTCGGGCTCGCTGACGGTCGCGAGCTTCGCTACATCGACGCGCGCCGGTTCGGACAGATCGACACCGTGGCACGCAGCACCGAGCGCGAGCACCCGTCGCTCGCGGTGCTCGGGCCCGATCCGATCACGCACGGCATCGACAGGGCCGCGCTGTTCGCCCTCGCGAAGACCAAGCGGACGACGGTCAAGGCGTTCATCCTCGACCAGAGCGTGATCGCCGGCGTCGGGAACATCTACGCGTCGGAGGCGCTGTGGCGCGCGCAGCTGAAGCCGACGCTGCGGACCAACCGGCTCACGGCGGCATCGACCGCGAGGCTCGCCGATGCCGTGCTCGAGGTCCTCGAGCGATCGCTCGCCAACAACGGGACGAGCCTCCGCGACTTCGTCGATGCGGACGGTGTGGAAGGCAGCAACTTTGATTATCTGTGGGTCTACGATCGTCTAGGGCAACCATGTCCTCGGTGCAAAGCGTCGATCCGTCGAAGCGTGCTCCAAGGGCGAGCGACGTATTACTGTCCAACGTGTCAGACCGCGTAAGCGGTCTAAACGGCATGCGTTTAGTGGTAGTTTCACGGACCTAGCGCGACCAAATGTTCAACGACACCGCCGACGAAGACCTGATGGTCATGTACCAGAAGGGCGAGGTTCGCGCCTTCGAGGTCCTCCTCTCGCGGCACCGTCGGCCGGTCTACAACTTCATCCTGCGCTTCATCGGCGACAAGGAGACCGCGGAGGACCTGCTCCAGGAATCCTTCATGCGCGTCATCAAGGGCGCCGAGGCTTACAAGCGACAGGCCAAGTTTACGACGTGGCTTTACACCATCGCGCGCAACCTGTGCGTTGACCAGACGAGGAGACGCAAGCATCGCAAGCACGCTTCGCTCGACGCCCCGATGGACGCCGGCGATGAAAGCGGCACGTTGCTCGACGTCATCCCGTCGAACGAGATGGCTGCGGATCGCAAGAACATCAACAAGCAGCTACACGAGACGATGCATCGCGCGATCGCGTCGCTCTCCGAGGAGCAGCGCGAGGTGTTCCTCATGCGCGAGTTCCTCGACATGCCGTTCAAGCAGATCGCCGATGTCGTCGGGGTTCCGGAGAACACCGTCAAGAGCCGCATGCGCTACGCACTCGAGAAGCTGCGACTCGAGCTCGACGAGTACAAGGATCTCGCGAAGGCGGTCGCTCCGTGATGTCGGACGACGATCTCGGCAAGCTATTTCGCGAGTTGCCCGACGAGGATCCGCCGGACACCGGGATGCCCGCGCTGATGGCCGCGGCCACGGCGAAGGCCCGCGAGATGCGCGCGCCGCCGAAGCTGTCACTGTTCGCGCGGTTCATCGAGACGTTCAAGCGCCCACCGGTGCTCGCGTTCGCCACGATCGTCGTCTTGATCGGCGGCGCGGTGATCGTGAAGCGTCACGGTGACGAGATCGCGGTGGACCAGCGCGCGGCCGACACGAGCGTGGCGACCTCGAGCGCACCGACGATGCACGAGGTCGAGCGCGCACCCGAGGCGCCGCCACCGCCGGAGCCGGTCGTCGAGCTCGCGAAGCCAATCACACCCGCGATGCACGTGAAGCCGAAGCCGATCGCGCCGCCACCGGTGGTCCCATCGCCCAAGGCCGACCCGATCTCCCCCGAAGTGGCGATCGCGACCGGTGACGTCGCGCCGATCGTGCGGCCCACGCCAACAGCACCCCCGCGCGGCATGACGATCGCGACCGACTCGGACAGCGTCGCGACGAACAAGCAGACCGCGAAGGCTCCGGTGCCGGTCTCGGCCGAGCAGCTGCTCCACGAGTGTCAGACCGCGGCGAACCGCGGCGACTGCGCGGAGGTGCGCACGATCGCGACCCGGATCCAGACGTCGAACGCCGAGTTCTATCGCGCGCGCGTCGTCAAGGATGCGGCGATCGCGAAGTGCCTGGAGTGATCCGCGCGTAGTGGCTGGTGCGCCCCGCGAGCACCGCGCGGTCGAGGCTCTCGATGACGTAGAGATCGTCGCACGGGATCGCGAGGTCGTCATCGATCAACATGCCGTCCCGGATCGCGATCCGTCGCGGCTCGGGATCGATCGGCGGCTCGAGCACGCGGTGTGGCGTGTGATCGGTCGCCGCGGTGGCGACCGCCCAGATCGCGTCGGTGTGATCGCGCCACCACACGGTCTCGCCATCGGACGAGAACCCGAGGCGATTCGGCAGCGTGATGGTCGGCAAGAGGATCGCGCGCTCGAACAGCAGCGAGCCCTCGATACGGTACACCGCGAGCCGACTCTCGTTGACCAGCACGTGGAAGCGCCCGGTCGGGTCGAACCGAACGAGGTCTCGGGTCGTCGCGCGTCGCTCGCGATCGAACAGCAGCATCGTGCCGTCGCGCGTGCTCCACGCGGTCAGCCCGAACGGGTTGATCTCGACAAAGATGCCGTCGCACAGCCGGCGCGCGAACGGCGGCGGTCCGCCTTCGAGGTAGTTGCCGCGATCGACGCCGAGCGTCGCGATCGGCCATCCGCGTCGCGCATCGCATAGCAGCGACCCGGTGACGAGGTAGGCCTCGTCCGGCGACAGCTGCGCCTCGACGTAGCCGACCTGATGCAGGAGTCGCGGCTGTGGGCGGGCGAGGGCGGCCGCGATGTCCCACACGCGGATCACCGGGCCGTCGCGCACGGCTGCGAGCGTCGCGTCGGGTGAGATCGCGAGGGCGTGACCGTGCGGCACCGACCAACCGCCGAGCGCGCGTCCGGTCGCGAGGTCGTACACCGCGATGTACCCGTGCACGGCGACGTAGACGCGCCCGTCGCTCGCGAGCTCGGCATCGATCGCGTCGTGCTCCTGGCGCCAGGCGATCGCGGGCGTCGCCCCGAGCGTGACCAGCGCGCAGAACACGCCGCCGTCGATGTCGATCGCGCGCACGAGGACGTACCCCGGCGAGAGCTCGACGATCGTCGTCGGGTTGTGATCGGCGTGCCACGGCAGGGCGACCGACCCGGCGTCGCCGATCAGCACGAGCCGACCCCAACCGCCTTCGAGCCTCCAGCGCGGCGCGTGGCGCGGGGGCAGGGCGGTCGCCGACGGCGCACCGGTCGCGCGATCCCATGCGATGGCGTCGGCGACCCCGAGGGTGCACCCGTCGGGAGACCAGCGCAGCACGCCGGCGCGATCGGTGCGGTACTCCTCGAGCACCGCGGCATCGAGCGGCAGCGGCGACGGTCGCAGCGATCGAGCCCACGGCTGTTCGATCGCCGCCTCCCACGCACGCACGCGGGCCGCGGCGAGCTGGGCCGTCGGGCTCGGTTCGACACGATCGGCGTAGAACGTGTGCTCGTTCGGGTGCCCGAGCCACGCGCAGCGCCGGTGCAGGCAGGGCAGGGCGAGCTCGGGACGGGCGACGATCAGCGGCAGGTCGCGGCGGAGCGCGCGGGCGATCCAGTGGAGCTCGTCGTCGCGCGCGAGCCAGTCGTCGACGAGTGCCGGCCGATCCTCGGTCGACAGCAGCGCGGCGAGGAACGGATCGGGCGGGTTCACTCAGAACATCTGCAGCTGTGGCGACAGATCGGCCTCGGGGACGAGGTCGGCGACGTACGGATGCGGCCACGTGCGGCGCGCCTCGTCGGGGAGGCGGCCGTAGCGCTCGGCGAACGCCCGGATGAACTTGCGCGTCCCGGCGTTGGCGTAACCACCGCCGCTGATCGCGCCGAACTCCGGCGTGTAGCGCTCGCAGATCGCGTGGAACCGCTGGTCGCGCAGCACCTTGGCGACGACCGAGGCTGCGGCGACCGCGGCGTGAACGTCCTCGCCGTGATCGTGCGACTCGAAGTTCGGGTAGCGCAGCCCGAGGGGTTGGAACATGCGCTTGCCGTCGGCGATGATCCGGTTGACGTCGGGCGCGGCCTCGATCATCTCGGTCGCCAGCTCGCGCTCGAGGACGTTGAGCTCCTTGCGCGCGACGCGGGCATCGACCCCATGGTGCTCGACGACGATCGTGTGCACGAACACCGCGCGCTCGCGGATCTTGGCGGCGAGCTCGCAGCGGATCGCGTGGGCCTCTTCACCGGCACCGTACGACTTGGAGTCGCGCAGCCCGGCCTTCGACAGCGCGGCGGCGGCCTTGGAGTCGAGCGCGACCGCCCCCATCACGAGCGGCCCGATCGCGGGACCGCGGCCGGCCTCGTCGATCCCGAGCGTGAGCTTGGCGGCGCCGGGGCCACGCGCCTTGATCCCGGTTCCCGGCAGCGTCGTGCTCAGCGCGGCCTTGGTCGAACGCGGAGCACGCGGCATCCGACGAATCTAGTGAATGCGTGGATCGCAGGGAAGCGGAATCGCTACAATCTCGCGGCGACGATCTCGAGCGCGTGGCCGAGCCCGACCTCGAGGTCGTACGCCGCGACGTCGGCGACGCCGCCCCAGTGCGCGAGACGATCCGCGATCGCGGAGAGCGCGTCGGTCGCCGCGCGTCCGAGCGGCTCGCCGAGCTCGCGATCGAGATCGGGAGCGCCGCGCACGAGCGCGTGATAGACCGCGTCCTCGGCGAGCTCGAGCTTGGGGACGTCGTTGCGAAAGAACGCCTCGACGTAGCCGCCCTCGAGAAAGCCGTGGAGATAGGCGCGCGTGCGATCGAACACCCGGGACAGCGCGAGGCCGATGCGATCGCTCGCGGTGCGCTGCAGATCGCCGGCGACATCGACGCCGAGCGCGAGTCCGAGCGTGCGCGCCGCGGCGTCGGCCGCACGACTGCGCGCGAGTAGCTCGGCGGCGACCCGGCGACGCCCGGCCTCGATCGCGGTCTCGAACCCCGACGACAGCAGCGAGATCAGGTAGTCGCGATCGGCGACCGTCGCGGTGTGCGAGGCGAACGGCAGGCGACGCGGCCGCACGAGATCGAGCACCTCGCGCGCGGCGCGGCGATACAGCGTCGAGGTCAGCTCGGACAGCGCCTTGCGCTCCTGGAGCACGCCGTCGCTCGCGAACTGGCGTGCCGCGGCGAGCAGCTCGTCGCGCCCGAGCTTGGCAGCGTCCTGCGCGGCGGCGGCCTCGGCGCGGCGGGCTTCGACCAGCCGCGTCGCCTCGGTGGTCGCCGCGCGCAGCAGGCGCGCACACGCGTCGCGCTTGAGCTGGCGAGCCTGCTGGAAGAACCGGGTCTCGAGGGACGCGAGCAGCGCCTCCCAGTTTCCATCGGTGCGCGCGCCGAGCTCGCCGGTGACCGCGGAGGGTGCGCGCTTCCACGCGAGCGCCGCGCGGGCCGAGAACGGCACGACCGCCTCGACGAGATCGCCGAGCTCGCCGCCGATGAATGCGATCACCTCGTCGGTCTCGCTGGTCGACAGCGTGTCGGCCTTGTTGAGCACGCCGAGCACGCGCTTGCCCTCGTCGCGGATCGAGCGCAGCGCGGCCTTCTCGCTGGCCTTGCCGCCCTGCAGCGCGGTGAACACCCAGACGATCGCGTCGGCCTTGGCCATGAACGCGCGCGCGGTCGCCTCGTGCTCTGGCTGGATCGAGTTGAGGCCCGGCGTGTCGACGATGTTGATCTTCTCGAGCTGCGGGAGCGGCACGAGGATCTCGACGCGATCGATCGAGCGCGCGGCGTCGGGTGTCAGCACGCGCAGGTGCGCCATCAGGCCATCCCAGTCGAACGCCAGGATCGCACCATCGCGCATGACGATGCGGCCGCCGCGCTCGCGGCCATAGCGCACGACGTTGATCGTCGCGGTCGTCGGCGTGATGCCGGTCGGCGCGACGTCGGCGCCGATGAACGCGTTGACGAACGACGACTTGCCGCTCGAGAACTCGCCCATCACGGTGACGAGCAGCGGCGACTCGAGGTTCGCCGCGGCGCGCGCGATGTCGCCGACCAGGTGGCCGAGGTCGCGCTGCGACGCCGCGATACCCTCGAGGAACTTCGCGAGCTCGGCGATGTCGTCGCCGACCGGCGCGCCGAGCTCGGCGGTGCGCGCCCGCGACAGCAGCTCGCGCGCGCGGGGATCGTGCGGCGCGATCCGCAAGGCAGCGTGGGCGGCGGCCACCGCGCGCTTCGGGCTGTCGGCGAGCTCGAGGCGCGCGAGCGCGATGTGGGCATCGATGTCATCGCGGCCGGCGGCGATCTCGAGCAGCGCGCGGGCTGCTGCGGCCGCGTCGGGCTGCATGGCGGTCGCCGCGCCGCGGGCGACGAGCGCGCGAAGATCGTCGGGCTCGCGCGCCATCAGGTCGGCGCTCCACGGCAGCATGCGCGTCGCGTCGCCGGCCTGGATCGCGGTGTCGAGCGCGGCGCGCAGGACGTCGAGCGGAGCGCCGAGGGCGAGCGCGCGATCGTAGGTCTGCAACGCGGCGTCGAGGTTGCCGATCGAACGATGCGCAGCCGCGATCCGCGCGAGCACCTCGACGCGCTTGGGATCGAGCGCGAGGGCCTCGAGGTACACGGTGTAGGCCCGCATCGCGTCGCGCTCGGCGAGCGCGGTGTCGCCCTGCGCGAGCAGGATGTCATGGCGGATCGCGGCGCCGAGCGGCGTCGGATCTTGCTCGGCGAGGACCCGGGCGCGCGCGAGATGCTGGCCCGCGATCGCCGGCGAACCCTCGACGAGCGCGAGCTTCGCGAGACCGTACAGCGCGGTCGCGCTCGCCTGATCGGGCTTCGCGGTCGCGCGCTCGAGGTGGCGAAGCGCCTCCTGAAACGCACCCTCGCCACCGCCGGATCGGACGCCGTCGGCGATCAGCGCCTCGCCGAGCGCGGCGCGGGCCTCGAGATCATCGCCGTCCTCGGCGACCGCCTTGCGCAGCTCGCGGATCGCCTTGTCGAGATCGCCGCGCCGGCGCCACGCGAGCCCGAGGCCTCGGTAGGCATCCGCGAGCAGCGTGCGATCGCCGGCGGCCTCGTTGACCGCGCGCGCGAGCCAGGTCACCGCGGCGTCGTACTTGCCGTCGACGACACTGACCAGGCCAAGGCCGAGCATCACCGCGGGATCGGTGTCGCGGACGCGGTACGCGCGCTCGAACGCCTCGCGTGCCCGCACGAGATCGCGGCTCGCGAGGCGCGCCTCGCCGAGCACGATCAGCGCGGGGCCGTGATCCGGCTTGTCGACCAGCAGCGCCTCGAGCGTGTCGATCGCGGCCGAGGCATCCCCGCCGGCGAGCAGGCGCTGCGCACGCACCAGCTGCGTGTGGTGATCGTCGAGCGCGAGCTCGCCCGCGAGATCCCCGATCTTGCGCTGCAGGCGATCCCAGAGCGACATCGGTCAGCCGGACGGGAGCTCGGGCGTCCACAAGCCGGAGCGCAGCGCCTTGAGCGCGGCCTTGGCGGCGACCAGCGCGATGACCTGCTCGGTGGTGGCGGCCTTGAGCTGGCCGACCTCGCTGCTGCGGTCGCGGCGCTCGCTCATCGTGCGATCGAGGATCTCGCTGATGCCCTTGTAGAGCGTGTTGCCGGCGTTCGACACGAACTCCGAGAGGCGCTTCGCGAAGTCGTCGATGCACTTGTCGAAGTGCGGCTTCATGGCCTCGGCGGCCTTGAGCACGGCGGCGGGGACGCGCTCCTTGGCCTGGATGCGGATGTCGCCGGCGATCTTCGACTTGAGCACGATCGCGAGGATCGGTGCGGCGAGCGTGAGCAGGCCGCCCGCGAGCACGTTGACGAACAGCATCACCGTGGTGCCGAGCGCGCCGACCGCGTAGATGCCGACGTCGTACTTGAAGCTGTCGACCGAGATCTCGATCGACGTGTCCTCGGGTCCGAGCCGCTCGGCGAGCGCGCCGGCCGCGGCCGCGACGTTCTCGTTCGTGATCTGGATGACCTCCTCGGCGAGGTGCTCCATCATCGCGGCGAGCTTGCCGCCCTCGAGCTCCGCCCACTCCTTGAACTTCTCCTCGATGAACGCGGGGAGATAGGTCTTCACGTCGTCGGCATCGACCGCGTCGATCTGGGCCGGCAGCGCGGCGACGAACGACCGGGCGAACCCCTCGAGGTCGAGGCCGACCTGCGCCTTGATCGACTCGGCGTCGGCGTCGATCCGGATGTGGAGCTCGTCGAGCTTGCGCTTGGACGTGTCGAGTTGCTCGCGGACCGCGTTGATCCGCTGCTCGAGCTCGCCGATGTCCATGTCGTACGCGCGCAGCCGAACGCCGAGGTTGTTCTCGAGGTAACCCGCGGTGCGCAGCGCGTCGCCGGCGGCGTTGTCGAGGATGACCTGGGCGCGATCGCGGGACAGGAACCGCCCGAGGTACTCGAGCAGCTCGGGCATGCCACTGTGTGGATCCTTGTTGCGCGCCCAGTCCTTCGCCGACAGCGGGAACATGACCGGATCCGGCGTGATCTTCGCGAGGTTGGTCTTCACGTAGTCGACGACCGCGGATTTCTCGTCGGCCGACAGCATGTCCATCTTGCCGAGCACGAAGATCAGGCGGTCGCGCGCGGCCTCGAGCACGCGGCTGCGCAGGAACTCGCGCTCGCTGTCCTTGAGCGCCTGGCTGGCGTCGAGCAGGAACACGACGGCATCGGCGCGCGGCACGTAGCCGTAGGTGACCTCGGCGCGCTGCTCGTTGAGATCGTTGACGCCCGGGGTGTCGACGAGCACGACGTTGTTCTGCAGCAGGTCACTCGGATAGCCGAGCTCGACGTACGCGACCTCTCCGGCGTGGCCGCCCGCGACGGTGACCCAGTCCTTGATCTGGTTCGGATCGAGGTACTTGCTCTCGCCGGTCTGCAGCATCACGCGCGCCGACGGATGCGTCGACCACACGACGTGATTGATCGATGCCGTGGTCGGCGTGATCCCGGTCGGCAGCGGATCCGAGCCGAGCAGCGCGTTCACGAACGTCGACTTGCCGTGGTTGAACTCGCCGAGCACGACGAGGTGGAAGCGCTCGGCCTCCAGCTTCGGGATGCGCGTCGTCCGGATATCGCGCGCGAGCGTCACCATGCCGACGGAGTCAGCGACCTCGGCGAGCTGCTGGAACCGCGCGATGATCTCGCGCTTGGCGGCCTTGTGATTGTCGAGAAGGATCATGGTTAGAACACCGAGATGAGGTCGGAGACCTGCTTGTCGACTTCGGCCACGCTCGGCTTGCCGGCGGGAGATTCCCCGAGCACGCGAGCGTAGAGCTCGGAGCCCGCGAACAGCTTGAGCGCGGCGACGCGCTTGGGAATGTAGGGATGCGAGCGGAACAGCTCGCCGTAGCGGCCGACACCCTTCTTCGGATCCGGCACGGTCCGCAGGTACTCCGCGGGATCGAAGGCGGAGCCCTTCTCGGAGCCGAGCTCGAGCTTGACCATCGCCGACAGCGTCTTCTCGAGATCCTTGACCGCGAGCAGCGACGCGCGATCGCAGCTGACCTCGGCACGACGCGACCACGCCTGCAGCGTCATGATCGCGGGCTGCACGATCCAGCGCACGAAGAACATCGCGTTGTGCTGCAGGTAGTACAGCGCGGTCGCGTACAGCAGATGACCGTTCTGCAGGTGCGCGAGCTCGTGGGCGATCGCCGCGAGCAGCTCGGTGTCGGACATCGACTCGGCGAGCGCGAGGTTGACGATCAGGTGCGGCGCGTCGTCGGTGCCAAGGATCCGCACCTTGATGGTGTCGCTCGGGGCCGCGAACACGACCGGCGCGCGGACGTGCAGCGCGATCGCGGCCTGCTTGGTCGCCTCGAACACCCGCGGGTACTGGCTGTCGGTGACCTTGACCGCGGCGCCGAGCAGCTCGGTGCGCGCCGAGTCGCGCCAGAATCGCGTGGTCGCTTCGATCGCGATCGTGACCGGGCGCGCGATCTGCAGCGTGCGGCGAAACTTGCGCTCGCCGGTGAAGGAGTATGCGGCGCCCTCGCGCGCCTGTTGCTCTTGAGATCCCCGACGCTCGGCGATCCACCGCGCGAAATCAAAGTCGACGCCTACCGACATGATCGGAGCCTAGCGTGATTGTCGTCGACGTGCGATCCGCTGGCGCGCGAATGCCAGGAACACCAGGCCGATGACGACGGCAAACCACAGCGTCGCGAGCCGCGTGAGCAGCGTCGCCGCGAGCGCAGTCGCCCGATCGAGTCCGGTGGCACTCTTCACCAGCAAGATAGTCATCCCGCCCTCGGTCACACCTAGCCCTCCGGGCAGGAACGACAGCGCCCCGGCGATCGTCGTGGCGGCGTAGATCATCATGGCGAGCCCGAGGTCGACGTGCGCGCCCGGGAACGCGTTCGCGATCAGCGCGAACCCGACGCACTCGCAGGCCCACGCCGGGATCGCGATCGCGGTCGCCACGACGAGCAGCCGCGGTCGGCACAGCGCGACGAGCCCGGTGTACGTCTCGAGCAGGGGCTCGCGCAGCTTGCGGAGCTTGCCGGGTCGGGTGACCAGCTCGATCAGCCATCGCGTCGGGCGCGGCCACGCGAGCAGCACGAGGCCCAGGCCGATCACCGCGCCCGCGCCGATCACGAGCGACGTCTGCACGCCGTAGACCGCCACCCCGATCACCGCGAGGGCGAGCAGGGCGACCAGATCGGTGACGCGCTCGGCGACGACGACCGGCGCGGTGCGCGGGACCGGGACCTCGTGCATCTCGCGCAGCAGATAGCTCTTCACGAGCTCGCCGAGCTTGGCGGGCGTGATCGACAGCGACAACCCGGCGCCGAACACGAGGGCCGACGAGGCGAGCGGGACGCGCACGTCCTGCTGGCGGAGGTAGATCTGCCAGCGCACGAACCGGATCGCGTAGTTGGTCAGCGCGAGCCCGCTCGCCGCGAACAACGCCGGCCACCAGAACCCGACCAGGCGGTCCGGAAGCTGCCGTAGATCGCCGAGCATCGCGAACGCGGCCACGCCGATCACGACGACGATCGCGAGCCAGATCCAGCGCCGCATCAGCGAGACGGACGTACCACGGCTTGACGCTGGGAAGCCGCGAGGCGTAGCGTTTTGCCATGACCAAGCAGAGCATCCTCGTCGTCGACGACGACCCGGAGATCGTGGCGATGCTCAACACGCGCCTCAGCCACCGCGGCTACAAGGTGTCGACCGCGCCCGACGGCCACAAGGCCCTCGAGCTCGCGAAGCGCGAGCACCCCGATCTCGTGCTGCTCGACGTCATGATGCCGGGCAAGAGCGGTTGGGAGGTCGCGCGCGCGTTGAAGCAGGATCCGACGACCGCGAAGATCAAGATCGTCATGGTCACCGCGATCGGCGAGAAGACCAACGAGCTGACGTCGGACCTCTACGGCGCCGATGCGCACGTCGACAAGCCGTTCGAGTTCGAGCAGCTCGAGAGCGTGATCTCGAAGCTGCTCAGCTGATCGTCAGGTTGTTCGCGTCGAAGTACGGGAACTTCGGTCGGTCGAACTTCTTGCCGAGCACGACGGTGACGCCGAGCCCGATCAGCGCCATCACGAGCCACTGATCGAGGAAGAACGGCAACGCAAACGCCTGGCGCCACGTCCAGTAGCCGGGCACCGCCCACAGCGGAACGATCACCGCGATGCCGACGAGCGTGCCGATGATCCGGAACCGCTTGTCGCGCGCGTTCGCGAGCCGGGTCTCGACATCCTGCATGAGCTCGAGGACGTGCGGGTCCGTCGAGTCGAGCACGTCGTCGCGCTTGCAGGCGATGCAGCCACCGAGCTCGGCCTGACGGCTGGCGCAGTCGAGACAGACGTAGCGCGGATCAGCCACCGCTGAGGAGCTTCTTGGCCTTCGCGGCGATCGGTGCCTTCGGCGACACCATCTTCAGGATCTGGTTGAGCTTGGCCTTCGCGCCGTCGGGGTCGGAGCTCATCTCCTTGTTCGCGGCGTTGTAGAGATCGCTCGCCTTGCTCTCGAGGTTCTTGCGGATGAACTGCGTGTTCGACGTGCTGCCGCCGTACGCCTCGGCATCGGTGAGCGCGAGGTACGCGGCCTCGTATTCGCCGCGGCTGGTGTAGAGCCCCGCGGCCTTGCCGGCGACGTCGCCCAGCTTGCCCTTGATCTCGGTCTGGAACGCGCCCTCGCTGTCGTAGTTCTTCGCGCTCTTCAACGCCTGGTACGCGGCGGGCGGCGGCGTGCCGGGCGCCATGCCGGTGTTGTAGAGCTTGCCGAACTGCTCGTAGCCCGACGCGAGCGACTTGAGCTCCTTGGCCTCGCTCGTGCTCGCGCCGCCCGCGGCCGCACGCAGGGTCGACGCCGCACCGCTGAAGTTCTTCGAGCGGAACTGCTCCGACGCCTTGGCCTTCACCGGGCCGAGATCCGAGCGCGGCTGCGTCGCGACGGCGACGACCGTCTTCTTCGGCGGCTCGACCTTCTTCGGCGGCTCGACGACGACCTTGGGCGGGTCGACCTTCTTGGGCGGTGGCGGGTCGAGCTTCTTGGGCGGTGGCGGGTCGACCTTCTTGGGCGGCTCGGCGACGGCGACCTTGGGCGGGTCGACCTTCTTGGGCGGCTCGACGACGACCTTCTTGGGCGGCTCGACGTTCGCTGGGATCGGGGCCACCGTCGGCGTCGGCGGCGGGGTCGGCGCGACCGCGATCGTCGGTTCGACCTTCTTGGGCGGCGCGGGATCCGGCTTGAGATCGGAGGTCAGCGCCGCGGCCATCGCCTTGCTCGGCGTGTCGGTGTTCGAGCCTTCGATCGGCGAGATCTCCGGCCGCACCTCGGGCTTGCCGCCCTTGACGATCGCGACCGTCACCGCAGCCGCGATCAGCGCGAGCGCGGCACCGCCGGCGATCAGCTTCGCGCGGCGCGACAGCTGGAACGTCGGGCCGTGCTGCGTCGTCGGCGCGGAGACCGGCACACCGTTGTACGGTGTCGGCGGCACGAGCGACGTGTGCGTCGCGTCGCGCCCCATCATGCCGTTCCCGACGACGAGTCGCGGGTTCGACATGTCGCCGACATTCGGATAGCCGTACGGCATCTGCTGCGATTGGTGCTGCGGCGCCTGCAAATACTGCGGCGGATACTGCTGGGGCATCTGCTGCGACAGCGGACGCACGTTCGCGTTCGACTGCACGAGGTGCTGCAGCATCTGCTGCTGGTTCGCCATCGGCGGCATCGGCATGCCCTGGCCGGGCATCGTCGTCGGCAGCATCGGCGCCTCGTGCAGCGTCGGTGGCTGGGACATCGGCCGCGTGCCCAGCGGCATCGGCATCGCGACCGGCGACACGGCCATCGGCTGCGACGTCAACGGGCTCGCGTACGGCGGGGCGCTGCTCACGCGTTGCCGGAGCGGTGGTGGCGGTGGCTGCGTCTTCTGGCGCAGCATCGGCGGCGCCTGGATCGGCTGCATCGGTGGGAGGTGCGACGGCGTCGCGCCCTCGTCGCGATCGCGGGGCGGCTGCTTGCCGGCGACCGTCGACGGCTCCTCGTCGATGTCGACGTCGAAGGCGTTGCCGCGCGGCGGCGGCGCGAGCGCGTTCGGCGCATCGAACCGGAACACCGTGTTGCCGATCTCGATCATGTCGCCGTTGTTGAGCACGAACGGCTGATCCTCGATGTTGCCGTTCACGACCGTGCCGTTGCCCGAGCCGCGATCGACGACGAGCCAGCCCTCGGCGGCCTCGAACACGATGTCGAAGTGCTTGCGCGAGACCGCGATGTCGGTGAGCACGAGGTCGTTGTCGACCGCGCGTCCGATCGTGTAGCTCTTGCCCGGGCGGATCTCGATCTGCTGACCGGTGTCGTTGCCCGCGGTGATCACGAGGCGCACCTGCTGCGTCGCGGGTGGCGTGATCAGCGGTAGGCCAGCGTTCTGGCGCTGATCGTCGACGGTCAGCTCGTCGAGCTGGTTCGCGTTGGTCGACGTGATGCCGGTGATCGAACGACGTGGAGGCTCGGATGCGATCGCGCGAATGCGATCCTGGACGTCGCCCTGCTCGACGGTGGTGGACGCCTCGTCCTCCCAACCGGATTCGATCGTGGTCTTCTCGTCTTCATCCTCGGAAAACGGATGGACCTTCGGCACCACGTGTGGTGACACACGTGGCCCTGCGGGGTTGGAAGCCCGGCCCATCGCACAATTGTACGAGGCAGTTGTAACGCGATCAATGTAAGGGCTCGCATCGCTTGGAACTGTGTCCTACCTTTCCCGCCATGCTGCTCACGATTGTCCGCAGTTCCGAGCGAGCTTCGATCGAGCTGGTTCCCAGCAAGATCATCGGCATCGGCCAGAACTACCGCGCGCACGCCCTCGAAATGGGCAAAGGCATCCCCGAACAGCCGCTGATGTTTTTGAAGCCGCCGTCGGCGATTATTTCGAGCGGCGAGCCGATCGAGCGCCCTCCCGGCTACGAGCGGGTCGACCACGAAGGCGAGCTCGGGGTCGTGATCGGCACGCGCGCACGACGCGTCACGCGCGAGCGCGCGCTCGACTACGTGATGGGATTCACGTGCGTGAACGATGTGACCGTGCGCGATCTACAGAAGCTCGATGGTCAGTGGACCCGGGCGAAGGGCTTCGACACGTTCTGTCCGATCGGCCCGTGCATCGTCGCCGGGCTCGATCCGAGCAACCTGAGGATCGCGACGCGGGTCAACGGCGTGACCCGGCAGGACTCGTCGACGTCGGATCTGATCTTCGACGTGCCGACGCTGATCGCGTTCTGCAGCATGCACATGACGCTCGAGGTCGGCGACGTGATCTCGACCGGCACGCCCGCCGGGGTCGGCAACCTCGTGCCGGGCGATGTCGTCGAGGTCGAGATCGAGCACATCGGCATCCTCAAGAACTCCGTCGTGTGAGCGTCGCGATCGGCTTCGGCGGAAACCTCGGCGGCGAGGCCGCGATCGTCGCGCGATTCGATCGCGCACGCGCGGCGCTCGCGGCGCTCGGCGCGGTGCGATCGTCGGCGCTGTATCGCACGGCGCCGATCGGTCCCGAGCAGCCGGACTATCTGAACGCCGCGGTGTCGCTCGCGATCGTCGACGCGCAGCCGCGGGAGCTGATCGCCACGCTGCTCGAGCTCGAGGCGCTCGCCGGGCGCGATCGGCGCGACGAGGTCCACTGGGGCCCGCGCGCGATCGATCTCGACGTGCTGGTGTGGGACGACCGCATCATCGACGAGCCCGAGCTTCGCGTGCCGCATCCGCGTGTCCACGAGCGCAGGTTCGCGCTGCTGCCGCTGATCGATCTGTACGGCGAGGCGCGCGCGATCGTCGGACGCGGCACGCTCGGCGCGCTCGAGGCCGCCGTGCGATCACAGCGCGTTGAGCGGCTGCGCGACACCTGGTGACAACCACCAGCGCTTGACCTGCTCGAGCGCCGACGTTCGCGGCAGGCCGACGGGCAACGTGTCGAGGAACGTCTTGCCGTAGGTCTTGCCGACCAGGCGGCCGTCGAGGATCGCGACGATGCCGCGATCGTCGCGCCGTCGGATCAGCCGACCGAAGCCCTGCTTCAACGCGATCGCCGCCGCGGGCAGCTGGATCGCCGCGAACGGATCGCCGCCGGCCTCGGCACACGCGGCCATGCGCGCGGCGACCAGCGGCTCGGTGTGCGGCGAGAACGGCAGCTTGTCGATCACGACGAGGCTGAGCGCATCTCCCGGCACGTCGACGCCTTCCCAGAACGACGCGGTGCCGAACAGGACGGCGTTCGGCGTCGCGCGGAAGCGCTCGATCAGCGTCGTGCGCGGCGCGTCGCCCTGGATGAACCGGGTGTACGGCAGATCGGCGAGCCGCTCGCGCGCGGCGGCGAGCGAGCGATGGCTGGTGAACAGGAGGAACGCGCGGCCGTGCGTGATCGCGAGCAGCTCGCGGACGCGCTGCGCGGCAGCGACCGAGAACGCGTCCTCGGAGACCGGCGGTAGATCGCGCGGCACGTAGAGCATCGCCTGGCGCGCGTAGTCGAACGGCGACGCGACGCAGAGCTCGTCGGCCTCGGTGAGCCCGAGCCGCGTGCGCGTGTAGCCGAAGTCGCCGGCGGCGGTCAGCGTGGCCGACGTGAAGATCGGCGTCGGGCCGGCGTTGACCACGAGCTTCCTGAACAGCTCGGCGATCTCGATCGGCGACGCGGCGAGCGTGGTGCCCGATGGTCGCGCGTCGCCCCAGTAGACCCGACTCTTGTGACGCTGCTCGGCGATCGTCGCGAGATCGTCGCGCAGCTCGCGCGCGCGCCGGGCGATCCCGGTCAGCGCCGCGCGCGCGCCGGCCTCGCCGGTGTCGGTCTCGTCGGGCGCCTGGTCGCCATCGGCCTCGGCGACGCGCGCGAGCTCCTCGAGCGCGGTGTCGAGCTCGAACCAGCGCGCCTGGCGCCCGGCCTCTTCGAACAATCCCGGCGGCAGCGGCATGCGGCCGGTATCGTCGGCCGCGATCAGCGCGGGCCGCAGCGCCGAGAACAGCGCGATCGAGCTGCGCTCGACGGTGTGGATCGCGTCGACCGCGGCGCGCCCGGTCCACAGCGGCATGCCGGCCATCGCGACCGACGCATCGCGCACGAGCTCGCCGAGCCGGCGCGTCGAGACGGTCACCCCGAAGTGTTCGGTCGCGATGTCCTCGAGCTGGTGCGCCTCGTCGAAGATCACGGCGTCGTGCTCCGGCAGGATGCCGCGGCCCTTGCCGTGCGGCCGCGCGCGCAACGCGCGATCGGCGAGGTAGAGCGCGTGATTGACGAGCACCAGCTGCGCCTTGTCGGCCAGCCGGCGCGCCTGGGTGACGAAGCAGCGCTCGAAGAACGGACAGCGCGGCCCGACGCGCGCGTCGGTCGTCGTCGTCACGGAGGTCCAGACCGGAGAGTCCTCACCGAGCCACTCGACCTCGGCGCGATCGCCGGCGTCGCTCGTCGAGGCCCAGTCGGCGAGCGCGGCGATCGAGACATCCCCGGCGGACTTCGTGCGCGCGAGCTCGAGCTTGCGGCGACACGCGTAGTTTGCGACGCCCTTCAGCACGACCGCGGAGAACGGCTTCGCGAGGATCGTCTGCAGGAGCGGGATGTCGTGACGCGCGATCTGATCCTGCAGCGCGCGCGTGCCGGTCGACACGATCACGCGCTTGCCCGACTGCAGCGCGGGGATCAGGTACGCGAGGGTCTTGCCCGTGCCGGTGCCGGCCTCGACGACCAGCGGGCGCGCATCCTCGAGCGCACGCGCGACCGCGACCGACATCGCGCGTTGCTCGGCGCGATCCTCGTAGTGCGGGATCGCGCGCTCGAGACCGCCGCCCGGTGCGAGCAGATCACTTGTCAGGCCGGGCCGCCTTCTCGACGTGTCCGCTGGTGCCGAACCGGCGCGCGAGCTCGGCGTAGATCGCGGCGAGCGGGATCTCGCGCGCGGCCAGGCCCACCATGACGTGGAACAGCAGATCGGCGGCCTCGTGGACGGTCTTGGCCTCGTCGGTCCCGGGCAACTCCTCGGCGAGCTCGCCGTGCTCCTCGGCGATCTTCGCGAGGATCTTGGGCATCCCGGCATCGAACAGCGACTTCGTGTAGCTCTTCTCGCCGGTCGAGACCCGGCGCGACGCGATCACCTGCTCGAGCCGATCGAGGATGGTCAGCGCGGGCCCGTCGTCCTCGGTGCCGTCGTCGTGCACGAAGAAGCAGCTCGTCGCACCGGTGTGGCACGTCGGGCCGGCGGGCGTCGCGCGCACGAGGATCGCGTCGCGATCGCAGTCGACGCGCAGCTCGACGAGCCCCAGCGTGTTGCCGCTAGTCTCGCCCTTCTTCCACAGCGCCTGGCGGCTGCGCGACCAGAAGTGCACGACGCCGGTCGTGCGTGTCAGCGCGAGGGCCTCGGCATTCATCCACGCGAGCATCAGCACGGTGCCGCGGGTGGCGTCTTGCACGATGCAGGGGACGAGACCTCGCTCGTCGAACGCAGGCTCGATCACGCAGAGAGATTCGACGCCGTGGATCGATCTGTCAACATCTCTGGGGTGACCACCAAGCTCCTGATCGTCGCATCGTTCGCCGCGGCCTGCACCGGGCCGTCGGGACCGCCGGGACCGTCGGGACCGCCGGGACCACCTGGGCCTGCGGGTCCTCCTGGTCCCGCGGGCTCGCGACGTCCGCTGCGATATCGAGTAGCGGAAGGACTAGGAATCGAACCCGCCCCTTGCGGGGTCAACCGGTTAGCACCCGGCGCTCGGCCCATGCCGACTGTCCTTCCAGACACGGCGGAAGAAGTAGGATTCGAACCCGGCCCACCGTGGGGCACCCGATTTTCGAGACCGGTGTGGCGACCATTGCCACCTCTTCTTCCAGATCAATTAGTTCGCGAGCGTCGACGTAGCGTTAGCTACGCGAGCTCGAGCGACTACTTGATGAGAAGAAGCGGCACATGACGGAATCCAACATAGTTCAATACGCGCGAACGTCAATGACGATCTAGCAAGCGCGCGGAAAGTGCGGCGAGGTCGACCGAGCCGGGTGCGATGCCCGCGTCGGCGGCGCGCGTGATCTCGCGCAGGATCGCGGCGTTGAGTGGGGTCGGCACGCCGTGTGCGCGACCGAGCGCGACGACCTCGCCGTTGAAGTACTCGCACTCGATGCCGGTGCCGCGCGCGAGGCTCTGGAACGTCGAGCCACCACCGCGGGTGCGCCCGGCGATCGAGCCGCTCGTGAAGCCGGTGCGGCGCTCGGCGTCCTCTTCTGGCGACGCGATCGCGAGTTGCGCCGCCGCGAAGCTCGCGCGGCCCTCTTCGCGGATCACGCGGACGAGCTCGCTGTCGGCCGCGGGCTTGCCGCACAGCGCGTCGACCGCGTTCGCGAGGTTCATGACCAGCTTGGTGCGTTTCCAGCGCTGGATGTCGGGCAGCGAGCGCGCAGACAGGCCGCCGGCCTCGAGCGCGGTCGCGAGCGCGTCGCTCGTCGCGTCGCTCCCGCCGAACCAGCGCCCGAGATCGAACAGGCCGCTGACCGGCGCGCCCCACGCCTGGATCGCCTCGGGCACGACATGCGTCGCCGGGCACATCACGCAGACGCCGTAGACGTTCGCGAACCAGCGCGACGCGATCCGCTCGGCCTCGACGCCGTTGGTCAGGCACGCGACTGGCGAGTCCTCCGGCGCGACGCGCGCGAGCGCACGCACGGCCTCGGCGATGTCCTGGGTCTTGACCGCGAGCATCACGACATCACCGGGCTCGACGTGCGCGAGGTCGTCGACCACGGTGACATCCCGCTGGATCACCCCGCGCGGCGTCTCGACGACGAGGCCGAACGCGCGGAGCGCCGCGAGCCGCGCGCCGCGGGCGACCACGGTGACGTCACAGGTCGTCGCGAGGGCGGCGGCGACGACGCTGCCGATTCCACCCGCACCGACGACGACGACGCGCACGCTACTTGTCGGCCGGCGCGGCTTCGCCGCACCAGGGGAGCTTGATGACCTTCTTCTGCTCCTGGAGCGACTTCGGATCGACGACGCCGAGCTCGCCGAGGCGGGGGCCGCGGAGCACGAACAGGAGGTTCTTGCTGCCGGCGATGCCGTCGGCGCCGATGAAGTAGCCGAACGCCTTGGCCATCGCTTCCTTGCACTTCGCGTCGCTGACCGACTGGGCGTCCTTCCAGTAGGCCTCCATGTCGTCGGCCTTGCACGGCGGCTTGGCGACCTTGCGGACGACCTTCGTGCGCTTGCCGTTGTCGACCTCGTAGGTCGTCATCGTCGACAGGCCGAGCTCGGTCAGCCCGATGCGCTGCTTGTCGAGGATCGAGATCGCGCCGGCGCGGAGCGTGAGCTGCGTGCCGGCCTTGCCACCGAGGACCTCGATCGGCCCCTGCTGGGTGCCGTCGGGCTTGAACACGAAGACCGAGTGGGCGCCGGCGTCGCCGCCCTCGATGAAGATCGCGTCGCCGACCCAGTGGATGCCGTAGGTGTCGCCGGGGACGCCCTTGTCGCCGCGGATCGAGAACTCGCTCGCCTGGGCCTTGGTCTCGGCATCGAACACGTGGACCTTGTCACCGGCGAGCAGGCCGACCTTCTTGCCGTCGGCATCCCAGGTGATGAGGGCGAGACCGTCCGACGGGATCGGCGCGTCGGCGGGCAGGCAGTAGCCGCGCGCGCAGCGCTCGTCGAGCCTGACCTGGAAGCCGGCACCGGGGATCGGCCGGGGAGATTCGTAGGAGATGGCACTCGTCGCGAGGTCGACCTTCCAGCAGCCGACCGGGCCGAGCAGCCGCGAGCGGTCCTGGTCGATCGCGCACAGCATCGCCATGCCGTCGACCGCGCCGAGCTCGAGCTTGGGTGCGCCGGTGTCACGCAGGACGGTCGGTAGGCAGGCGCTGCCCTCCGGAATGATCGCGAGCGCGGCCTTCTTGCGCTTGTCCTCGCGGTCCTTCTCGGTCTCGGCCGGCGGCGGGGCCTCGAGCGTGTCGTCCGTCTTCTTGGCCTTCTTGGCGGTCTTGGTCGCCGGTTTCTTGTGGCCGCACCCGAGCAAGAGGCTGCTCAACACCAGACCCGTGAACACGACGCGCGTGGCACCCATGCTCGATTTGTACGATCGCCGACGAGCTGATACAAGGAGGCGTGACGCGCCGCGCGCGAATCGAGCGCAATACGAAGGAGACGCAGATCGTCGTCGAGCTCGATCTCGACGGGACCGGCGCGCGCACGATCGCGACGCCGATCCCGTTCCTGTCCCACATGCTCGACGCAGTCGCCCGCCACGGCGTGTTCGACCTCGACGTCTCCGCGGCCGGCGACATCGAGATCGACGGCCACCACACCGTCGAGGACACCGGCCTGGCGCTCGGCTCGGCGTTCGAGCAGGCGCTCGGCAACCGCGCCGGCATCGTGCGCTACGGCAGCGCGACCCTGCCGATGGACGAGGTGCTCGCGACGGTCGCGGTCGACTTCTGCGGTCGCCCGGCGTTCGTGTGGAACGTCGCCGGGCTCGACGGCAAGTGGATCGGCCAGTTCGACTGCGAGCTCGCCAAGGAGTTCTTCCAGGCATTCGCGACCCGCGCGCAGTGCAACCTCCACGTGCTGCTCCACTACGGCGGCAACGCGCACCACACGATCGAGTGCATCTTCAAGGCGTTCGCGCGCGCGTGCGACATGGCGACCAAGATCGACCCGCGGCTCGGCGGCGCGGTCCCGTCGACCAAGGGCACGCTCACGACGTGATCGCGCTGGTCGACGCGTGCTCCGGCAACCTGCGCTCCGTCGAGCGCGCGCTCGCGCGAGCCGGTGGTGAGGTCGTGCGCACGCGGGATCCCGAGGTGATCCGTCGCGCCGACAAGATCGTCGTCCCGGGGCAGGGCGCGTTCGCGATGTTCATGCGCGGGCTGGTCGACCGCGACCTGCTCGATCCGTTGCGCGACGCGATCGCGAGCGGCAAGCCGTATCTCGGGATCTGCCTCGGGCTCCAGGTGCTGTTCGATGCCAGCGAGGAGCACGGCGAGCACGTCGGCCTCGGGATCCTGCCAGGTCGCGTCGTGAAGTTCGCGGCGACCGCCGGCCTGAAGGTCCCGCACATGGGCTGGAACCAGGTGCGCGGCGTCGGGGATGCGATGATGGCAGGCCTGCCCGAGGCGCCGTACGTGTACTTCGTGCACAGCTATCACGCGGTGCCGGCCGATCGCGCGATCGTCGCGCTCGAGGCCGAGCACGGCACGCCGTTCTGCGCCGCGATCCGCAAGGACAACGTGTTCGCCTGTCAGTTCCACCCCGAGAAGAGCCAGGCCGTCGGGCTCGCGATCCTCGCGAACTTCGTGCGCGCATGAAGCTGTTCCCGGCGATCGATCTGCTCGATGGCCAGGCCGTGCGCCTCGAGGCCGGCGAGCGCGCGCGGGCGACGGTGTTTCACGCGCGCCCGGCGGAGCTCGTCGCGGAGCTCGCGCGCGACGGCGCCGACCGCTTGCATGTCGTCGATCTCGACGGCGCGTTCGACGGCAAGCGGCAGGCCTCGCTGATCACCGCGATCGTGGCCGCGTCGTCGATCCCGGTCGAGGTCGGCGGCGGCATTCGCGATCGCGCGACGATCGAGGCGGTCCTCGCGCTCGGCGTCGCGCACGTCGTGCTCGGGACCGCCGCGGTGCGCGATCCGGCGCTGGTCGAGGCGGCGTGTCGCGCCCATCCGGGCAAGATCGTCGTCGCGGTCGATGCGCGCGACGGCATCGTCGCGGTCGAGGGCTGGACCGCGAGCGGCGACGTCACCGCGATCGAGCTCGGCACGCGCGCGGCCGCCTGGGGCGCCGCGGCGCTGCTGTACACCGATGTCTCGCGCGACGGACTCCGCGGCGGCGCCAACATCGAGGGCACGATGGCACTCGCGCGCGCGGTCCCGGGCTGCGAGGTGATCGCGTCGGGCGGCGTTGGCACGCTCGACGATCTTCGGCGCCTCCGCGACGCGGGCTGCACCGCGGTCGTCGTCGGGCGCGCGCTGTACGACAAGCGCTTCACGGTACGCGAGGCCGTCGACGTCGCGCACGGAGTCGTCGCGTGACCGTCGCGCGCCGCATCATCCCGTGCCTCGACGTCGCCAACGGGCGCGTCGTCAAGGGCATCAACTTCGTGCAGCTGCGCGACGCGGGCGATCCCGTCGAGCAGGCTGCGGCCTACGACGCCCAGGGCGCCGACGAGGTCTGCTTCCTGGACATCTCGGCGTCGCCCGAGGGCCGCTCGACGCTCGTCGACGTCGTCGCGCGCACGGCGGACCAGGTGTTCGCGCCGCTCACGGTCGGCGGCGGCGTGCGCAGCGTCGAGGACGCCGAGCGCCTGCTCGACGCCGGTGCCGACAAGATCGCGGTCAACACCGCCGCGATCCGGACGCCGGCGCTGATCGCCGCGATCGCCACGCGCTTCGGCAGCCAGGCCATCGTCGTCGCGGTCGACGCCAAGCGCGTCGGCGACCACTGGGAGGTCTTCAGCCACGGCGGCCGCACGCCCGAGGGCCTCGACGTCCTCGACTGGTGCGCCCGCGTCGCCGAGCTCGGGGCTGGTGAGCTCCTGCTGACCAGCATGGACCGCGACGGCACCGGCCAGGGCTACGACCTCGCGTTGCTGCAGGCCGTCAACGCGCGCGTCACCGTGCCCGTCATCGCCTCCGGTGGCGTGGGTACCCTCGAGCACCTCGCCGAAGGCTTGCGCGCCGGCGCCGACGCCGTGCTCGCCGCGACCATCTTCCACTTCGGCCAGCACACCATCGGCGACGCCAAGACGTTCCTCGCTGCTGCTGGCCTTCCAGTCCGCCTATAGGGGGACGGTTTCAGCTCTGGCCCCTTTTGCGGCTGTGAATTGGGGATGCGGCTGTGAATTGGGGACGGTTTCAGCTCTGGCCCTCTTTGGACGCAACCGTTCGCGGTCCCGGTCGAAGCGCCCACCATGCGCATGGCTCGCTCGATCGCTCCCGGCATGGTTCACCACGTGATCTCGCGCTTCGTCGATCGCGACTGGTTCATTCGCGACGACACGGAACGCGAGCGCTACCGCATGCTTCTCGCACGCGCATTCGGCGAGTCAGACTGGAGATGTCTGGCCTATGCGGTCATGAGTAACCACATTCATGTGGCGGTGGTGGCAGGCGAATCTCCACTCGAGTCGTGGGCCAAGCGCGTCAACTCACCTTTCAGCCAGTGGATGAACCGCAGGCACGGGCGGCTCGGTCCCCTGTTTGCAGACCGGCCGGCGGCCTACGCTTTCCCGCCCGAACGCGAAGGCGAGCTCATCGCGTACATCCACAACAATCCGGTCCGCGCCCGCGTCGTCGCGCTCGCGCGGGATAGCTCGTGGACGAGCCACAACGCATACCGGGCAAGCGTGTCCTCGTCCTCCTGGTTGTCGGTTGCCGAGGGCCTGAGTCGCGCGGGCTTCAAGGATCATCCCGAGGCGTTCGATGATTGGGTCAACCTCACCGTCGACGCGAACATCGCATCTGCTCCTTTGGCCGCTATTCGAACAACGGCGCGGCGGCGGGGCAGCGTCGAGCTCGGCACACCCACGAACGGGGACCGGTGTGAGGTTCCGATCGTCGCGCGACCGGGCACGATCGTTCGAATCTCCGTCGAGTCGATCATCACCGCGATCGCGAACGTGAGTGGCGTCCCTGAAAATCGGATCGCGTCACGAACCGCAGCACGTGATGCCTCGCATGCACGCCGAGGCGTCGTGAAGCTCGCAAGATCATTCGGAATCGTGTCGGCAGATATCGGCCGTGCCCTCGGAATCAGTGCGACGTCGGTGTCCCGGCACTGGACACATCGGACGACGAAGGAAGAGCTGGGCGTGATTTCGCGTGCGCGCAACCTGCTCGGCAAAAGGGGCCAGAGCTGAAACCGTCCCCAATTCACAGGCGCAAAAGGGGCCAGAGCTGAAACCGTCCCCCATCCATCAGCGCCGCAGGGCGGCGAGGCGGTCGCGCGAGACGCCGACCTCGGCGTCGGTCATGTTGCCAACGAGGTCGAGCGAGGCGCGCTGCTCCTTGCCGGTCTTGGAGTCGCGCGCGCGGACCTGCAAGATGCCGGAGGCATCGAGCTGGAACGTGACCTCGATGGAGGTCTCGCCACGCGGACGCGGCGGCAGGTTCTCGAGCTTGAGGTCGCCGATGACGGTGTTGTTGTCGAGCCGCCGCGACTCGCCCTGGCAGACGACGATGCGGACGACGTCCTGCTGGTCGCGCACCGTGGTGAACAGCTTGATGGCCTCGGTGGGCAAGCGCGCGTTGCGCCGGATCAGCTCCTCGCAGAAGCCGGCGACGGTGCCGATGCCGAGGCCGCGCGGCGTGACATCGAGGACGGTGGGCACCGCCGCGCGCACGGTCTGGGTGGGTGCGGCCGCGGGCGGGTGGAATCCCTTGGCGGTGGAGCCCGCGGACGATGGCTCGAGATCCGGATCGGCGAACGTCGGCAACCTGAACTGAGGATCGGGCCGGGTGAGCGTGTCGGGATCGCTCGGGGCGAACACGCCGGGCGACGTGACGGGCTTGGGCCCGACGTGCTCGCTGTCGAGCGCGTCGAGCACGAGGCCAAGTCCGGCAGCCGCGACCGGACGCGCACCGGGGAACATCGTCGGCGCGCTCGGCGCGGACGTCGGATATAGCGTCGGTGCCGTCGGTGGGAGGATGGGTGGGATCTGGGCGACCTGCTGCTGCGTCGGTGCCGGCGCACGCGTGACCGGCCGTGGTGAGGTCGAGCGCGGCGGCGGTGGCGTCGGCGGTGGAACGACGGGCACGGCCTGCGTCATCCGCGGCGGTGGCGGGACGCTCGCGGGCGCGGTCGTGCGCGGCGCGTTCGGCATGATCGTGTGCGCCGACGGCTCGAGCTCGTAGATCTCCTGGGGCGCACCGGGTGCCTCGGGCACGCCGTACATCGTCTTGGCCATCGGCTTGACCGTCGCGACAGGCGCGGTCTGGGCGCGCCCCGGCTGGGTCATGCGCGCGAGCGGGACGGCCTGCGGCGCCGTGGTGCGCTCGACCGGCTCGGTCATGGTGTCGCCGGTGAACTCGTCGCGCGCCCCGGAGCGCTTGACCGAGTACTCGGTGGGCGGCCGCTCGGTGTCGGGACGCGCCCCGTACGGATTCGTGCGCCGGACCTGCGTGTCGCCCGCGGCGCCGAGCGTGATCTCGCCGGTGTTCGTCGGGTCGGGCGGGAAGTCGATCGCGGCCTGCACCGCGGAGATCTTCGCGGACGACTTGCGCGACAGCATGCGGTCGAGCGCGGAGGCCTGGAGGCCGGCACCGATCGCGACGGCCTCCTCGGGCGCGATGTCGACGCGCGGCTGCTTGTTGAAGAACCGGGTGACCTTCTCGCGAACGTCGGGGATCTTGGTCGTGCCACCGACCAGCAGCACGTCATCGATCGCGTCGACGCCGATGCCGGCGAGCGCGAGCGCCTCGTCGCAGACCGGGAACGTGCGATCGACGATCGGTGCGACGTGACTGACGAACTCGTCGCGCGAGATCTCGATCTGCAGGTTGAGCGGCGTGCCGTTCGGACCGTAGGCGATCTCGTCGATGCGCACGACCGCGCGCGAGCGGCGCGACAGCTCGATCTTGGTCTGCTCGGCGACCGCGCGCAGCCGCATCATCGAGACCTCGTTCGATCGCAGATCGACGCGGTTCTCGGCGAGGAACTTCTGGACCATCTTGTCGACGAGGCGCTCGTCGAGATCGTCGCCACCGAGGAAGCTGTCGCCCGCGGTGCCGAGCACCTCGTAGACCTGATCCTGGAGCTTCAGGATCGTGACGTCGAACGTGCCGCCGCCGAAGTCGTACACCGCGATCAGCTGCTTGAGCCCCTTGGTGTGGCCGTAGGCGAGCGCGGCCGCGGTCGGCTCGTTGAGCACGCGCACGATCGTGAGGCCGGCGACGGCACCGGCGGTCGCGGTCGCCGAGCGCTGCGCGTCGTTGAAGCTCGCCGGCACGGTGACCACCGCACGGTGGACCTCTTTGCCGAGGCGCGCGGTCGCGATCCCCTTCATGTGATCGAGGATGATCGCGGAGATCTCGGGGACCGCGAACTCGCCGGCGCGCGTCACGATCATCGGCATGTGACTGCCGCCCTCCTTGATCTGGTAGGGCATCCGCTGCTTGGCGGTCTGCACCTCGGGCGACTGGAACCGCCGGCCGATCAGGCGCTTGACCGAGAACACCGTGTTCGCGGGGTCGATCACCTTGCGCTGCTTCGCGGGAGCGCCGACGACCACGCCACCGTTCGGGTGGAACGACACGACCGATGGATGGATCTTGAAGCTCGCGTCGTCAGCGAGGACCTGCACCTGTCCATTGCCGTCGGCGTACGCCACGGCGGAGTTCGACGTGCCGAGGTCGATACCTACGATCGGATCGTTTGCCACGAGTGCCTTGAACCTACGTCTTCGTTTCCAGCGAGGCCAGGATCTGATCGTACCAGCGTTCGAGGCCGCGTCGAAACGGCCACATCCACCCGTACGAGGGTCCCAGGAATTGTTCGATGATGTGTTGCCGGTATTCGGTACGTCTGGGGTAGTCCGCGCCCCAGACCTCGGCCGCGGCGCGGATGCTCTCGGCGTAGGCCTCCTTCTCGAACCGCGCGCGAAACCACGCCAGGCCCATCGGCAGCGGCACGAGCACGTAGAGGAGCGCCATCCCGACCGTCGTGTATCTGCGAAATTGCCGCAGGTGGATCGCCTCGTGGCGCAGCGTCACGTAGCGGTGCTCGTCGGTCCAGGCGTCCCAGTCCGCCGTGACGTACACCGTGCGCCCGATCGTCGTCTGGTAGGAGTCGAGGTAATCGCGCATCCGACCGAACGTCACGACCACCAGGACCTGGTGGATCGCACGGTGCAGGCGCGAGCGATCCTTCCGGATGACCCGGAACTTCGGGATCTCGTCGGTCAGCGCAGCAACCAGCGCTTCGTATCGCACGCGGATGTGTTAGCAGATCGGTCTCACCGTGGTCGATCTCGCGAAGCTCAACCCACCACAGCGCGACGCCGCGAGCCACGGCACCGGTCCGATCCTCGTGCTCGCCGGTGCCGGCTCGGGCAAGACGCGGGTGATCACGTTCCGCATCGCGCACCTGCTCGACCAGGGCTATCCGCCGAGCTCGATCTGCGCGATGACCTTCACGAACAAGGCCGCCGAGGAGATGCGCGAGCGCATCGCGCACCTGCTCGGCGACAAGGAGCTCGCGAAGAAGCTCACGATCGGCACGTTCCACGCGCTCGGGCTCCAGATCCTGAAGACCGAGCGCAAGGCCCTCGGCATGCCGCGCGGCTTCGTGATCTACGACCAGTCGGACCAGCTCGGCGCGCTCCGCGAGGGCATCCGCAACATCAAGGACACCAACCGCGACGGCGAGCGCCGCTACGACGTCAAGGCGATCCTCACGCGGATCTCGCTCGCCAAGAACAAGTTCATCGCGCCCGCCGACTTCGTGGGCAACCCGGCCGACGAGTACGACGGCATGACCCAGCTCGCGTACCCGCGCTACCAGGAGATGATGCGGTCGTGCGCGGCGTTCGACTTCGACGATCTGATCGTCGAGCCGGTCCGGCTGTTCGAGAAGGATCCCGAGGTCGCGAAGCGCTGGGCCGAGAAGTTCCGGTTCGTCATGGTCGACGAGTTCCAGGACACCAACGGCGCGCAGCTCCGCATGGTCAAGCACCTGGTGTCGCATCACCAGAACCTCTGCGTGGTCGGCGACGACGACCAGTCGATCTACAGCTGGCGCGGCGCCGATCCGACGAACATCCTGCGGTTCGCCGAGCTGTTTCCCGGCGCGAAGATCGTGAAGCTCGAGCAGAACTATCGCTCGACCAAGTCGATCCTGTCCGCCGCGAACACCGTGATCGCGAACAACAAGAACCGCCACGGCAAGGAGCTGTGGTCGCAGCTCGGCGATGGCGAGATCATCACGCACGCCGTCGCGCCGACCGCCGAGGACGAGGCCAAGTGGCTCGCGACCGAGATCCGGAAGCTCCAGAAGGCCGGCCGCCGGTGGTCCGACTTCGCGGTGATGTACCGCTCGAACATCCAGAGCAAGATCGTCGAAGAGGAGCTGCGCACCGCCGAGATCCCCTACGTGATGTACGGCGGCCAGCAGTTCTTCGAGCGCAAGGAGGTCAAGGACGTCATCGCGTACCTCCGCGTCGCGTTGAATCCGCGCGACGAGCTCGCGCTGCGCCGGGTGATCAACTATCCGGCGCGCGGCATCGGCGCGACCACGGTCGACAAGCTGGTCACCGTGGCGCACGCCAAGCACGGCTCCTTGTGGGACGCGCTGCGCGGCGTGCTCGCCGGGACGACCCAGACGTTGCCCGGGATGACCGATCCGAGCGCGATGCTCGACGACGACGAGCTCGCGGGTGATCCGATCGAGGGCCTCGGCGACGTGCGCGGCGCGACCAAGACCGGCATCCAGGAGCTCGTCCACGTCGTCGGCGAGCTCGGTGCCGCGATCACCGCGGGCGAGGATCTCGTGGCCGCGACGCGCACGCTGATCGAGGACATCCGGCTGTACGACGACCTGAAGAGCGCGTCGGGCTCGATGTCCGCCGCGCAGCGCCGGATCGACAACGTCGAGGGCCTGCTCGCGTCGCTCACCAAGTTCAGCGCGAAGCTGAAGACCCAGCCGCGCGAGGGCAAGAAGCCCAAGAGCGAGCGCGAGGCGATCGCGGAGTACCTGCGGCAGCTGTCGCTCGAGTCGAACGAGGAGCGCGAGGACAGCGGCGAACGCGTCGTGCTCACCACGCTGCACGGGGCGAAGGGCCTCGAGTTCCCGGTGTGCTTCATGATCGGGCTCGAGGAGGAGCTGCTGCCGCACATCCGCACCCTCCAGCCGCAGGCGACCGACGCCGCCGACGCCGACCACGCGACCGACATCAGCGAGGAGCGGCGGCTGTGCTACGTCGGGATCACGCGGGCGCAACGCAAGCTCTACCTGACGCGCGCGTGCACGCGGGTCACGCGCGGCCGCACCGTGCCGCGGACGCCCTCGCGGTTCCTGCTCGAGATTCCCGACGAGCTGCTCGAGGTGCGCGACCTCGGCGCCGAGATGCGCGAGAAGGTTCCGGAATCCGAAGTCAAAAGCTTCTTCGCCAATTTCTCCTTCGACGAATGAGTTCTGCGGTATGTCCGCCGCATGACTCGAACCCTCCTTGTCGTCGCGGTGCTCGCGAGTTGCACCGGTAACAAGCAGACTGCCCCGGTCGAATCGCTCGGCAGCACGCACTGGGAGCGCACCGCGACCACGAAGAAGGCCGATCAGAAGGCGGCCGACGCGGCGCTGCCGTTCCGCACCGCGTTCCAGGATCCCGGCGGCATGTGGCTGCCGTCGCAGATGCCGCTCCAGGCCGAGACCTTCAAGAAGATGGGCGTCGAGCTCGACGCCAAGCAGCTCGCGAACCCGCTCGCCGATCCGCTCGCGGCGATCGTCGCGCTCAACGGCTGCACCGGATCGTTCGTATCGCCGGATGGCCTGATCGTGACGAACCATCACTGCGTGCAGCGCGGGCTGCAGCAGAACTCGTCGAAGGACTCGAACCTCGTCGAGGCCGGGTTCCTCGCGAAGGCGCGCGGCGACGAGCTGCCGGCCGGCGCGGCGGAGCGCGTGCTGGTCGCGCAGGCGTTCACCGACGTGACCAAGGCGATGCGCGACGGCCTCGAGGACGTCAAGGATCCGATCGCGCGCAAGGAAGAGAGCGAGAAGCGGAGCAAGACGCTGATCGCGAACTGCGAGAAGAACCGCCCGGGCATCCGCTGCTCGGTCTCGAAGCTGTTCGGCGGCGGCATGTACCAGCTGATCGAGAACCTCGAGATCCGCGACGTGCGCCTGGTCTACGTGCCGGCGCGCTCGGTCGGCAACTACGGTGGCGAGATCGACAACTGGAACTGGCCGCGCCACACCGGCGACTGGTCGTTCGAGCGCGCGTACGTCGGCAAGGACGGCATGCCGGCGGATCAGCTCACCAAGGACGGCAAGCTCGCCGACAACGTCCCGTACCACCCCAAGCACTTCCTCAAGATCGCGAGCCAGGGCCTCAAGCCCGCCGACTTCGTGATGGTGACCGGGTATCCCGGTCGCACGAACCGGATCGCGACCGCGGCGTCGGTGCACCACGAGATCGAGTGGTCGCTGCCGAACAGCATCGAGTACGCCAAGCTGCGCTACGCGATCCTCGAGGCTCACGCCAAGGATCCGAACGACACCGGCATCAAGGCGACCGTCGCGAAGCAGACGTCGCAGAACTTCCTCGCCAAGGACGAGGGCATCCTCGCCGGCATGACCAAGGGCGGCCTGATCGCCGACAAGGACGCGCTCGACGCCAAGATCAAGGCGCTGGTCGCCAAGCCGGGGCACGAGGCGCAGCAGGCGGCGATCGCGAAGCTCGAGGCGCTCGAGGCCGACGCGCAGCACACCGCGCCGACCGATCGCGCGCGCGGCAACACGTTCGGCGGGAGTCGGCTGCTGTCGACCGCGCTGGCGCTCGTGCGCTGGGCCGACGAGCGCACCAAGTCGGACCCCGAGCGCAAGCCGGGCTTCCAGGAGCGCGATCTGCAGCGCGCGGTCGGCGCGGCCAAGCAGTTCACCAAGAGCTACGACCGCACGCTCGATCGCGAGCTGTTTCGCCTCGCGCTCGTCCGCGCCATCGCGATGCCGGATGCCGAGCGCCCGTGGCTCGCGACGCTGCTCGATGCCAAGAAGGGCCAGAAGCTCGACGAGGCGTTCGTCGATAAGACGCTCGACGCCTGGTACAAGACGCAGCTGATCGAGGACGACAAGTTTCGCCTCGACCTCCTCACGACCGGCACGTCGACGCAGCTGAAGGCGTCGAAGGATCCGTTCGTCAAGGCCGCGCTGCGCGTGTGGCCGACCGTCAAGGCCGAGGAGAAGAAGGAAGACGCCCGGGTCGGCGAGCTGCTGCTCGTCACGCCGGCGTACGCCGAGGCGATGCGCGAGGTGCTGAGCGGCTTCCTGTCACCCGACGCGAACGGCACGCTGCGCGTGACCTACGGGACCGTGCGCGGCCTCAAGCCCGAGAGCAAGGACGAGGCGGATCGGCCGTTCACCGTCGCGTCGGGCCTCGCCGCGAAGGCGACCGGCAAGGAGCCGTTCGACGCGCCGCAGAAGGTGCTCGACGCGATCAAGGCGAAGACCTACGGGCCGTACGCGGACGCGGCGCTCGGTGGCGAGCTGCCGATCGACTTCATGTCGGACGTCGACATCACGAACGGCAACTCGGGCTCGCCGACGCTCAACAGCCGCGGCGAGCTCGTCGGCCTCGCCTTCGACGGCACGCTCGCGGGCATCGCGTCGGACGTCGTGTGGAACAGCGCGTCGACGCGGACGATCCACGTCGACGTCCGCTACATCCTGTGGACGATGGACCTGCTCGACGGCGCCGATCATCTCGTCAAAGAGATGGGCGTGTTTCCGAAGCTGAAGTAGTCGCGGCGACGATCCGCTCGCGCGCGACACCGACGTAGCGCGCGTCGGCATCGCCCGCGATCCACCGGCGCCCGAGGCGCCCGGCGACGACGGCCGTGGTGCCCGAGCCCGAGAACGGGTCGACGACGAGCTGACCGGGCGCGCTGCTCGCGAGCACGAGGCGCTCGATCAGGGCCTCGGGCTTCTGCGTGACGTGCGGCGTCTTCTCCGCCATCCCGTTACACAGCACGGGGATCTCGATGACGTCGCGCGGCTTGGCGCCGAGCGGATTCGGCTCCCAGCGATCGCGCCGCGCGGTCTCGCCGCCGTACTGCGACGACACCGCCTGGATGCGCGTCGGGTACTTCGTGGTGTGGCCGTTGTACGGGATGCGGATCGCGTCGACGTCGATCTTCGAGCGCGGCCCGCGCAGGTGGAGGATCGACTCGTGCGAGCGCCCCCAGTCGCGGCCCAGGTTCGCCTTGTTGCGGTAGTACCAGATCAGCCAGCGACATCCGGCGAACCGCTTCGCGCTGCGCGCCTTGACGTCGGCGAGGATCTCGGAGAACCCGCACACGTACGCCGAGCCGTGCGGCGCGAGGATGCGCGAGACCTCGGCGAGCCAGGTGTCGCACCAGTCGACGTAGGCCTCGAGCGACTCGAACTCGTCCCACTCGGCCTTGTCGATCGCGTACGGCGGATCGGTGACCACGAGATCGACCGAGCCGGTCGGGATCCGCGACAGCAAGATCATCGCGTCGCTGTGCCACAGCTGGCCGAGCGCGTCGGCATGTGCGCGCGTCGGGCCCTTGCCGCGCAGGTCGCGCGGGATCGGGAGCTCGCGGACGACGCGCGGTGGACGCTTGGGCACGGGGCCGACGATGCTACACATGTCTGACACGTGCCGCGCGACGCCCAGCTGATTCACCCGACCGCCGAGGTCGAGCGCCCCAACACCCGGCTCGGGACCGGCATCCGGATCTGGCGCTGGACCCATGTCGTCGCCGGCGCGGACATCGGCGACCGGGTCTCGATCGGCCAGGGCTGCTACGTGGCCGGCACGGTCCGGATCGGCGACGGCTGCAAGATCCAGAACAACGTCGCGCTCTACGACGGCGTGATCCTCGATCGCGACGTGTTCCTCGGCCCGTCGTGCGTGTTCACCAACGTTCGCCACCCGCGCGCCCACGTGCCGCGCAAGGCCGAGTACGCGCGCACGGTCGTCGGTCAGGGCGCGACGATCGGCGCCAACGCCACGATCGTGTGCGGCGTGACGATCGGGCCGTACGCGATGATCGGGGCCGGCGCGGTCGTCACCCACGACGTGCCGACGCACGCGCTCGTCGTCGGGACGCCGGCGCGCCCGATCGGCTGGGCGTGTCGCTGCGGCGAGACGCTGCCCGCGTCGCTCGCGTGCGCGCGTTGCAGCGATCGCTACCGGCTAGGTCCGGTAGAACTGCCGGATGCGCGACCACAGCTCGAGCGGATCGAAGCCGAGCTGGGCGAACGGCCCTGACTCCTTGATCGCGGTGCCGGCGCGGTGCGCGATCGCCGACGCGCGATCGCGCGTGGCCTTCGGCAGCATCGCGGCGAGCGCCGAGGCGGCACGCCCCGCCATCGCGGCGACCGCGGCACCGCCGAGCAGGCCGAGCATCCAGGTCGGCGCGGGATCGATGATCAGGTGCTTGGCGTTCCACTCGCGCGCGAGCTGATCGGACGGCCCGGTGATCACGCGCAACAGGGTCGCGCGCTCGACGAACACCGCGAACGATGGCTTCGCGAAGCGCTCCTCGACCGCCTCGAGCACGCGCTTGTAGTCCTTGTCCCAGGTGCGCGCGAACCCGGCCTCGGGAACCAGGTCGGCGATCGCCTGGTGCGTCGCGGCGATCGCGATGTCGCCGTCGCGCTTCACCGCGATGACCGAGCTGTGGATGCGCGATCGATCGTCGTCGATCACGTAGGCGATCAGCGCGGTGCGATCGGTGACGAGCAGATCGAACGTGCGCTGGATCGCGTCGTAGCTCGGCGCCGGCAGGATCTCGAGGATCGGCGGCTCGGTCCACACGCCGCGACCGGCACGCGCCTTGAGCGCGCGCAGGACCACGAGGCCCTGCTCGACGTAGTCCATGTCGGGACGCAGCGCGCCCTCGACCTCGGCCGACAGTTCGCCGATCACCGTGCGCTCGAGCGCGATCACGGCGGACGCATCGAGCTGCTTCGCCCACTGATCGAGCTTCACGATCGGCGGCAGGTGATCGGGGATCGGGATCGCCACGTTGCCGACGACGATCTTGATCGGCGTGCCGCGATCGAGCACGACGAGCGCCCAGCGCGGCAGCGCGAGCACGCGCGGCGGGACGAGCAGGCGCCACCAGTTGGTCCACTGGCGCGCGTCGAGGTCGCGGAGGTCGAGCTCGGCCGACAGCATGCGGTGGCGATGTTAGCATCCCGCGCATGAAGCAACTCCTCATCGCAGCGGCGCTCGTCGCCGCATCCACCTCGACGGCGCTCGCCGGCGGCCAGGCAGGCACGATCGGTGTCGGCGTCGAGAGCGCGATCAACCGCGAGACCGGTGGCGTCTCGGTGAACTACGACGCCGGCAAGTTCCACGTCGGCGGATTCTTCGGCTACGCCGACGCCGGCGGCCAGAACAACAGCGACTTCACGATCGGCGGTCGGTTCTTCTATCACCTCCACTCGACCGCGATGTCCGACTTCGGGCTCGGGCTCGGGCTCGGCCTCGCGAGCATCGACGGCCTCGACGCCGCGATGCGCGAGTCGCGCAAGACCGACATCTACATCGAGCCGAGCGCCCAGATCCGCATGTTCCTCGCCGCGAATGTCGCGCTCAGCTTCACGTTCGGGCTCGTGATCGCGACCGCGGATGCCGACAGCGTGTCGTTCGGCGGTCAGGGCGCGGGCTCGCTCGGCACGATCGGCGGCGCTGCCCCGACCGCGCTCGCCGGCGTGCACTACTACTTCTTTTGATCAGCCTTCGCCCTCGTCGCCACCACCGACGGTGGCGGCGAGCGCGATGTCGGCCGCCTTGATCTTGCTCGCGTCGAACTTGCGGGCGCCCTCGATCATCTTGTCGATGGTCTTGTCGAAGTCGGCCCGCTCGTCCTTGCCGAGCTTCGCGAACCGCAGCGGGTTGACCCGCGCGACGACGATCGGCTTCAGGTAGCCGCTGTTCCAGCCCGCCGCCTTGAGCTTGACGACCGCCTCGCCGACGAGGACGTCGAGCTCGAGCAACTTGTCGGCGTGCGCCTCGCGCAGCTTCAGGCTCTTGCTCAGCGGCTCCGTCGCGAACGACTCGCACTTGGTGACGACCGAGTTGTAGGCGCCGCCCGAGAACCGCGGGTTCTTCTCGTAGCACACGCCGATCGTGACGAGCGCGGGTTGCTCGAGCTCGAACGCGCAGTCGGTCTCGCTCTTGCCCTGCTCGGCGAGCGCCCGTGCCATCCGGATGACCTCGAGGGCCTTGTCCTTCAGGTTGTGCGCCTTCTCCGTGTTGAGCGCGAGGATGCGGAACGCGATCTCGGGCTCCGGCATCACGAGCGCGATGATCGTCTTGGCGCCGAGCGACGTCATCGCGGTGAGCCGGTGCATGCCGTTCGGCGTGATGAACCCGTCTCCGTCGGCGACCGCGATGACCGGATCGAGGAAGCGGCCGACCTTGGGGATCACGGTCGCGAGGCGATCCGCGTGCGTCTTGCTGAGCTCGCGCTGGTACGGCGTCGGCTTGACCTTGTCGATCGGCAGCGCGGCGAGCGCGACCCAGTGACCGCCGAGCGGCTCGCGATACGACGACAGCACGAGGCCGCCGGCCGCGACGACCTGCGCGGCGAGCTTGATCATGTCAGAGGTCGGCTGGCCCTCGCCGACCTCCTCGGCCGAGAGCCCGACGGAGCCCGCCGCCGCCTTGGTCTTGCGAGGCTTCTTCGGTGCCGCCGGCTTCTTGACCGCGGACTTCGCGCCCGACTTCGATTTCGTGCCCGACGACGACTTGCTGGCGCTCGGTGACATGGGACCGGAGTGTAGTAGCCTCTCGGAGTGAAGTGGACGCCCGGAACCGAGAACGACGACGTCGTCGATGTCCGCGATGATTCCAACGCTTCGGGCGGCAGTCCGTCCGGAGGTGGCGGTGGGCTTGGCGGGTTCGGCGGCCGCGGTGGTGGTGGCGGCAGCGGGCTCGGCGGGATTCACCTCGGCGTCGGTGGCACGATCGCGGTCGTCGTCATCGGCCTGATCCTCAAGTTCGTGGTCGGCGGCAGCTCGACGACGACAGCACCGGCGCCGACATCCCCCAATTCGAACTACGCGACCTCGCCCGGTGGCGCGTCGCCGAGCAAGGCGCGCGATCCGAAGAACGATCCCGACGCGGTCCTCGTCGACTACATCAAGTTCACGCTCAAGGACATCCAGGACACGTTCGCGCAGAAGTTCCAGGAGATGGGCAAGCCCTACACCCACGCGAAGCTCTACATCTTCACCAGCGTGATCGAGACGGCGTGCGGGCGATCGTCGTCGGAGATCGGGCCGTTCTACTGCCCGGGTGACAACCACGCGTACATCGATCTGTCGTTCTATCGCGACCTCCGCGATCGGTTCGGCGCGCCCGGCAACTTCGCGCAGGCCTACGTGCTCGCGCACGAGCTCGGTCACCACGTACAGAACCTGCTCGGGACCGACGCCAAGGTCGCGCGCTCCGGCGGTCGCGACAAGAAGTCCCGCAACGCGATGTCGGTCAAGCAGGAGCTCCAGGCCGACTGCTACGCCGGCGTGTGGGGCAACGGCGCGAAGACGCGCAACCTGCTCGAGGCTGGCGACATCGAGGGCGCGCTCACCGCGGCCTCCGCGATCGGCGACGACCGCCTCCAGAAGCAGGCCGGCGTCTCGGTCGACAGCGAGACGTTCACGCACGGCTCGTCGGCGCAGCGCATGAAGTGGTTCCGCCGCGGCTTCGACTCGGGCCGCTTCGATCAGTGCGACACGTTCACCGCCGAGGATCTGTAGATGTCAGTCACATCGTTCCCCAAGTCCGAGATCAAGATTCTCCTGCTCGAGAACATCCACCCGGTCGCGACCGCCGCGTTCGCCGCCGAGGGCTTCCAGGTCGAGAACGTGAAGTCGGCGCTGTCGGAGGCCGAGCTCGTCGAGCGCGTCGCCGATGTCCACGTGCTCGGCATCCGCAGCAAGTCACAGATCACGCCGGCCATCCTCGACGCCGGCAAGCGCCTGCTCGCGGTCGGCGCGTTCTGCATCGGCACCAACCAGATCCGGCTGCGCCACGCGAACCAGCGGGGCGTGCCGGTGTTCAACGCGCCGTTCTCGAACACCCGCTCGGTCGCCGAGCTGATCATCGCCGAGATCGTGGTGCTGTCGCGCCACCTCGGCGATCGCTCGCGCGAGGTCCACGAGGGCCGCTGGCGCAAGGTCTCGGTGGGTTCTCACGAGGTCCGCGGCAAGACGCTCGGGATCGTCGGCTACGGGCACATCGGCAGCCAGCTCGGCGTGCTCGCCGAGTCGTTCGGCATGCGCGTCGTGTTCCATGACGTGATCGCCAAGCTGCCGATGGGCAACAACCAGCCACTGGCCAAGCTGCCCGAGCTGCTCGCGGTCAGCGACTTCGTGACGCTTCACGTCCCGGAGCTGCCCTCGACCCACAACCTGATCGGCCCGGCGGAGATCGCGCTCATGAAGCCGGGCGCGTGCCTCCTGAACGCGAGCCGCGGCACCGTCGTCGTGATCGACGCGCTCGCCGACGCCCTCAAGAAGGGCCACATCGGCGGCGCCGCGGTCGACGTCTATCCCGAGGAGCCCGAGTCGAACAGCGACGGCTTTGACTCGCCGCTGCGCAACCTGACGAACGTGATCCTGACGCCGCACATCGGCGGCTCCACCGAGGAGGCGCAGGAGGCGATCGGCTACGAGGTCTCGGCGTCGCTGATCAAGCTCGTCAACACCGGCGCGACGACCGGGTCGGTCAACTTCCCGCAGGTCGAGCTCCCGATCACCCGGCAGACGCACCGGATCCTGAACGTCCACAAGAATGTCCCCGGCGTGCTCCGCGACATCAACAAGATCGTGTCCGACTGCAACGCCAACATTCGCGCGCAGCTGCTCGCGACCGACGCCGACATCGGCTACCTCATCATGGATCTCGACAACGACGTATCGCAGGACGTGAAGAAGGCGGTCGCCGCGCTCGACACCAATATCCGCACCCGGATCTTGTTCTAAGTGCACATCAGCGTCTTCGACATCTTCAAGATCGGCATCGGCCCGTCGAGCTCGCACACGGTCGGTCCGATGCGTGCGGCGAAGCGCTTCGCCGAGTACGTCGTGCCGCTCGCGGCGACCGCCGTCAAGGTCGAGCTGTTCGGCAGCCTCGGGTTCACCGGCAAGGGCCACGGCAGCGACAAGGCCATCGTGCTCGGCCTCGAGGGCGCCGAGCCCGCGACGGTCGACGTCGACTCGATTCCGGCGCGGGTCGCCGCGGTCGAGCAGCGCAAGCGGATCATGCTGCTCGGCACGCTCGACGTCGCGCTCGACACCACGCAGGCGCTGATCTTCCATCGCCGCGACAAGCTCCCGCTGCACGCGAACGGCATGCGGTTCTCGGCGACCACGCCGACCGGTCCGGTCGAGAAGATCTACTACTCGGTCGGCGGTGGCTTCGTGGTCGACCAGCACGGCGCGCCCGCCGACGGCTCGACCCCGGCGGAGCAGGTCACCGTGCCGTACCCGTTCAACACCGGCGACGAGCTGCTCGCGCTCGCGACCGAGCACGGCATGGCGATCTCGTCGCTGATGCTCGCGAACGAGTCCGCGCACCTGCCCGAGGCCGAGGTGCGCACGCGCGTCGCGGCGATCTGGTCGGCGATGGAGGCGTGCGTCAAGCGCGGCTGCGAGCGCGAGGGCATCTTGCCCGGTGGGTTGAAGGTCAAGCGGCGCGCCGCGGCGCTCGCCCGCCGGCTCAAGCACGACTCGAACGCCGCGCACGATCCGCTGGTGATCATGGACTGGGTCAACCTGTTCGCGCTCGCGGTCAACGAGGAGAACGCGGCCGGCGGGCGCGTCGTCACCGCGCCGACCAACGGCGCGGCCGGCATCATCCCGTCGGTGATGACCTACTACCGCCGCTTCGTGCCGGGCGCCGACGAGGAGGGCACGCTGCGCTTCCTGCTCACCGCCGCCGCGATCGGCGCGCTGTACAAGAAGAACGCGTCGATCAGCGGCGCCGAGGTCGGCTGTCAGGGCGAGGTCGGCGTCGCGTGCTCGATGGCCGCGGGTGCGCTCGCCGAGGTGCTCGGGGGCACGCCGGCGCAGGTCGAGAACGCCGCGGAGATCGGGATGGAGCACAACCTCGGCCTCACCTGCGATCCGATCGGCGGGCTCGTGCAGGTGCCGTGCATCGAGCGCAACGCGATGGGCTCGGTCAAGGCGATCAACGCCGCGCGCCTCGCGCTGCAGGGCGACGGCACCCACAAGGTGTCGCTCGACAAGGTCATCAAGACGATGTGGCGCACCGGCGCCGACATGAGCAGCAAGTACAAGGAGACCGCGCGCGGTGGGCTCGCGGTCAACATCATCGAATGCTGATATCCTGGTGAGAGTGGAGCTCGTCGGCCTCGAGCCGCGTCGAAACGACCTCGCACGCGGCATCGTGATCGCGCGCAGCACGGCCCCGCTCTCGGCCGAGGCGCAGCGCGCGCTGTGGGACGCGCTGTCCGCCGCCGGGATCACCGAGCTCGGTGAGGAGGGCCACGATCTCGAGGACGCCACCGCGCGCCAGTGGCTCGCGGCCCCGTGGATCCCGCCGGCCGCTGATCAGGTCGACGGCCAGCGCAAGGCCCTCGAGGCCGCGGCGACCGCGCACGCGCTCGAGATGATCTGGCTGCTCAAGGTCGAGACCGGCATCGACGGCCTGATGTGGCAGGAGCTCACGCGCAGCGAGCCCGGCCAGTCCGACGCCGAGGACGACGAGGTCGAGCCACAGCAGTCCGACGCGCCGGCGACCGAGGTCTCCGCGCTGTTTGATGACGGCGCCGAGGTGCTCTACGCCGCGCCCGACGTCAGCGGCGCGATCGCCGCCGCGATCGTGCCCGGCAACATCGAGCTGCCGGGCGAGACTCCGGAGGCCGACGCCGGGGATGCCGACGAGGACGACGAGGACGACGACGAGGACGACGACACCGAGATGGAGAGTCACTGGCGCGCGGGCTCGCCGCCGTTCGAGAACTCCGTCGGGTTCCCGATCGAGGGCTATCCCGAGATCCTGTCCGAGTACGACTGGGAGAGCTTCGGCATCGCGGTCAAGCTCGGTGGCGATCCGATGCCCGGCGAGGAGTCGGTGATCAACGCGTTCTTCGCGCTGTGGCTGTCGGCGTACCAGGACGAGCGCGCCGAGGGCTTCGAGGCGTTCCAGCGCGCCGACGTCGTCCACGATCGCGCGCACCGCAGCGCGCTCATGTGGGTCGAGCGGTTCGCGGTGCCGGCGACCGCGAGCGAGCAGGTCCACTTCCTCCTGTGGATCGTGTCGCGGATCCACGCGATCCTGCCGATCGCGTGGGCGCGGTTCGACAACGTCGACGACGCGGTCAAGTCACGCGCGATGGTCGACGACGACGGCGACCCATTCGTGCTCGCGGGCAACCCGTTCGCCGATCGGTTCGAGCGCCAGGGCGAGGACAGCGCGCTCGCGTGGGCGGTCTCGCAGAGCGCGTGGAGCCGGCGCGAGCTCGCCGGCATGCTCGTCGAGGTCGCGCTCGAGCACGACCCCGACGACGCCGGCACCGCCCTGATCGCCGAGCGCCTGCTGCGCCGGGCCCTCGCGTTCGACGCCGACTGCGACGCGACCGGCTACCTCGCGATCGTGATGATCCGCCAGCAGCGTCTCGCCGACGCGATCGCGCTCGCCGCCACGGCGCCGAGCCGCGATGTGCGGTTGCTCGTCGTCGGCGAGGCCGCCGAGCACGCACCCGGGCAGCTCGACGCCGCGCTCGATCTGCTGGATCCCAAGACGCTCGCCGAGACGCCGCGCGAGGAGCTCGCCGAGCTGACCGCGAGCATCGCGCGCCACGCGCCGAGCTACCTGAACGCGATCCTCGGTCGCCTCCCCGACGACGGCGATCTGATCACGCACCTGTACAACGCGAGCTTCACCGTCGAGCGCCCGCAGGCCCTCGCGATGCTGCGCCGGATCATCGCGCTCCCCGTGCCGTCCAAGGACCACCCGGAGGTGCGCAGCGCCTACGTGATGGCATGGAACAACGCCTGCATCCACGCGCACGCGCTCGGGGACTACGCGCTCGCCGTCGAGCTCGCCGACGGCGGCCAGTCCTACGGCGTCGAGAACCCGTACATCCATCACTCCGCCGCGTGCGCGTACACCGCGACCGGCCAGATCGATCGCGCCATCGCCCAGGTCGCGCTCGCGATCGAGCGCGAGTACGAGCACGCCGAGAAGATGGAGACCGACAACGATCTCGTGCCGCTCCAGCAGGATCCGCGGTTCACCCAGCTGTTCGTCGAGTGGCGCGAGCACCGCGCTGATCTGAACTAGGGTTACACGACGGGTTCGACGCCGGGCGGGCCGTGATCGTCGAGGATCTCGAACGCGGCGCAGCTCGACACCAGGCGCGTCGTCGTGCCGCGACGGACGAGCGTGAGCTCGCAGCGCGCGAGCTTGGAGTTCATGCAGAGCTTGGCGCCACCCGGCGGGTTGGCGTAGCGCAGCGCGACGAAGTCGGCGGGCGACGCGGAGATCTCGACGGTCAGCTCGCCGTCGGGGCCACACGTGTGGATCGCCCACTGCTGATCGGCGTAGCGGCCGCGCGCGCGGATCGCGCGATCGATCCGGTTCCACTGTAGCGTCTCGCCGCCGAGCCGCAGCACGACCGGCGACAGCCACGGCGACCACACCGGGCCGATCTTGAGGCGCGCGGTCGAGCACTCGAGGAAGGCGTCGGGTGCGCCGTCGAACCCGGCGACCTGGCCCCACGCGTAGCGATCGGTGTGGCGGCTGCCCCAGTTGTGGTTCTGGCTGCCGATCCAGTCGGTGATCGCGATGCGCTCGCCGTCGACGATGAGCGAGCCGCGAAACGCCGCGAGCGGCCGTGGCACGAGCGACTTCGCGCGCGGCAGCTTGGTGCCGTACATGAACTCGGGGAACAGGAGCAGCGGGGGCTGGCCACCGGAGAACGTCAGGTCCCACGCGATCGTGTGACCGTTCGACGCCGCGTCGCCGCAGAGCACGCCGTCGGTCAGCGTCGCGGCGCCGATCGCGACGTCGAGCCGCGCCGGATCGAACCGGCAGTCGGCGATCGGGACGACGTCCTTGACCGCGACGATCGCGCCGGTCTGACGATCGAACGCGATGGCCCACAGCTCGCCGACCGCGTCACCGGGATGGTTGGCCGGCGAGAAGATCGTGTAGCGAATCCAGAACGCGCGGCGACCGGTCGCGTCGTTCGCGCGCTGGAACCAGCTCTCGTAGTGGCCGGTGCCGGGGACGAAGCGTGCGCCGTTCCAGCGATCGCGGGTCATCAGCTCGGGTGCATCGTAGCATCGCGCGCTTCGGTCGAGATCGAGCGGGTCGCTTCGTCGTAGTGCGCCCAGCAGACCGGCGCGTAGTGCTCGTCGGCGCCGAGCTGGATCTGCGGCCCGACGACCGTCGGCGCGCCGTTGACGAAGCGCAGGTTGCAGATCGCCTTCTTCGCGCAGTACTGGCAGGTCACCTTGACCTCCTCGATGCCGTCGGCGAGCTCCATCAGGCGCTGCGCGCCGGGGAACAGCTTGGTCTGGAAGTCGGTGCGCAGGCCGTAGCAGATCACCGGGACGCCGGGATCGACCGTGATGCGCCGGAGATCCTCGATCACGCTCGGCGCGAGGAACTGCGCCTCGTCGACCAGCACGCAGTCGAGCCCCGCGAAGTCGCGCGGGTCGAGCGATGCGTCGGCGTCGACCAGGAGGTCGGCCTCGGCCTCGAGCCCGCTGCGCGACGAGATCTTCGCCTCGCCGAACCGGACGTCGAGCCGCGGCTTGACGAGCAAGACCCGCTTGCCCTGCTTCCGGTAGTTGTGCGCGACCGCGAGCAGGTTCATCGACTTCGCGGAGTCCATCGTGCCGTATCGGAAGTAGAGCTTCGCCACGCGCCGACCCTAAGCCCGGTCTCTGACAATCCGCTTGACGACCTGGAGTGCCGGGATCCCGGTCACCCCGCCGCCGCCGTGGGTCGCCGACGACGCCTGGTACAACCCCGCGACAGGCGTCGTGAAATCGGCGAAGCCCGGGGCCGGCCGCATGTGGAACAGCTGGTTCGCCGACAGCTCGCCGTGGAAGATGTTGCCGCCGATCAGGCCGTACGTCGTCTCCATCGCGTGCGGGCCGATGACCTGGCGGTGCAGGATCGACGCGGTGAACCCCGGCGCGAGCGCCTCCATCCGCGCGATCAGACGATCGGCATAGGCGTCGAGCTCGGCCTGGTGGGGCGCCTCGGCGAACTGGTGCGGCACCCACTGCGTGAACATCGACATCACGTGCTTGCCCGGCGGCGCGAGCGTCGGATCGAACACCGAGGGGATGCAGATGTCGGCGAACGGCAGCACGGCGGCGCGGCCGGCGACCGCGTCCTGGAACGCGCCCTCGACGTCGTCGAGCCCGTGCGCGAGCACGATCGTGCCGCCGTGCACCTCGGGATCGAAGCCCGGCTTGCACGCGAACTCGGGCAGCCGATCGAGCGCGAGGTTGACCTTGACCGTGCCACTGCGCGTCTTCCACCGCCGGATGTCGGCGACGAAGTCATCCGGCAGGTGCGCCGCGTCGAGGTGCTCGAGGAACGTGATCTTCGGATGCGTCGTCGCGACCACGACGTCGGCCTCGAGCACGTCGCCGTTCGCCAGCGTCACACCGCGGACGCGCCCGTCGAGCACGTCGATGCGCCCGACCGCCGCCTCGGTCCGGATCTCGGCACCGAAGTGCAGCGCCGCGGCGCGCATCGCCTGCGTGACGCCACCCATGCCGCCCGCCGGAAAGCCCCACGCGCCGCCGTCGCCCATCTTGTGGTGCGCCATCACGTAGCCGGTGCCCGGCGAGCGCGGCCCGGCCCACGTGCCGATCACGCCCGACACGCTCAGCACGCCACGCACGGCGTCGCTCTCGAACTGCTCCTCGAGCAGATCGGCGACGCTCATCGTCATCAACCGCGTGACGTCGCCGACGCCGCGCTGGTCGAGCTTGCGGAACTTCCACGCCACGCCGAGCGCGGCGAGCAGGTCGCGCGGCCGCTTGCTGCCGAGCTTCGGCGGCACCTGCGCGAGCATCGGGCCGAGCAGCGCGCCGAGCCGGCCGAGCCAGGCGTCCCACGCGACGTGCGCGTCGGCATCGCGCGTCGAGAACTTCGCGATCTCGGCGTGCCGGCGCGCCGGGTCGTCGCACATCATCAGGTAGCGACCATCGCGCTGGGGCGCGAAGTACGGGAACTGCGGGTACACGTGGTAGCCGAAGCGCGCGAGCTCCAGCTCGTCGCGGATCGCCGCCGGCATCAGCGACATCACGTACGACAGCGCGGTCACCTTGAACTCGGGACCCCACGGCTGCTCGGTGATCGCCGCGCCGCCGACCACGTGGCGCCGCTCGAGGACGACGACCTTCTTGCCGCGCTTCGCGAGCAGCCCGGCGGTCACGAGCCCGTTGTGCCCGCCGCCGATCACGATGACGTCGTGGCGCGCGGTCACCACGCGCCGAGGGCGTGGGCGAGGATCGTGCACATCGCACCGACGATGGCGGCCGCGGGGATCGTGAGGACCCACGCCCACACGATGCGCGACGCGAGGCCCCAGCGAACGCTGCGCGAGTTGTAGACCGAGCCGACGCCGACGATCGCGCCGGTGATCGTGTGCGTCGTCGACACCGGGATCTTCAGGAACGTCGCGAGGAACAGCGTGATCGCGCCGGCGACCTCGGCGCAGAACCCGCCGACTGGCTTGAGGTGCGTGAGGCCCATGCCCATCGTCTTGACGATGCGCCAGCCGCCGATCGAGGTGCCGAACGCCATGCAACCGTACGAGGCGAACTCGAGCCAGAGCGGGATGCCCTCGATGACGTGCTTGTCCTTGTCGAGGTGGAGCGTGCCGTTCGCGACCAGCACCATGACGACGATGCCGATCGTCTTCTGCGCGTCGTTGCCGCCGTGGCCCATCGAGTACGCGCCCGCCGAGAACAGCTGCAGGATGCGGAACGTGCGATCGACCTTCTGCGGTCGCCACTTCCGGAACAGCCAGTACACGATGAACATGACCAGCGAGCCGACGACGAGGCCGATGATCGGCGCGAGCAGGATGAACGCGAACGTCGTCTTCAGGTTGTCCCAGTTGACGATGCCGAACCCGGCGTAGGTGATGCCGGCCCCGAGCAGCCCGCCGATCAGCGCGTGCGTGCTCGACGACGGCAGCCCGAGCCACCACGTGACGAGGTTCCACACGATCGCGCCGAACACGCCGCACATCACGACGAAGACGAACGCGGGATCGCTGTGGTTGACCGAGATCGTGCTCGCGATCGTCTGGCCGACGCCGACCTTGAAGATCCAGAGCGCGAGGAAGTTGAACATCGCCGCCCACAGGACCGCGACGCGCGGCGACAGCACGCGGGTCGACACCACGGTCGCGATCGAGTTCGCGGCGTCGTGGAGGCCGTTGAAGATGTCGAAGATCAGCGCGACGGCGATGGTGACGATGACGACGGCGGGCATGATCGCCTACGCGTGCTCGAGGATGACGCCCTCGATGATGTTGGCGACGTCCTCGCAGCGATCCGAGGCGTTCTCGAGGTTCTCGTAGACCTCTTTCCACTTGATGACGACGATCGGATCCTTCTCTTCCTTGAACAGCCGTGCGACCGAGCGCCGGAGGATCGCGTCGGCCTCGTTCTCGAGCCGGTTGATGTCGATGCAGAGCTTGAGCGTCGCCTGGGGCTCCTTGAGCGTGCGCAGGCCGCGCACGCACTGCTCGACCTGCAGGGCCGAGCGATGCAGCACGTCGGCGAGGTCGCGGACGTCCCCGGTCATCACGGTGAGCTCGTAGAGCTCGATGCGCTCGGCGGCGGCCTCGACGTAGTCCATGACGTCGTCCATCCGGGTGATCAGGCGATGGATCGAGTCGCGATCGATCGGCGTGATGAACGTCTTGTGCAGCGCCTCGACGCAGCGGTGCGTGATCGTGTCGGTCTCGTGCTCGATGTCCGAGATCCGCCGGCACTTCGCGGCGATGTTGGCGCCGGTCGTGACCATCGAGAGGAACTCCTTGGTTCCCTCGATCGTCAGGCCGGCGTGTTGCTCGAAGAAATCATAGAAGCTGGTCTCGCGCGGCAGGAAGCGACCGAACATGGGCGCATCTTACTCAACCACGTCACAGAACCACGACACGGCCGTCACGAATCGAAGGTTCCGTTTCGCAAGAAGCGCACGACCAGCTGCTTCACCCGGAGTGACTTCATGATCCAGGTGTGGGTGGCATCGACCTCGGCGAACGCGGCCATGCCGGGCAGGGCGGTCTCGGTGACCGCGACGGTGCCGTCGTTGGCCGTCCCGGCCGGAAATCGCCGCCCGACGGTCCAGCTCGACACGTTGGTGAGCGCGAGGCTGCGGGTGCCCGCGATCACCGCGAACTCGGCCGGGGGCATCGGCCACTGCGAGCCGTCCGCGAGCTGCGCCCCGGCTGGACCGTAGAACCAGCGGAACAGCCGAACGTCGACGAGCGCCGCGGCGAGCTGGCTGCCCTGGTTCGGTGGCGCGAGCATGACGATGCGATGCCAGTGCAGGCGCGGATCGTGGAGGTGGCGCACGAGCACGCCGCCCATCGAGTGGGTGACCGCGCAGATCGGGCGATCGCCGGCGCGCTGGACGATCCACTCGGTGACACCGGCGGCGAGCTCGACGAGGGACTGCTGGCGCGACGGATAGGTCTCGCCGAACACCTCGAAGCCCTCGGCGACGAGGTGCGTGCCGAGCTCGCTCATCGACGCGTGGCCGCGCGCGAGCCCGTGCAAGAGGACGACGAGCGGCTTCACGGGTCCATCTCGGAGTCGAGATCGGCCTGCTCGGTCGTCCGCCACGACTCCTCGACGTCGAGGCGATCCGGATGATCGGGCGGGAACAGCGCGGGCAGCGACGATGGCTTGACCTCGGTGACGACCTCGATGACACGCGTCGCGAGCGCCGCCCGCTCGGCGCGCAGCGCGACGACCTCGCGCCGAAACCGCAGCCGGCGCGCCAGCACGCCGAACCCGCGGCGCGCGAGCCGGAGGCGATCGAGCACGCGCAGCGTCGCCCAGCCCGACAGCGGCAGGATCAGCGTCGCGGCGACCGCCGTCCACAACCCAAAGCGCCACCACAGGACGCCGGTCGCGATGCCGTACGACAGCAGCACCAGCAGCATGCCGATCACCATCTTGGTCGTCGCGATCACGTCCTTGCGCGGCGTCAGGCGCGCTCCGGCGAGCCGCGCGAACGCGACGGTCGGCAGGTGGAGCGGCGCGCCGGGGATCGTGAGCGGCAGCCAGAACGCGACGAGCGCGAGGTGGCGCATGACGCGCGCGCTGATCTCGAGCTTCGACAGGTCGCGGGCGAGCTCGCGATCGGTGACGTCGAGTTCGTCGAGCTTGGCCTGGTAGGCGCGCACCCGCGCCATGACCGCGACGACGTCCGGCTCGGCGGCGAGCTGCTCGTAGTACGTGTTGAACCGCCGCGACAGCTCGACGCGATCTTCGATCGAGATCTCCTGCGGCTGGTACAGCCGGCGCACGGCGTCGAGCGCGCGCACGGTGTCCCAGTCGGGTGCGTTGATCGTCAGCCGGCGGATCGCGACGTCGAGCGCGGTGGTCAATGCGCGAACGGCGTCGGGATCGCTGGGCCGATCGGCTTCGATCACGATCGGCGGGCCGTACTGCACGAGCACCCGGCTGCGGAACCGGCGCGGATGGATGAACGTGAGGCCGCACGGCACGATCGTCACCGCCCGCTTCGCGCGGGTCGCGCCACCCAGGGCGAGGCGGGCCGCGCCGGTCTTCAGACGCGCGAGGTGCGAGGCGTCGTGCGAGATGCCCTCGGGGAAGATGCCGATCGTGCCGTCGTGCGCGAGCACGTCGAACATCGCGGCGAACGCGGCATCGTTGTCGATCGGCGGGCCACCGTCCGACGGTGCGGTCTCGACCTCGGTGTCGTGGCGCCGCTTGATCGGCACCGCGCCGAGGCCGCGCAACACGGCGCGCATCAGCCGGCCCTCGAACAGCTTGTCCTTGGCGGCGAAGTGCACCTTCCTGCCGCACGACGTGATGATGAGGACCGGATCGATCAGCGAGTTGGGATGATTGCCGCAGAACACGACGGGCCCACTCGGCGGCACGTGCTCGAGCCCGACGACCTCGACCTGGCGGAAGAACACGCGGACGACCGTGCGCAGGAACCAGCGCAGCACGCGATACGCGAACGGGATCCGTTCGGACGTCGACGTCACGCCGGTTCGAACACCAGGCCGGCCTTGCGGAGTCGGGTCGCGAGCGCGTCGCCCATCGCGATCGACGGCGTCGTGACGCCACCGGGCGAGGTCAGCGGGTCGTGCGCGAGGCACAGCGCGGACTCGCCGAGCATCTTGGCGGTCGAGCCGTAGCCCGGATCACCGGCCGAGTCGCCGGCGAGGTAGACCAGGCGCTGACCGTTGCCCTCGGCGACGATGCGCGCCTTCCAGTGGCCGTGCGTGCGCGCGTGCTCCGACGGACCCTCGCCCGGCTGAGGTGCGCGCTTGGCGAGCATGCCGCGCAGGCGCGGGCTGCCGAGCGCGACCGCGATGCCGGCGAGCCCGGCGTACACGCCGGCCGCCATCGCCAGACCCTTGGCCGAGCCCGGTGTCGACATCACCTCGCGGTAGCGGAAGTTCGGGCCCCACGGGAACCCGGCGAGCGCGTGCGAGCGCCGCACGACACGCGTGTTGACCGCCGCCATCACGAACGGCAGCGTGAACATCTTGAGGCCGGCGTCCCAGCCGATCGCCTTGTCGTCGGGCGAGGCCGCGTGCGCCCGCGTCGGATCCGGATCGAGCGCGAACGGATTCGCGAGCAGGCGGCGGAGGTCGCGATCGTGGTCCGACTCCTCGGCGATGTTGAGCGCGCTCGCGACCGTGCCGCCGGAGAATCCACCGCTCGACTCGCCGAACAGCGCGGTCACCAGCGTCGCCGGCTTGCCGAACCGGCGCACGAACTCCTGCTGCGCGAGGAACGTGCCGAGGTCCGACGGGATCGAGTCGAACCCGCAGGTGTGGACGATGCGCGCGCCGGTCGCGCGGGCGCGGGCATCGTTCGCGTCGATCGAGCGCCGCATGAACTGCACCTCGCCGGTGAGGTCGCAGTAGTGCGTGCCGGCCTCGGCGCACGCGGCAACCACCTCGGCGCCGTACTTGGCGTACGGCCCGACCGTCGTGCAGATCACCTTGGTCCGCGCAGCGATCGCGTTCATCGCGGCGCGATCGGCCGAATCGCCAACGAGGATCGGGACGTTCAGCCCCAGCGCCTCGAGCTTGGCCTGGTTGCGGCCGGCGATCGCCCACCGGGTCTTGCCCGGCTGCTTCGCGATGTACTCCGCGACCAGCTTTCCGGTGAATCCGGTTGCGCCGAAGATGACGAGATCGAAATCGCGAGTCACGAGGAGGATGGTACATCATCGCCGATGTCGATCCCCGCACGCCTCCGCCTCCCGGCGGACACGATCGTGCCACCCGCCGATGGTCAGCGGCGCGCCGCCGTTGCGGTCGTGCTCGATGGCGATCGCGTGCTCCTCATGGTGCGCGCGACGCGCGACGGTGACCCGTGGTCGGGTCACATCTCGCTGCCGGGCGGTGGGTTCCACGCGGCCGACGCGGACCTCCGCACCACCGCGATCCGCGAGACCCACGAGGAGCTCGGGCTCGACCTCGCCGACCATCGCCACCTCGGGCGCATGGACTCGCTGCATCCGTTCAGCTCGGGACCGAGTGGCGTCGAGGTCACGCCGTTCGTGTTCGCCCTCGCGCGCCCCGTCGAGCTCGTGCTCGGGGCCGAGGCGGTCGCCGCGTTCTGGTTTCCGCTCGATCGCGCGCACGAGCTCGAGAGCACGCACGAGTTCGTTCGCGACAACGCCACGATGCGGTTTCCGAGCTGGCGCTACGAGGGCCACACGATCTGGGGCCTGACGTGGCGGATCCTGACTCAGCTCGCCGAGCGCGCGAGCGACCCGAGCGCCGCCAGCCCACCCTGACCACGTGCCTTGGCGCCGGCGAACGCGCCGCCGATGCCGCCGATGATCGTCTCGAGGAACACCATCGCGGCGACGAAGATCCCGAACGTCTTGCCGAACATCGCGCCGGCCTGGGCGCTCTGGGTCGGCTGCTGGCCGAGCGACACTGCGTCGCTCGCGATCGTGACCGCCGCGCGCATCATGTGATCGACGAGGAAGTAGTACGCGACCGCGGCGAGCGCGGCCGAGGTCACGAACGCGAGGATCGCGCCACCGAGCCGGGCGCGCGTCAGGTAGGTCGAGGCGAACGCGCCGGCGGCGACGACCGCGAAGTAGATCGCGGCGGAGGCCTTCTGGCCGAGCCCGGACAGTGCGTACGACAGCGCGATCGCGGCACCGACGGAGCCAAAGGCGAACAACCAGGCGGTGGCAGGAGACAGCTTCTTCTTCGATTCGATGTTGGTCATGGCCGACGGCAAGAGCAGTCGACGTGCCAGGCGCAAGTGCGCGATCTCGCAGCCCGACCCGCTGACAGTCCTGGCAGCACTGCCGGGGATGGCAGTACGCTTCGGGTCTCATGCACCGGCTCGTGATCATCGGCCTGATCGCCTGTCGCGCCGACGTGCCGGTCGCGCCGATCGGCCACGCGCCCGCGCCCGCGCCCCGCGTCGTCGCCGCGCCGCCGCTCCCGAACCGCCAGCTCGCGCGCCTGACGCCGTCCGAGCTGTTCGGCGTCGTGCTCGGCATGCCGTACGCGGCCCTCGCGCGCGCGCGCCCCGGGATCGCGCTCGATCCCGACGAGCACTTCGAGTTTCGCCAGCACTACCTCGAGACGTTGCCCGGCATGGTCGTGCACTACTACGTGTTGCGCGACGGCAGCGCGACGTACCAGATCTCGATCGAGCTCGCCGACGAGCTCGCCGCGCAGCAGCTGTGGGACCGCTACACCGATCGCGGCACGCTGATCGACGATCTCGGCGGCAAGGAGATCGTGATCGAGGGCTACGCGTTCCAGATCCGCGTGTGGACGCACGGCAGCCGCGTCCAGCTCATGGCGGTGATCGAGGGCAGCGAGTGGTGGAACCAGTACCACGCCAAGGACACGCTCGACGGTCGACCGCCCGGCGACGGCGACGGCGGCACCGTCATTCCCTGAGCAGCCGCTGCACGGTGCGCCCACCGAACGCGAGCAGCGAGCCTCCGGCGAACGCGCGCAGGCTGTCGTGCAGCGCGATCAGCCGCGATCGATCGGGCGCCGCGCACAGGTACACCGGCTCCCACGCGTGTGGCTGCAGCTTGTCCTTGAACGCGCGCAGGCCGGCGAAGTCGTACAGCGGATTGCCAAGCCGGCGGGCGACGCGCAGCCACCACGGCACCGCGCCCGACAGCGGCGCGAGCCCGAGCGTGACCTCGGCGCCGAGGCCGGCGCGCATCGCGGCATCGATCAGGAGCTCGGGCGTCCCGTTCGGTGCGTCGGGTAGCCGCACGAGGTGCTCGACGAACACGCGGTCGCGCGCCGGGATCGGGACCAGCGCGGTGAACCCGACGAGCGCGCCGGCCTTCTCGGCGACCAGCACGTGCCGGGTGCGCGCGATCGCGACCGGGTCGAGCTCGACGATGAAGTGCATCGGCGGCATCCGGTGGAGCGTCTGCCAGTCCGCGGCGATCGCGGCGATCGTCGCGCGATCGGCCGGCAGCGCCGGGCGCACGACGAGCCCGCGGTTGCGCGCGCGCTTGACCTGGTAGCGCAGCGACGCGTGGCTCGCGAGCACGTCGGGCCAGCGCGCGGCGGTCCACACCGGCTGCTCGCCGATCGCCAGGGCGGGGAGGCCGGCGTCGACCAGCGGGCGCTCGGCGCCGAAGAAGCAGGCGCGGCGGTTCACGGCGCGCGCGGCCTCGACGAACCGGCGCGCGGTCTCGGCGAGCCGCTCGACCGGCGCGATCGGCGAGCCGGCGGCGACCCACGCCGCGCCGGTGTCGACGAACGCGACCAGGCCGTCGTCGCCGTCGAACCAGTGGTGGAACGTGCGGCCGAGGCCCTGCGGCGCGACGACGTCGTGACCGTAGCGCGCGCAGATCGCCACGGCGCGCGGCGATGCTCGCGCGGGCATCATGATGGTTCGACCGCGACGTCGACCGCGATCGCCTCGTCGACCTCGACGCCGCGCCGCGCGAGCTTCTCGGTCATGATCGTCGTGCGCATCAACATCGCCGACGCGACGTACGCGAGCGTGACGCCGCCGACGATCGGCACGATCGCGTGGATCTGCTGGGTGCCCTCGAGCGCGAACACGATCGACGCGAGCAGCGCGCGCGACGCGCCGGCGAACATCGCCGCCATGCCGACCAGCGCGGCGACTCGCGGATCGATCCCGGCATCCGGCGCGATCGCGGCGATCGCGGTCGCGATCAGCCAGCCGAGCGCGGCGCCGAACGTCAGGAGCGGCGCGAGCGTGCCACCCGAGGTGCCGCTGCCGAGCGCGACCGCCCACGCCGCGAACTTCGCGATGCACAGCGTCGCCAGCGTCGCCGTCGTGAAGCCGCCCGCGACGGCCAGCGTGATGTTGTCGTAGCCGACCCCGAGCACGCGCGGCACGAGGAGGCCGATGCCTCCGACCGCGATCGCCCCGAGTGCCGGCCACCACATCCAGTGGATCGGCAGGTGCTCGAACGCGTCCTCGATCGCGTAGACCGCGCGGGTCACGCCGGTCGACACCACGCCGATCAGGCCGCCGGTCGCGACCGCGACCACCATCGACGCGGTCGACGGGCTCGCGAGCTCCGGCGTCACGAAGACCGCGCCGGTGCCGTGCAGGATCGCGTGGAGCCCGCCGGCGACGACGCACGCGAGCGAGACCGGCACGACCGTGCGCGCCGAGTACTCCGAGAGCAGGAGCTCGATCGCGAGCAGGATCGCCGCGATCGGCGTGCCGAAGATCGCGGTCATGCCCGCCGCCGCGCCGGCAGCGAGCAGCGTCTTGCGCTCGCGCGCGGTGACGCGGATAAACTGACCGATCGCCGAGCCGAGCGCGCCACCGGTCGCGATGATCGGACCCTCGGCACCGAACGGGCCGCCGGTGCCGATCGCGACCGCCGCCGACAGCGGCTTCAGGAACATCATCCGCAGCGGGATCTTGCTCTCGTTGGTCCGGATCTGCTCCATCGCCTCGGGGATGCCGTGGCCGCGGATCGCCTTGGAGCCGTAGCGCGCCATCAGCCCGACGACGATGCCGCCGCCGATCGGGACCGCGATCGCCCACGCACCGAGGTGGTGGTCGCGCGGCGCGGCCTCGCCGACCGAGAGCCGGCCGAAGTACGCGAGGTTGGTGACCAGCGCGATCGCGCGGATCAGGATCTCGGCCGCGACCGTCGCGCCGACCGCGACGCCCATCGCGAGCGCCGAGATCCCGAGGTCGCGCCGATCGAGCCCGACCGGCGAGCGGCCGGCGTGATCGTGCTCGAGCGTCGGCTGGAGCGAGGGCGCGACGAGCAGCGCGCGGGCCCGGCGGCGGAGGCTCATCGCTTGGTCGGCCTTCGCGGCGCGGTCTCGTCGTCGAACAGCATGCGCGGCGACATCGCGTCGGCGCCGATCGCCGCGGTCAGCTCGCCGAGCGTGCGCACCAGGTTCGCCTGCTGCTTCGGCGGCATCGCGCGCACCGCGTCGACGATCATCGACTGCGGCAGGTGCGGCGTGGCGATCGCGATCCGGTGGCCGGCCGCGGTCAGCGCGAGCTCGGCGCGCCGGCGATCCGACTTCGAGGTCGTGCGGCTGACCAGCTTGCGTGCGACCAGCTTGGCGACCACGGTCGACACCGAGCTCTGATCGGTCAGCGTGCGCGCGGCGATCTCGGCGATCGAGCGCGCCGGCGCGTCGACCAGGACGTGCAGCACGTAGAGCTGCGCCGCGGACAGCCCGTGACCACGATCGGCGAGCCGGAGGAAGCGCACGATCCGACGCAGCGCGACCATCACGGTCTCGGCGGCCTCTTCCGTTCCATGGGATCCCATGCATCCTGATCCTAGTGCGACGCCGGCGCACCGGCAATCCTCGCGGCTGCGTCGGATCGCCACATGGCGTATGGTCCTAGAGTGCCGGAGGACGCCATCCTGGATCTCGCGCTGGTCGGCTCGCGCGCGCGGGGCTTCAACCATGACGCCGCGTCGAAGCTCCAGCGCCTGATGATGGCCACCAGTGAGGCCGAGGAGCTCGCGGGTCCCGAGGCCAGCGCCGACCACCGCATGGCGATCGAGTCACTGCACAGCGCCCTCGCCGAGCTCGAGGTCCTGTTCGCCGAGTTCCGCACGCTCGCCAAGGGCAGCGAGCCCGCCGAGCTCGACGTCGCTGTCGTGCTGGCGCGCGCGGCCCGGCGCGCCAACGTCGTGCTGGCGCTCGATGTCTCGCCGGGCCTGAAGGCGATCGGTCGCGAGCCGGAGCTGGTCCAGGTGCTCTCCCACATGTTCGATGTGATCGGCGGCACCCAGCCGACCCGGGCGATCCGACTGCGCGGCCTGCGGGAAGCCGGTCGCGCGGTGCTGAAGCTCGACGCCGGCGACAGCGAGTCGAGTGAGGCGCTGGCGCTCGTCGCGCACGTCGTGACCGGGACCGGTGGCAGCGCCGGCCGGGACGGCACGACGATCTTGATCGCGCTCTGATCGCCAAAAATTTGCCCGGCTGCCGGGAATGCCTTAGCGGTTTTATTAGGGGCATTCATGATCGCGTCGACTGCATCCGAGCTGAGCGAAGCGCCGGCACCTCCTGGTCCGGCGGCGATCCTGCGCGGTACCGCGCGGGGCCTGGAGATCGTGGTCGATGCCGGTGCATCGCGCGACGCGATCCGAGCCGCGATCGACGACCGCCTCGCCGAGGCACCCACGTTCTTCCGTGGCAGCGACGTTCGCGTCCGCGTGACCGACGGAGCACTGCCGATCGGCGTCCTGGCCGCCCTCGATGACATCGCCGGTCGCTACGACCTCCGCGTCGTCGAGATCGGCCCGGTCAAGCCCAAGCTGATGGTCGTCGAGGACGCCGTCCCCGAGCCGCAGCTCGCCGCGGGTTCGGCCCCGGCGTTCGAGGACGAGGTCACCATCGACCGCCAGTTCACGCCCGCCGAGCTCGCCGCGTTCGAGGTCGACGCCGAGCCGATCGGCGCGCTGCTCGCCGCCACGATCCCGGCGCGCCTGCCGACCGCGGTCGAGGACGCGCCCGCGGTCGACGACCAGATCGTCAAGGTCGTCGTCGGGCCGGTGCGCTCCGGCGTCATCCTCGAGCACGCCGGGCACGTCATCGTGTTCGGCGACGTCAACCCGGGCGCCGAGGTCCGGGCGATCGGCAACATCGTCGTGCTCGGGCGCCTCCGCGGCACCGCGCACGCCGGCATCGGCGGCGACGACGCGTTCATCCTGTCGCTTCGCCTCGAGCCGCAACAGCTGCGGATCGGCCGGCGCGTCACCCGCGCGGGCGAGGGCGAGCGGCCGGGCACCGAGCCGGAGCTGGCACACATCGTCAACGATCAGATCACCGTCGAACGCTACACGGGCAAGCTGCCGCGCAACCTCGCGGCTGGGATTTAAGGAGCACACCATGGGTCGCGCAATCGTCATCACGTCCGGCAAGGGTGGGGTCGGCAAGACCACCACCACGGCCAACCTCGGCACCGCGCTCGCGCAGCTGGGCTACTCGGTCGTCCTCGTCGACGCCGATATCGGCCTGCGCAACCTCGACGTGGTGATGGGGCTCGAGAACCGCATCGTGTTCCACCTGGTGGACGCGATCCGCGGCAAGTGCACGCTGCAGAAGGCGATGATCAAGGATCGCCGGCTCGACAACCTGTGGATCCTGCCGGCGTCGCAGACCGACGACAAGGACGCCGTCACGCCCGCCGACATGCAGAAGATGGTCGCCGAGCTCAAGGCGCAGCACGACTTCGTGATCATCGACTGCCCGGCCGGCATCGAGCAGGGCTTCAAGAACGCGATCGCCGGCGCCGACGAGGCGATCGTGGTCGCGACGCCCGAGGTGTCGTCGATCCGCGACGCCGATCGCGTGGTCGGCCTGCTCGCCGCCGCCGACGTGCCGGCGCGCCTGATCGTCAACCGCATCTCGCAGCACCTCGTGAAGCGCGGCGACATGCTCTCGCAGTCGGACGTCATCGAGATCCTCGCGCTCGAGCTGCTCGGCACCGTGCCGATGGACGACCAGGTCGTCGCGACGACCAACAAGGGCGTCCCCGCGGTCCTCGAGGGCAAGTCCCAGGCGGCCAAGGAGTTCGCGCGGATCGCGAAGCGGCTCGCCGGCCTCGAGGTCGAGGCCGAAACCCCCGTCGGGCTGTTCACGCGCATCGGGCGCGCGCTCGGCCTGTCCGCGCAGCCGGCCTGAGGAGGCATCCCATGTGGACTGAAATTCGTGGATGGTTCCAGAACAAGTCGAGTCGCGAGGTCGCCAAGAGCCGACTGCACCTCGTGCTCGCGCACGATCGCACCGGCCTCGAAGGCGGCAAGCTCGCCGAGATGCGCGCCGAGATCGCCGCGGTGATCGCGAAGTACGTCTCGATCGACCCGGACGCGCTCGATATCCAGATCGAGACGCACAAGCGCGAGACCCAGCTGACGGTGTCGAGCCCGATCCAGACCCGCCCGGTCTGACCCCACCCGATCGGCCAGATGTGTGCGGCACGGGGAATGCTTCTTATGGAGGCATGGCCCGAACGAACCCCGATCAGACCAAGGATCTCCGCGAGCTCCTCGACCGTGCGGCGGAGCTCGGTACGCGGCTCGGGCTCGACAAGGACGCGTTCCTGTCGGCTGCGTGGACCGCATTCCTCGATGCCCGGCCCGGGCTGCGCGAGGAGATCGTCGAGCGCGAGCTCGGCGAGCAACTCGCCACCCTGCGCGAGCGTGGGCTCATCGCGACCGCGTGATCACCAGGGGTACGTTCCGCCTTTCCAGTCGAGGAACGTGCCGGTCGTCGCGATCGTCAGCGCGTCGAGCGCGCGCAGGATGCCGGCGACCGAATCGGTGACCGGCGTCGGCGCCCGGTTACCGCCCATGTCGGTCTGGACCCAGCCCGGGTTGATGACCGCGCTCGCGATGCCATCGCTGCGCAGGTCGTTCGCGAGCGAGCGCGACGCCATGTTGAGCGCTGCCTTCGCCATCCGGTAGGCATAGGCGCCACCGCTCGTGTTGTCGCCGATCGAGCCCATGCCCGACGTGACGTGCAGGAGCTTCTTGGCGGTGCCGCGCCGCAGGTTCGGCACGAGCGCGAGCGACACGAGCAGCGGCCCGAGCGCGTTGATCTGATAGGTCGCCATCGCCTCCACCGGATCGAAGTTCGTCGCGCTCTGGTGCTCGCCGCCCCACACGCCGGCGTTGTTGATCACGATGTCGAGCGCGACGCCGTCGAGCCGCTTCGCGAGCGCCGCGATGCTCGCGGGATCTCCGACGTCGCAGTCGGCGCGCGTGATCGCGACGACCTCGTCGCCGCGCGCTGCGAGCTGGCGCACCAGCTCCTGTCCGATGCCGCGATTGGTTCCGGTGACGAGGACCTTCATGCGATGCGCTCCAGGTAACGGTGGATCTCGGCGAGCGGGCCGCCGGCCGATGACGACAGGTCGCCGCCGACCGCGAGCTCGCGGCCATCGGCGGTCTCGAACAGATAGCGGCCGTAGTGGTTGTCGAGGTCGTCGATCTCGCGAAACACGACGGTCGTGCCGGCGACCAGCTGGCCGACGTCGGAGAGCACGCGCAGGCGCACGCCGGGGACCAGCTTCGCGAGCGTCATCGCGGTGAACGAGCGCTCGATCGCGGCGGCGATCGCCGCGAACGACGTGTCGAGGTCTCGAACGTCGCCGTCCCAGTCGTGCGCGTGGACGTGGAGCGCGTCCTCGCCGACCGAGACCAGCGCGACGTCGGCCTCGTGGCAATCGAGCTGCACGGCGAGCGCGCGCTCGTGGCTCGGGAAGCCGCGCACGACGGTCTTCCACGGGAAGGTCGGGAATCGCACCGCGAGCCGCGCACACAGGGCGGTCGCCAGCGTGCGGACCTGCTCGCCGAGCACGACGTTGCGCGCGTAGGCCGCGAGCTGGGCGCGCACGTGGGTGACGACCTGCATCCGCGCGATGATCATCTCGCCCCGCGTCGCGATCGCGGTCGACCGCGTCGTGCCATCGACCGTGACCTTCGCCGCGCTCGCGAACACGCCGACCGCGGCGGCATCGTGCTGGGCGCCGTGCAGCCACATCTCCGAGGGCTCGGGCGTGCCGGGGATGCCGATCGTCCAGCGCTCCCCGGTCTCGGCGCCGAGCGCGTCGGCGAGCTCGAGCGCGATGTCGAGCAGCGTCGCGGTATCCGGGTTGGCGCCGGCCCACTGGCGCGCGGTCGCCGCGACGTCGGAGATGATCGTCGCGGTGTCGGCGGTCGCGAGCATCGACCACGACCGGTGATCGCCGACCGTGATGCCGAGCGCGTGGCCGAAGTCGCGCACGAGCACCGGCACGCGGCCATCGGCGAGCACGAGCGCGAACTGGTGCGTGTGATCGCGCGACGGCGCATCGCGCACGCTGGCATCGATCGCGGCCGCGATCTGCGAGGCGATCGCACGCCCGCTCGTCGGGCCCGGCGCGACGTACACCGCGGGCGCGAGCCGCACGAGCCGCGAGATCGCGTCGTCGCCGAGCTGGAACACCACGAGCGCGTCGGCGGTCGGCCAGCCGGCGAACGCGTCGGCCGGCAGCGGGCTCGCGAGGTCGAGCCCGAGTGCCGGCGAGGTGAACTGGTGCGTCACCGGCGCGTGCATCTGCGTCACGTAGGCGGCGCGCACCATCGGCAGCCGGCGGCACATCCGGATCACGCGACCGATCGCCGGGAACACCGCGAGCTCGTCGGCGATGCGACCGAGCGAGTCGCGCAGCGTCGGGTCGGCGCCGCGCGCGAGGAGGATCTCGGCGACCGCGCGCTGGCCGAAGAACCGCGCGAGGCCGAGCGGCGTGGCCCGGGTCGCGCCCGCGCGGGCGTCGACGTCGGCGCCGCGATCGCACAGCAGCTTCGCGATCGAGGCGACGTGGCCGCGCTCGGGCGCATCCGAGATCGCCGCGAGATCGACGTCGAGCGGGGTCTTCACGACGCGCGCGACGAGCGGCGACCCGGCCGCGGCGACGACGTGCAGCGCCGTGATGCCGCGCGCGTCGGCGAGCGTCGCGTCGGCGCCGTTCGCGATCAGGGTCTCGACGATGCCGAGCCGCCCGCTGGCCACGCCGGCGAGCAGCACGCGCGTCGTGATCGGCATGCCGGTGTCGCACAGGTGGACGACCGCGTCGGGGTCGTCGCTCGCGATCGCCTGGACCAGCGCGTCGTCGAACGAATCAGACATACAGCGCGGCGAGCGTATCCAGTATCGTCGCGGCCTGCACGTCTTCCCGATCGCCTTTCGCGCCGAGCCACTCGCCGCGATCCTCGCACACGTCGAGGCGCACGGGGGCGCGTGCGAGTTCGCGGTCCTCGACCCCGATCGCGCGATCGGCCGCCACGCCGGCGAGATCGTCGAGCTCGAGGGTGTGCGCTACGTGCACCGCCCGCTGCGCGTATGGCTCGATCTCGCCGAACGCCTGAACCTGCGGCTCGCGACGCCACGCCTCGAGCCGCCGCTGATGATCCTGCGGTTCGCGCCGATCGTCGACGATCACGCCGAGCCCGACGTCGAGGTCTCCGAGCGCTACGGCACGGCGTCGCCGTTCGCGCGCATCCACAAGCTCGAGGATCCGCGGTTCGTGCTCGATCTTCGCGAGGCGCTCGCGCGCGCGAAGCTGCGACCCGACGCACGCGTGCTCGACCTCGGCGTCAACACCGGCGACGAGCTCGCGCTGGTCTACGCCGCCGCACCGGGCGCCACCGTCGTCGGCATCGATCACAGCGCGTCGGCGCTCGCCGTGGCCGCGACCCGCTATCCGCGGTTCACCGCGCTGCAGGCCGACCTCGCCGCCCCGCTGTCGCCCGGCGCGCGCTTCGATCTCGCGATCGCGATCGCCACGCTGCAGAGCCCCGGGATCGACGATCGCGACCTCCTGCGCCGCCTGATCCAGGATCACCTGACGCCGCGCGGTGCCGTGATCATCGGCATCCCGAATGGCCGCTACGTCGGCGGCGAGATCAGCTACGGCGCCCGCATGCGCAACTTCGCGCAGCCCGAGCTCGGGCTACTCGTCAAGGACGTCGCGTTCTACCGGAAGTATCTCCAGCAGCATCACCGCCAGGTCTTCGTGACCGGCAAGCACTACGTGTTCGTGACGGGCGTGTCGACGTAGACGACGTCGGTCTCGCAGTGCGGATTCAAGTACGCGCGAAACACCATCAGCGGGTGCCACACCGCGGGGTCGCCGCGAAACGCCGCGAACGCCTCGCGCATGTCGTGGTTGTGCAGCGCGATCGACACCGTGCCGGTGGTCTGCTCCACGGTGTTGCCGTCCTCGCGATAGTGGCCACCGGACTTGCCGCAGATACACGTGCGGTGCTCGGGTCGCATCAGCACGACGTCGCCGCACTCGGGACAGTAGAGGAGCTTCACGAAATCCAGGCTACCATTCCTGCATGGTGAACCGACTCGGCTCGATCGCGATGACGGCGATGACCGCGGCGCTCGCGCTCGCGGCGCGCGACGCGACCGCAAAGTGCGCGATGACCGAGCTCCAGCCGAGCCTGGTGACCGACAAGGCGGCGACCGTGCCGAGCGACGGCGGCGTGCTCGTCGGGTTCGTGGCCGAGGTCGGCCAGCACCGCGCCGATGGCGATCCATCGGTGACCGATTGGAAGTTCTCGGTCGCGGTCGACCACACGACACTCGCGCCCGGGCTGACGGTGTATCGGCCGAAATCCGGTGCCACCATCGCGATCTCCGATGCCAAGGGCAAGGCGATCGCGAAGTACGCGCGAGACGCCAAGGCGACGACGATGATGCTGCCGCCGCCGATGCCGCAGAAGCTGACGATCACCGCGTCGCGCTCGGGCCGCGGCACGCACCGCGAGCTGACCGCGGCGCTGTCATCGCCACCGCCCGACACCGCGGTCGCCGTGATCCTGTACTCGTCGACCGCCGGCAAGGCGCTCGCCTACGGGCGCGTCCATCCCGGCGCCGATGCCAAGGCGGTCGTGCCGTGGGCCGATCCGCCGCGCTGCTCGTTCAGCCCATCGGGCACGACGATGCCGACCGCCGGTGACAAGCTCGTGCTCGCGTGGGTCGATCAGTTCGGGCGGATCGGCAAGACCAGCGCGCCGATCGGCTTCACCGAGACCAAGGTCGTGCAGGACGATGGCGACTAGCGTCGCCGAGCTCCTCGCGACGAGCCCGGTCGTGCTCGCGCCGATGGAGGACGTCACCGACGCGCCGTTTCGTCGCGCGTGTCGCAGCGTCGGAGCCTCGCTGTGCGTCACCGAGTTCGTCGGCGCAGATCAGCTGCTCGCGGACTCGCGCCTCGCGCGGAGGCGGACCACGCTCGCCGACGACGATCGGCCGACCGCGATCCAGATCTACGGCGCGAACGCCGAGCTCCTGCGGCGCGCCGCGATCGTCGCTGCCGAGGCGCGCCCGGCGTTCGTCGATCTCAACTGCGGCTGCTGGATCCCGCAGATCGCCAAGCGCGGCGCCGGTGCCGGTTGGCTGCGCGAGCCCGCCGCGATGGTCGCGATGGCCGCCGCGATCGTGCGCGCGATCGACCTGCCGGTGACGGTCAAGACGCGGATCGGGCTCGGCCCCGAGTCGCACATGCCGATCGTCGAGCTCGCGCGACGGCTCGAGGACGTCGGCGTCGCCGCGATCGCGATCCATTGCCGCACCGCCGAGATGGGCCACACCGGCGCGGCCGACTGGAGCTGGGCGAGGAAGGCGCGCGAGGTCGTCTCGATCCCGGTCGTCGTGAACGGCGACGTGGTCCGTCCCGACGACGTCGTGCGCGCGCGCGCCGAGACCGGCTGCGCCGCCGTGATGATCGGGCGCGGCGCGATCGGCCACCCGTGGATCTTCCGCGAGGCGCGCGCCGCGATCGCGGGCACGCCGTGCGCGCCGCCGACCGACGCCGAGCGCGTCGCGATGTACCGCGCGCTCGCGGTCGCCAACGTCGAGGCGCGCGGCGATCACTTCGGGATCTCGGTGACCCGCCGCCACGTCGGCGTGCTCGGGACGCTCGCCGGCGAGCTCAAGCCGCGCGTGTTTCGCTGCCGCTCGCTCGCCGAAACGCTCGACGTGCTCGACGCCGTCCTCAGCCGACGTTGCGCATGAAGTCGGCGACCTCGGCGAACCGGCCGTCGAGGAACGTGCGGACGTCGCCAATAATGCCGTGGTGATCGAGCGCGGCGGCCATGCAGCGCAGCCACGCGTCGCGCATCGCGACGTCGACCGGCACGCGGTTGTGCCGCATGCGGAGCCGCGGGTGCCCGTGCTGCTGGATGTAGTCGTCGGGTCCGCCGAGCCAGCCGACGAGGAACATCCCGAAGCGATCGCGCGAGCCCTGCGAGACCCGGCCGGCCTCGTCACACGGATGGAGCCTCGCGAGCACCGGCTCGCGCTCGCCCATGACGTCGTAGAACGTCTCGACGATCGCGCTGACGCGTCCGGCGCCTCCGAGCAAGGTGAATGGTGTCGGGTCCATCGAGGCCCCGAGTCTAGTCGAACCGCGAGGGTCCCACTGCTACGCTCTGCCACTTGGGGGTTCGATGAAGGACAGGGAGAAGCTGTGGTTCGCGTGGGCTGCGGTCGGCTTCGTGCTGCTGATCGCGTTCGCGAGCTCGACGGACATTTGCCGCGCGACCTACCTGAAGTACGGCCTCGAGATGCAGACCTGCACCGACGGGAATATCCGTCAGACCGCCGACCTCCATGTCTCGAACCTGCGCCGTGGCGCGCCCGGCAGCGTCGACTTCACGGCGACCGCGCACTTCACGGTCGCCGAGGCCGACTCGGTTCGGACCACCAACGTCCCGCACGTCGAGCCGATCACGCTGACGCTCTACGATGCCAAGAAGAAGCCGACCCCGATGCCGGTCAGCTGGTCCGGCGAGACCACGCAGGTCGCCATGCTGACGCTCCCGGTCGAGCTCCCCGACGGCGACTACACGCTGCACGCCGACTACACGAGCGCGCTCGGCAAGGGCTCGATCGATCTCGCGCTGCCGCTCTACACGCCGGCGCGCGTCCACGTGATCACCGATCGGCCGCTCTACGAGCCCGGCAACTCGGTGAAGTTCCGTGCGGTCGTGCTGCGCGCGCGCGACCTCGCGCCGCTCGACGGTCGCCCGGGCAAGTGGGTGGTCACCGATCCCGAGGGCAACACGCTGCTCGAGGAGAATGCCGCGGCGACCGACTGGGGCGTCGTCGCCGGCAGCTTCCCGCTCGATCGCGGCGCGCAGGTCGGCGAGTGGCACGTGTCGTGGTCCTCGGCGGCGGCGACCGATGTCGTCGCGTTCGAGGTCAAGCCGTTCACGCTGCCCCGGTTTCGCGTCGACGCGACCGCGAGCAAGTCGTTCTACGGGCCGGGTGACACCCCGGCGATCAAGGGCAACGTGATCTACGCGTCGGGCGCGCCGGTCGCCGACGCCCAGGTCGACATCCGGTGGGACTACGCCGGCGACTGGCCGATGCCGACTGACTGGATCGACAAGGTGCTCCCGAAGCATGCGATCAGCGCCGCGACCGGCCGGTTCGACCTCGCGATGCCGAAGATCCCGGCCGACCTCGTCGGGACCGCGACGCTGCAGGCGCACCTCTCGGCGATCGACGCGGCCGGCGATCGCGTCGAGAGCAACGTCTCCGTGCTGCTGAGCCAGGACGGCATCGCGGTGTCGACCGTGACCGAGCTCGGCGATGGCCTCGTGCAGAGCCAGAACAACCGGCTGTACCTCCGCGTCACGACGCCGGATGGCCGCGCGATCACGAACGCCGCGATCCACGTCAAGCGTGCGTGGGATCCCAAGGATGTCGGCACCGACGCCACGCTCGACGAGGACGGCGTCGCCGCGCTGCAGCTCGATCCGGGTGCGCCGGTCAACATCGTGATCCCGGCGATGCCGTATCGCCCGGGCAAGCCGCCGCCGCTCGTCACCCGCGGCGAGCCGACCGAGCTGATCGAGAGCGAGGGCGCGCCGCTCGCCGATCAGGTCGCGATGGATCGCTGGCTACCGGCGCTCGCGTCGTGCGCGCCGTGGTTCGCCGGTGATGGGGACGCCAAGGTCGGCATCCGGGTCGACGCGAGCGGCGGCATCCGCACCGTCGTCGGCAGCTCGGATCGCCTCGGCCAGTGCACGGTCGGCGTGATCCGCGGCCAGCACCTGCCACCGGGCAAGGAGCGGCTCTACGCGGTCGCGTTCACCTACACCGATCCGCCACTGGGCTCGATCGGCGCGGAGATCGTGTCGACCTCCGAGACGCCGACCGATCTCGCGGAGCTCGCGACCGAGGCGGCGCGCGGCGCTCGCCCGTGCATGCCGACCGCCGAGAACAGCGGCGGCCCGATGCTCGAGGCGCTGCGCTGGCACGCGACCGAGGGCTCGAAGATCGTCGAGCTCGGCGAGTGGATGCGCGACCCGGCCTCCAAGGAGACGCTGCCGAGCGATCGCGTCGCGCAGGCCTGCCTCGCATCGCACGTCGGTGGGCGGCTGCAGCTCGCCGCGCCGGCGACCGCCGACGCGATCGGGCTCGTCCGCTACACGCTCACCGCGCCAACCATCGTCGGCGAGACCCGCCCGCAGGCGACGACGATGCTCGGCTACGAGCTCGCGGTCAGCGTGGATCTCGAAGGCAAGCCGTCGACCAAGCTGCGCATCAAGCCGGGCACGCAGCCCGACCTGCGGCTGCGCGTGTCGCCGGTGCTCGCCAAGGTCGGCGAGACCGTCACCGCCGAGCTGCTGCGCGGCCCGCGCTACACGCAGAAGCTTCCCGAGGAGCTCGAGCTCGAGCACCTCCACGGCAAAGCCAAGGCTGCGGTCGACAAGGACCGGCACACCGCGACGTTCACGATCGAGCCGCACACCGAGGGCTGGGTCGAGATCCGCGGCGGCGGCGTGCGCGCCCTGGTCTACGTGCGACCCGAGGGCGAGCTCGCGGTCGCGATGAAGCCGGGCCAGCCGAGCTACAAGCCGGGCGCCAAGGCGTCGCTCGAGATCACGACGACGCTCGGCGGCAAGGGCGGCAAGGCCGCGGTCGGGCTGATCGGCGTCGACGAGAGCCTCGGCCAGCTGGTCCCGCTGCCCGGCCCCGACGACATGGGCCGCGTGCGCCCGCAGGTCACGACGACGAGCCCGGCGTTCGGCATCCTCGACGGTCAGGCCCTCGCGCTCGGCCGGATCCGCGGGGCGAACGCGGCCGCCGCGACGGTGATCCGCGTCGCCACGATCCCGACTCCGCCCGAGCTCGACGCGGTGATCGAGGCACACCAGCAGAGCGCGTTCGATCCGATCGCCGAGCTGACCGATCACTTCTACATCGTGCTCGCCGAGCTCCACGTCGGCGCGCGCGCGTGGGAGACCAGCGCACCCGCGGGCGAGATGATGAAGCCGGCGACGATGGCGCGGCTGTGGACCGAGGCGCTCGCCGCGGTGGCGAAGCGCGATCCGATCCAGACGCAGGACGCGTACGGGCGCACGCTGACGCTGTCGCGCCTGCCGCGCGATCTGCTCGAGCTGACCGATCCACGCATGGTGATCGTCGTCGGGACGCGCCTGCCGGAGGATGTCGAGAACTGGGCCCAGTGGGTGGACAAGGAGCAGCCATGAACCGCGCGACCACGATCGTCCTCGTCCTCGCCGCCCTCGCGGGTGGCTGCAAGCGCAAGCACAGCAAGCTCGACGAGATGAGCGGCGCGACGGGGCTCGCGGCGCTCGAGGACACGAGCACGCGCAGCAACGCGACGTCGAACGACGACCGGCCGTCCGAGGCCGACGACAAGGAGTCCGGAGGCACCGGCACGAGGATGGCGCTCGACGAAGGCAAGATGGGCAAGAAGGACTCCTCGCGCCAGGAGGGCCAGTACAAGATGATGAAGACCGAGGCCGGCCGCGATCAGCCGGTGTCACCCGAAGCCAAGAAGCCCGAGGCGCCGCACGCCGCGGGTCCGGGCAACACGAAGGGCAAGAACACCGAGGAGGCCGTGACGCGCGCGTGGTTTCCCGAGACGTTCTTGTGGAACCCGCTCGTGGTGACCGACGACAACGGCCGCGCCAGCGTCGAGGTTCGCGTGCCCGATCGGCTGACGACGTGGCACGTGCTCGCGCTCGCGCACTCGCGCAGCGGCGCGCAGGGCGGTGCGGTCACCAGCTTCGCCGGCACGCTGCCGAGCTATGTCGATCTCGTGGTGCCGCCGTTCCTCGTCACCGGCGACGCGATCGAGCTGCCGGTGCAGGTCGTCAACACGACCGAGTCGCCGATCGCGAGCACGCTCGAGGTCACTGTCGAGGGCGGCACGCTCGGCGCGGTCGGCGGCGCGCGCACGATCCCCGCGGGTGGCAGCCTCGTCGAGTACGCGCACCTGACCGCCGGCAAGCCCGGCGCGATCAAGCTGCACGCCGCGATCGGCGCGACCGACGCCGTGCTCCGCACGATCGAGGTCAAGCCCGCCGGCAAGCCGGAGACCGTGCATCGCAGCGGCACGCTCGCCGCGCCGCGTGACCTCGAGCTCGCCGGTCCGGTCGGCGCCGATCCGGCGACCGATCGCGTGCGCCTCGTCGTCTATCCCGGCGCGCTCGCGCTGCTGCGCTCCGAGCTCTCGGTGTCGACCGCCCGCAGCGGCGTCGCCGACGACGCCTACGCGCTCGCGCTCGCGGGCCGCGCGACCACGCTGCTCGGGGCGCTCGGCGACACCGCCGATCCCGACGCGATCCGTACCCTGTCGCTGATCGCAGGCCAG